>NZ_JBHXTE010000057.1:7793-59799 GCF_042677545.1 Streptomyces sp. NPDC127108 | reverse complement strand
CAGCCGCCCCGCCGCCCCGCCGCCCCGCCGCCCCGCCGCCCCGCCGCCCCGCCGCCCCGCCGCCCGCAGGTGAACGAACGCCGGCCCGCCCAAGTCCCCCAGGCAAAGGGACCGCCAGCGTCCGGCGTACCCCCGTCCGAGGACCGGACAGCCCCACCACCAGGCCGACCCGGCCAGCTACCGTGGGGATCACCATGAGTGCCTCGACGCCCACGCCGACCTCCGGCGAGCCCACCGCAGCAGGTCCCGGCGCAACCGCCGACCTTCCCACCCTTCTGGTCAAGATCTTCGGCAAGGACCGCCCAGGCATCACCGCCGGACTCTTCGACACCCTCGCCGCGTACTCCGTCGATGTCGTCGACATCGAGCAGGTCGTGACCCGTGGCCGGATAGTGCTGTGCGCCCTGGTCACCGCCCCGCCGCCCGGTATGGAGGGCGACCTGCGGGCCACCGTCCACAGCTGGGCGGAGTCCGTGAAGCTCCAGGCCGAGATCATCTCGGGCCACGGCGACAACCGCCCGCGCGGCCTCGGCCGCTCCCTGGTGACGGTCCTCGGCCACCCCCTGACCGCGGAGTCGACGGCCGCGATCGCCGCCTGCATCACGGGGACGGGCGGCAACATCGACCGTGTCTTCCGGCTCGCCAAGTACCCGGTCACGGCAGTGGAGTTCGCCGTCTCCGGCACGGAGACCGAGCCGCTGCGCACCGCCCTCGCGACGGAGGCGCACGCCCTCGGCGTGGACATCGCGGTCGTGGCCGCGGGCCTGCACCGCCGTGCCCAGCGCCTGGTCGTGATGGACGTCGACTCGACCCTCATCCAGGACGAGGTGATCGAGCTCTTCGCCGCGCACGCGGGCTGCGAGGAGGAGGTCGCCGCCGTGACCACGGCGGCCATGCGCGGCGAGCTGGACTTCGAGGAGTCGCTGCACGCCCGGGTCGCCCTGCTCAAGGACCTGGACGTGTCCGCCGTGGACAAGGTCAGGTCCGAGGTCCGCCTGACCCCCGGCGCCCGTACGCTCATCCGCACCCTGAAGCGCCTCGGCTATCAGGTCGGCGTCGTCTCGGGCGGCTTCACCCAGGTCACCGACGACCTGAAGGAACGTCTCGGCCTGGACTTCGCGCACGCCAACACCCTGGAGATCGTCGACGGCAGGCTCACCGGCAAGGTGACCGGCGAGATCGTCGACCGCGCGGGCAAGGCCCGGCTGCTGCGCCGCTTCGCCGCCGAGGCGGGCGTGCCGCTGGAGCAGACCGTGGCGATCGGCGACGGCGCCAACGACCTGGACATGCTCAACGCCGCCGGTCTCGGCGTCGCCTTCAACGCCAAGCCGATGGTCCGCGAGGCTGCCCACACCGCGGTGAACGTCCCCTTCCTCGACACCGTCCTGTATCTCCTGGGCATCACCCGCGAAGAGGTCGAGGCCGCGGACATGCACCTGGACCAGGACTGAGCGGACCCGGCACACCCAGCGCAACACCAAGCACACCCAACGCGTCAGGGGCCTTGCGCGGCCCCGCGCGCCCATGTCAGAGCCGACGGGCCCGGCGTCCCTCGACGCCGGGCCCTTCTCATGGGTCGAACATGGCCGGATCAGGCCGGATCAGATCGGATCAGGCCCGCGTGGGGATGTCGCTACTCCGACGGCGCCCAGTAGTCCACCAGCGTCGCCGTCCCCGGCTCAAGGCCCTTCCACGATCCGGTGTACGTCAGGACGGCGAACGCCGACGTCGGGAAGCCGCGGCGGTTCATCCGCGTCTGGGCGTCGCCCTCGGCGTCGCCGCTGAGGACGTCGGCGAGGCCGTGGACGCCGGGGTTGTGGCCGATCAGGATCAGGTCCCGGACGTCGTCCGGGGTTTCGTTGAGCACGGCGATCAGCTCGCCGGGGGACGCTTCGTAGACCCGGTCCTCGTACACCGTCCGGGGGCGCTGCGAGAGCTCCTGGACGGCGAGCTTCCAGGTCTCGCGGGTCCTGGCGGCGGTCGAGCAGAGGGCGAGGTCGAAGGCGATGCCGCTCTCGGCCAGTCTGCGGCCGGCCACGGGGGCGTCCCTGCGGCCGCGGTCGGCGAGTGGGCGCTCGTGGTCGGACACCTGGGGCCAGTCGGCCTTCGCATGCCGGAAGAGGACAATCCTGCGGGGATCTGCGACGCTCATGCGTCCCAGCTTCGCATGAAACACGCCAGCGGGCGCAGGGAGTTGGCGGGCTCCGTCAGCACGGGTGACAGGGCTTTCACGGGGTGACCTACGAGGTCAGGGGTGGTGTGCAAGGCGTCACGCCGCGAGGTTCAGCAGGTCCCGCAGGCGCTCCAGGATGTCCGTGACCGCGGGCTGGCTGCTCGCCGCGTGGGCGTCGGCCGGGTTCAGTATCAGCAGGAGCAGGGCCGCGAAGGCGATCGCGGGGAGGGCGATGGCCCACCAGGGCAGCTGGATCTCGATGCCGGCCGGCTTCGCCTGGTCCGCCGGGTCGCGCCGAGTGTGCGAACGGGCCGACATGCCGCCTCCATGGTCTTCGAGTGCTCCGTGCCGCGTCTTCGCGGCCACATCTCGAAGGTACGGAGTCCGGCGCCCTCAACCCATCCGGTGATCCACCCAGTTAACCCTGACACTGGCCCCCTAGGGGATGGTGGTGCTAGCCCCACCATCCGGCGACGCGGGGGCCCCGCGCCGCCTGCTGAGGGATCGTCAGGGGGAGGCCACCGACGCGACGATTCCGATGATCACGGTGATGGCCAGCATCGCGCCGAGCACGAGGAGCAGCTTCTTCTGGCCGTTCTGGGGGTTCGGGTCGAGCACTGGCATGGAGCAAGTCTCGCACCTCGCGGGCGGACCCCGGCCCCCGGGGTCAGGCTGCCGCCCGCGCGGCCGCCGCCCGCCGCGCCACCTCGTCCTCGATGGTGCGGTCGCGGCCCGCGAGGACGCCGACGACGACCTGCGGCACCATCAGGGCCGCCATGAGCGCGATCGGCAGGCCCCAGCCGCCGCTGTGCTGGTAGAGGACGCCGACGAGCAGCGGTCCCGGGATCGAGATCAGATAGCCGGTGCTCTGCGCGAAGGCGGACAGCTTGGCCACGCCCGCGCTGCTCCTGGCCCGCATGCCGACCATCGTGAGGGCCAGCGGGAAGGCGCAGTTGGAGATGCCGCACAGCAGCGCCCAGGCCCAGGCGCCGCCCGCCGGGGCGAAGTACAGGCCCGCGTACCCGGCGAGCCCGCAGGTGCCGAGGGCGACGACCACGGGACCCTGGTGGGACAGCCGCGTCGCCACGCGCGGGATGACGAAGGCGAGGGGCACGCCCATGGCCATCGTGACGGCGAGCAGCACCCCGGCCTCACCGGCGGGCACGCCCGCGTCCCGGAAGATCTGCGGCAGCCAGCCCATCGTGATGTACGCGGCAGTGGCCTGGAGGCCGAAGAAGCAGGCGAGCGCCCAGGCGGTGCGGCTGTGGGTGATGCGCAGGCCCTCGTCCTGGCTCCGCACGGCCGCGGGCACCCGCTCGGAACCTGCGGCGTCGGTGTCTCGGTCACGCACCAGCGGGATCCACGGCACGATGGCCACGACCGCGACCGCGGCCCAGATGGCGAGGCCCGCGCGCCAGCTGCCGCCGAGCGCGTCGGTCACCGGCACCGTGACGGCGGCGGCGAGCGAGGTGCCGAGCGCGAGAGCCATCGAGTACAGGCCGGTCATCGAGCCGACGCGGTCCGGGAACCAGCGCTTGACGATCACCGGCATCAGGACGTTGCTGACGGCGATGCCCATCAGCGCGAGCGCGCTCGCGGCCAGGAAGCCGACGGTGCCGCCCAGGAAGGGACGTATCAACAGGCCCGTGGCGATGGCCACCATGCCGCCGCAGACCACCGCGCCCGCGCCGAAGCGCCGGGCGAAGCGCGGTGCCAGGCTGCCGAAGGCGGCGAAGCACAGCGGCGGCACGGAGGTGAGGAGACCGGCGAGGGTGCCGCTCATGCCGAGCCCGTCGCGCACCTCTTCGAGGAGGGCGCCGAGGCTGGTGATGGCGGGCCGCAGGTTGAGGGCCGCGAGGACGATGCCGACGATGACGAGGCGCGTCGTCCACGCGCGCGTGGGTGACGGTTTCCCGGTGGCCGTCGCGGCCCGCGCGGGTCCGGCCCCGCCGGTCACGTCGGTGCTGCCGGTGCTGCCGGTGCCACTGGTGCGTCCGGTGGGCACCTCCGGCGCCGTCGTCGCCGTACCTGTCGCCATACCCGTCGCCGGACTCGTCGTCTTCGCTTCCTCACTCGCCATGGGAGCCATCATAGAATCATGGGATGATTGGCTGTCCAATCCGTTTCACGATGCAAGCACCACCGGGCACCCGCCCGACACCGTCCGGCCTCCCGTCCGACCGCTCGCCCGAAGGAACGTCATGCCCCTGACCACGCCTCGCCGCTCGGCACTCTCCGAGCAGGTCATCGCCGAGCTGCGCAACCAGATCTCGTCCGGCGAGTGGCCGGTGGGCTCCCGCATCCCCACCGAGCCCGAGCTGGTCGAGCAGCTGGGCGTGGCCCGGAACACGGTGCGGGAGGCGGTCCGCGCCCTCGCCCACAACGGCCTGCTCGACATCCGCCAGGGCTCGGGCACCTATGTGGTCGCGACCAGCGAGCTGGCGGGCGTGATGCAGCGCAGGTTCGCCGACGCGAGCCCCCGGCACATCGCGGAGCTGCGCGCCACGCTGGAGTCGAGCGCGGCGAAGCTGGCCGCCGAGCGGCGCACCGAGCGCGATCTGCGGCAGCTGGACACGCTGCTCGCCCGCCGCGAGGAGGCCTGGGCCTCGGGCGACGCCGAGGCGTTCGTGACGGCCGACTCGACGCTGCACCTGGCGGTGGTGGCCGCGTCGCACAACGACGTCATGACGGCCATGTACGCGGACCTGGGCGAGGTGCTGCGGGACTGGCTGCGCGAGGACATCGGCCGGGAGCTGACCCCGGAGGCCTACATGGACCACGGGCGGCTGGTCGAGGCGATCCGGGCGGGGAACGCGGAGGCCGCCGCGGCGGAGGCGGCGAGCTATCCCTATCTGTGCCGCCCGGAGCGCTTCGCGGCCGACGCCTGACGCCCGCCCGCTCCGGCGCTCCCCGACCTCACCGTCTCCCCGGCCTCACCGCTGGTGGCTGACCCACACCGAGCGGATCTCCTTCCAGCACCGCCCGGTGAGCCGCACCGTCCCCGCCGGTCCGGCGGCGACCGGAGCGCTGTCGCTGTCGACGTCCCACCACCGGTCGCACTCGATGTGCAGGCGGACCCGGTCCGTCTCGGGGTAGGGGTTGTGGCAGTACGCGACGGCCGTCGACCCCTGGACGCTGCTGCGGCACTCCGCCCCGAACGGCCGGTCCGCACGGGCCGGCCGTGCCGCCCCGCCCCTGTCGCCGCCGTCGGCCGCGCGGGTCACCGCTCCCTGGGCCCCGTGGGACGCGGCGTCGGAGGGCAGGGCGACCAGCAGGGCGAGGGCGGCGAGCACCGCACCAGGTGACCAGCGCACACTTCAGGGTGCGCGGTCCGGGCCGGGGCCCGCCCGGTCAGGCGGCCGAACGGGCGACGCCCCGCCTCCCGCGCACTGCGGGAAGCGGGGCGTCGGCCACGTACGGGACGAACGTACACAGACGTACGTCGAGGACCTGCTCAGGCACCCATCATGTGGACGCCGCCGTCGACGTGCACGACCTCGCCCGTCGTCTTCGGGAAGAAGTCCGACAGGAGGCCGACGACGCCGCGGCCCGCGGGCTCCGGGTCGGTGAGGTCCCAGCCGATGGGGGCGCGGTGGTTCCACACGTCCGCGAGCTCCTCGAAGCCCGGGATGGACTTGGCGGCCATCGACTTGATCGGGCCGGCCGAGACCATGTTCACGCGGACGTTGCGGCCGCCGAGGTCACGCGCCAGGTAGCGCCCGGTGGACTCCAGGGCGGCCTTGGCGACGCCCATCCAGTCGTACTTCGGCCAGGCGATGGAGCCGTCGAAGGTGATGCCGACGACCGAGCCGCCGCCGCGCTTCTCCATCAGCGGGAGCAGCGCCATGGTGAGCGACTTCAGGGAGTACGCCGAGACCTGGAGGGCCGTCGAGACGTCCGCCCAGTCGGCCTCCAGGAAGTTGAAGGCGCCCTGCGGGCCGAAGGCGATCGAGTGGACGACGCCGTCGATGCCCTCGTCGTCGCCGAAGTGCTCGTTGACCTTCGCGGCCAGCGAGTCCAGGTGCTCCTGGTCGGTCACGTCCATCTCGATGACCGTGGTGGGCTTGGGCAGCCGCTTGGCGATGCGCTCCACGAGCGTGACCCGGCCGAAGCCGGTGAGGACGACCTCGGCGCCCTGCTCCTGCGCGACCTTGGCCGCGTGGAAGGCGATGGAGCCCTCGGTGAGGACGCCCGTGACGAGGATGCGCTTGCCGTCGAGAATTCCGCTCATGGTGATCAGTGACCCATGCCCAATCCGCCGTCAACCGGGATGACGGCTCCAGTGATGTACGAGGCGTCGTCCGACGCGAGGAACTTCACCGTCGCGGCGATCTCCTCGGGCTTGGCGTAACGGCCGAGCGGCACCTGCGCCACGATGTTCGCGCGCTGCTCGTCCGTCAGCACCTGGGTCATGTCCGTATCGACAAAACCGGGCGCGACGACGTTGAAGGTGAGGTTGCGCGACCCGAGCTCCCGGGCGAGGGAGCGCGCGAAGCCGACCAGACCCGCCTTGGAGGCGGCGTAGTTCGCCTGCCCGGGGCCTCCGTAGAGACCCACCACCGAGGAGATGAGGACGACGCGGCCCTTCCTGGCGCGCAGCATGCCGCGGTTGGCCCGCTTCACGACGCGGAAGGTGCCGGTGAGGTTGGTGTCGAGGACGGACGTGAAGTCCTCCTCGGACATGCGCATCAGGAGCTGGTCCTTGGTGATGCCCGCGTTGGCGACCAGGACCTCGACGGCTCCGTGCTTCTCCTCGATCTCCTTGTAGGCCTGCTCCACCATCTCGGTGTCGGTGATGTCGCACTTGACGGCGAGGACGCCGGCCGCGGTGAGGTCCTTGGGCGGCTCACCCGAGCGGTAGGTGATCGCGACCTTGTCGCCGGCGTCGGCGAACGCGCGGGCGATGGCGAGGCCGATGCCCCGGTTTCCTCCAGTGACGAGAACCGAGCGGCTCAACGGATCACCCTTTCCTTGGCTGTGTGGTCTTCCGAAAACCTATCGGTACCGTGCGCGATACGGAGAATCGGCGACCGACAGTGGCGCAGATGAGTCGCTGTTGGATCCCTACAGAAAAGTGTGGCCACCGTCCGGTTCGCACGCCATGATCGGACGTGGCCGGTGCCGGGAGGCGGCCGTGACCGTGTCGGGGCGAGCAGGCCCACCACAGGCGACAGCAGGGAGACATTCCGTGCCTCATTCCATCGATGAAGCCTTCACGGCGTTGCCGTTGCGGGCGCTCGCCGACGCGGCGCTCGCCCGCGCGCGTGCCCTTGGCGCCGAGCACGCGGACTTCCGGCTCGAGCGGGTGCGCAGCGCGTCCTGGCGGCTGCGGGACGCCAAGCCGGCCGGGTCGTCCGACACCACGGACCTGGGATACGCGGTGCGGGTGGTGCACGACGGGGCCTGGGGGTTCGCCTCGGGGGTCGACCTGACGATGGACGCGGCGGCCCGGGTCGCCTCGCAGGCCGTCGCGATGGCGAAGCTGTCGGCGCAGGTGATCAAGGCCGCGGGGTCGGACGAGAGGGTGCAGCTCGCGGACGAGCCGGTGCACGCGGACCGGACCTGGGTGTCCGCGTACGAGATCGACCCCTTCTCCGTGCCGGACGAGGAGAAGACGGGGCTGCTCGCGGAGTGGAGCGCGCGGCTGCTCGGCGCCGACGGCGTCGCGCACGCGGACGCCTCGCTGCTCACCGTGCACGAGAACAAGTTCTACGCGGACACGGCGGGCACGGTGACCACCCAGCAGCGGGTGCGCCTGCATCCGCAACTGACCGCCGTCGCCGTCGACGATTCCAGCGGCGAGTTCGACTCGATGCGCACCATCGCCCCGCCGGTCGGCCGCGGCTGGGAGTACCTCATCGGGAACACCTGGGACTGGGAGGGGGAACTCTCCCGGATCCCGGAGCAATTGGCGGAGAAGATGCGAGCACCGAGCGTCGAGGCGGGCCGGTACGACCTCGTCGTCGACCCCTCGAACCTGTGGCTGACGATCCACGAGTCCATCGGCCACGCCACGGAGCTGGACCGCGCGCTCGGCTACGAGGCGGCGTACGCGGGCACGTCGTTCGCGACCTTCGACCAGCTCGGCAAGCTGGCGTACGGCTCGTCCCTGATGAACGTGACGGGTGACCGCACGGCCGAGCACGGGCTCGCGACCATCGGGTACGACGACGAGGGCGTGGCCGCGCAGTCCTGGGACCTGGTCAAGGACGGCACCCTCGTCGGCTATCAGCTGGACCGGCGGATCGCGCGGCTCACCGGCTTCGAGCGGTCCAACGGCTGCGCCTACGCCGACTCCCCCGGGCACGTCCCGGTGCAGCGCATGGCGAACGTCTCGCTGCGGCCGGACCCCGGCGGGCTGTCCACGGAGGACCTGATCAGCGGGGTCGACCGGGGCATCTACGTGGTCGGCGACCGCTCCTGGTCCATCGACATGCAGCGCTACAACTTCCAGTTCACCGGCCAGCGCTTCTACAAGATCGAGAACGGGCGGCTCACGGGCCAGCTGCGCGATGTCGCCTACCAGGCGACGACCACCGACTTCTGGGGCTCGATGACGGCGATCGGTGGCCCGCAGACGTACGTCCTCGGCGGCGCCTTCAACTGCGGCAAGGCCCAGCCGGGCCAGGTCGCCGCCGTGTCGCACGGCTGCCCCTCCGCCCTCTTCTCGGGCGTCAACATCCTCAACACCACGCAGGAGGCCGGGCGATGAGCCGCACCACCAAGCCGCACGAGATCGTCGAGCGTGCCCTGGAGCTGTCCACCGCCGACGGCTGTGTGGTGATCGCCGACGAGGAGTCGACGGCGAACCTGCGCTGGGCGGGCAACGCGCTCACCACCAACGGCGTGACCCGCGGCCGCACCCTCACCGTGATCGCCACGGTCGACGGCAAGGAGGGCACCGCCTCCGGTGTCGTCTCGCGGTCCGCGGTGACCGCCGCCGACCTGGAGCCGCTGGTGCGGGCCGCCGAGGCCGCGGCGCGCACGGGCGGGCCCGCGGAGGACGCGCAGCCGCTGGTGGCCGGCGCCCCGGCGTCGCCGGACTTCACGGACGCGCCCGCCGAGACGTCCTCGGTGGTCTTCGCGGACTTCGCGCCCGCGCTCGGCGAGGCGTTCGCCCGCGCCCGGGCGGGCGGCCGCGAGCTGTACGGCTTCGCCAACCACGAGCTGACCTCCACCTACCTCGGTACGTCGACGGGGCTGCGGCTGCGCCACGACCAGCCGAGCGGCACCCTGGAGCTGAACGCGAAGTCCCCGGACCGCACCCGCTCGGCGTGGGCGGGCCGGGCCACCCGTGACTTCAAGGACGTCGACCCGGGCGCCCTGGACGAGGAGCTCGCGCGCCGCCTGGCCTGGGCCGAGCGCCGGGTGGAGCTGCCCGCCGGGCGGTACGAGACGCTGCTCCCGCCGACCGCCGTCGCGGACCTGCTGATCTACCAGCTGTGGTCGTCGGCGGGACGGGACGCCGCGGAGGGCCGCACGGTGTTCTCCAAGCCGGGCGGCGGCACCCGGGTCGGCGAGCGGATCTCGGAGCTGCCGCTGACGCTGCGCAGCGACCCGAACGAGCCGGGCCTGGAGTCGGCGCCGTTCGTCCTCGCGCACGCCTCCGGCGACGACGCGTCGGTGTTCGACAACGGACTGCCGCTGCGGCCCACCGAGTGGCTGCGCGCGGGCGAGCTGGCGCAGCTCACGACGACCCGGCACAGCGCGGCGCTGACGGGCCTGCCGGTGGCCCCGGTGATCGACAACCTGATCCTCGACGGCGGCTCGGACCGCTCCCTCGACGACATGGTCGCGGCCACCGAGCGCGGTCTGCTCCTGACCTGCCTGTGGTACATCCGCGAGGTGGACCCGGCGACGCTGCTGCTCACCGGCCTGACCCGGGACGGCGTCTACCTGGTGGAGAACGGCGAGGTGGTCGGCGAGGTGAACAACTTCCGCTTCAACGAGTCGCCGGTGGACCTGCTGTCGCGGGCCAGTGAGGCGGGCCGTACGGAGAAGACGCTGCCGCGCGAGTGGGGCGACTGGTTCACCCGAGCCGCGGCGCCCGCGCTGCGGGTCCCCGATTTCAATATGAGTTCCGTCAGCCAGGGCGTATAACCTCGGAGACTGCACCCGAGGTACGCCGGGGTGCACGCGCCTCGGACACCGCACCCCCGAGGCGCGCGGTCGAAGCACACCCAAGGAGACACGAGACCCGTGACGGACATCGTCGACGAGCTGAAGTGGCGGGGGCTGTTCTCGCAGTCCACCGACGAAGAAGCACTGCGCAAGGCGCTCGCGGACGGTCCCGTCACGTTCTATTGCGGCTTCGACCCGACGGCGGCGAGCCTGCACGTCGGGCATCTGGTGCAGGTCCTGACCGTGCGCCGCCTGCAGCAGGCGGGCCACCGCCCGCTCGCCCTGGTGGGCGGCGCCACGGGCCAGATCGGCGACCCGCGGCCGACCGCGGAGCGCACCCTGAACGACCCGGAGACGGTCGCGAACTGGGTGTCCCGGCTGCGCTCGCAGATCGAGCCGTTCCTGTCCTTCGAGGGCGAGAACGCCGCGGTCATGGTCAACAACCTGGACTGGACCGCGGGGATGTCCGCGATCGAGTTCCTGCGGGACATCGGCAAGCACTTCCGTGTGAACAAGATGCTCACCAAGGACTCGGTCGCCCGCCGCCTGGAGTCCCAGGAGGGCATCAGCTACACGGAGTTCAGCTACCAGCTGCTCCAGGGCATGGACTTCCTTGAGCTCTACCGCCGCCACGGCTGCACCCTCCAGCAGGGCGGCAGCGACCAGTGGGGCAACCTCACGGCGGGCATCGACCTGATCCACCGCCTGGAGCCGGACGCGACCGTGCACGCGCTCGCGACGCCCCTGATGACCAAGTCCGACGGCACCAAGTTCGGCAAGACCGAGGGCGGCGCGGTCTGGCTCGACCCGGAGATGACGACGCCGTACGCGTTCTACCAGTTCTGGCTGAACGTGGACGACCGGGACATCTCGCCGTACCTGCGCATCCTCAGCTTCCGCTCGCGCGAGGAGCTGGAGGAGCTGGAGCGGCAGACCGCGGAGCGGCCGCAGGCGCGTGCCGCGCAGCGCGCGCTCGCCGAGGAGCTGACCACGCTGGTGCACGGCGCCGACCAGTGCGCGGCCGTGATCGCCGCGTCGAAGGCGCTGTTCGGGCAGGGCGATCTCGTCGACCTCGACGAGGCGACGCTCGCGGCGGCGCTGTCCGAGCTGCCGCACATCAAGGTCGCCGAGCTGGGCCCGGTCGTGGACCTGTTCGCGGAGGTCGGCCTGGTGGCGAGCAAGTCGGCCGCGCGCCGCACGGTCAAGGAGGGCGGCGCGTACGTGAACAACGCGAAGGTCGCCGCCGAGGACGCCGTCGCGGACCGCGCGGACCTGCTGCACGGGCGCTGGCTGGTGCTGCGGCGCGGCAAGAAGAACCTGGCGGCGGTCGAGGTCATGGGCTGACCGTCAGGCACAACAGCTGACCGTCAGGCACAGCAAGGGAGAGGGGCCGGTCCGCACGGACCGGCCCCTCGTCCTGTCTCCCCGCCGCGGCGTTCGCCCATGTGCCGCCTAGGTCGTCTGTCTGCCGCCCTTGATCATCTTGTACGCGGCGTCGCCGAGACCCACCACCACGAGCGCGGCGGCCAGCTGGAGGGCGTGGCGCCCCCAGTCGATGCCCTTGGTCTCGTCGATGCCGAACCCGGCGGCCATCCAGTTGCCGAGTACGGCGCCGATGATGCCGAAGATGGTCGTCAGCCAGAGCGGACTGTGCTGCTTGCCCGGCAAGATCGCCTTGGCGATGAGACCAAGGACGAATCCCACGATGATCGCCCACAACCAGCCCATAACTGCCTCCTCAGACGGCTCGACATGAGCATTACGCTCAGTGTCGGCCCATCCGCCATACGGCGCATGTCGGGCAGCTCCATACGTGGCGCGACGCAGCCCCCACCAGGAGCCGAGCCGCCCCCCGGTCTACGCGTCGGCGCAGCCGCGGCGTAACGTGGTGGAGCGTCCAGGCCGGGGAGAGCCTGGCATGACGGGCAGGCGGTGGAACGTGATGCGGAAGCAGAGCAGCGCCCAGGTCTTCCGGATCACAGGGGCCCGGCAGGGCCTCGCGGATGACATCCGGGGCCGGCAGCGACGGTACGTGATCTCGATGTCGGTCCGTACTGTTTCAGTCATTGCCGCCGCGGCGCTCTGGAACGTCGAGCGCCACGTCGCTCTGGTCGCGCTGGTACTCGGAGTGCTGCTTCCGTACGTCGCCGTGGTGATCGCCAACGCCGGCCGGGAGAACGCTCCGTCGCTGCCGTCAACCTTCGTACCGGCACCGTCACGGCCGATGCTGCCGCCGACGGCGACCCGCGAACGGGCCGCGGAACCCGTCCCGGAAGATGTGACCGGGGTCACGCGCGAGGACGCGAAGGCGCGGTCGGGCGAACAGAGTTGATGGTCGACCTTACGCCAAGCTCAAGAAATGCTCAGATCAATCATGTAGTTCCAGTGCCAGGCGGCCGGTTCCCCGTGACATACTTCGTACGCGCTCCGCATCCCCCGTCGGAGCGACAGACCGACGCCGGGCAGCTCCCCCCGTGGCTGCTCGGCGTCGCCTTGTTTGGGATGAGTACGTGAGCGACGAAACACCGATCTGTTCCGCCAAGGGCTGCCGCGTCGCCGCGGTCTGGGTGCTCGCCTGGAACAACCCGAAGATCCACACTCCGGAGCGTCGCAAGACCTGGCTCGCGTGCGACGAACACCGTGAGCACCTGTCCCAATTCCTGGGCGTGCGGGGCTTCTTGAAGGACGTCGTGCCGTTCGCCGAGTGGGAGCAGCCGGAGGGCTCCACCGGCTGACCCGGCGCCTAGCCGCCGATCGCGGACATCGGCCGGTCGGGCTGGAGGAACGACGGGTCGTCGAGGCCGGAGCCCGCCTTCTTGCCCCACATCGCGAGCCGCCAGATGCGGGCGATCTCCTCGTCCGCACCCTCGTCGGGGCCTTCGGCGCCCTCGGGTGCCGCCCGTAGCGCCGCCCGCAGGTCGGTCTCCTCGCTGGCGAACAGGCAGGTGCGCACCTGGCCGTCGGCCGTGAGCCGGGTGCGGTCGCAGGCGGAGCAGAACGGGCGGGTGACGGAGGCGATCACGCCGACGCGGTGCGGGCCGCCGTCGACGACCCAGCGCTCGGCCGGGGCGGAGCCGCGCTTCTCGGAGCCCTCCTCCGTGAGGGTGAAGCGGGTGCGCAGCGAGGTCAGGATGTCACCGGCCGTGATCATGCCGTCGCGCTTCCAGCCGTGCTGGGCGTCCAGGGGCATCTGCTCGATGAAGCGCAGTTCGTAGTCGTTCTCGACGGCCCAGGCCAGGAGGTCGGGGGCCTCGTCGTCGTTCAGGCCCGGCATCAGGACGGAGTTGACCTTGACCGGGGTCAGGCCCGCCTCGCGGGCGGCTTCGAGTCCTTCGAGGACGTCGCGGTGGCGGTCACGGCGGGTGAGGGTCTTGAAGACGTCGGGGCGCAGGGTGTCCAGGGAGACGTTGACCCGGTCGAGGCCCGCTTCCTTCAGGGCCTTGGCGGTGCGCTTGAGGCCGATGCCGTTCGTCGTGAGGGACATCCTGGGGCGCGGCTCCAGGGCGGCGCAGCGCTCGACGATGCCGACGAGGCCGGGGCGGAGCAGGGGCTCGCCGCCGGTGAAGCGGACTTCCTCGATGCCGAGGCGCGTGACGGCTATGCGGATGAGGCGGACGATCTCGTCGTCCGTGAGCAGGTCCGGCTTGGCCAGCCACTGCAGGCCCTCTTCCGGCATGCAGTACGTGCACCGCAGATTGCAGCGGTCGGTCAGCGAAACCCGCAGATCGGTGGCCACTCGGCCATACGTGTCAATGAGCACGTGGGCCCCCTCCCCGGTCCGGATCGGCAGTACGGCGTCGTGACGCCCTTTGGCTATGAGCCTACGTGACGGTACTGACATCGAAGGGGGGCATGATCCAACAGGAGCGGCGCGGCCGCGTCGTAGGGATCTACGACGATCTCGACGGCGCGGCCGCGCCGGGACGCCCCGGGGCCGGGTCCGCACGAGGCGGACCCGGGGGGGCTCAGTGGGCTCCGGTGCCGGTCAGGGACCGGACCTCCAGCTCCGCGTACTTCTCCTTGTCGGGCTCCTCCTTCGACAGGATCGTGCCGAGCCAGCCGAGCAGGAAGCCGACCGGGATGGAGATCAGGCCCGGGTTCTCCAGCGGGAACCAGTGGAAGTCGACGCCCTTGAACATGGACGTCTTCTCGTTCCCGGAGACGACGGGCGAGAACAGCACCAGGACGACGGCGGTGGTGAGGCCGCCGTAGATCGACCACAGCGCGCCCTGGGTGGTGAACCGCTTCCAGAACAGGCTGTAGAGGATCGTCGGCAGGTTCGCGGACGCGGCCACGGCGAAGGCGAGGGCCACCAGGCCCGCCACGTTCAGGTCGCGGGCGAGGGCGCCGAGGCCGATGGAGACCAGCCCGATGAAGACGGTGGCCCAGCGGGCGGCCTTGACCTCTTCCTTCTCGCTGGCCTTGCCCTTCTTGATGACGTTGGCGTAGATGTCGTGCGCGAACGACGAGGACGAGGCGAGGGTGAGGCCCGCGACGACCGCGAGGATCGTGGCGAACGCGACGGCGGAGATCGTGGCGAGCAGGATGGCGCCCCAGTTGGAGTCCACTCCCCCCAGATGGAGGGCGAGCAGGGGCGCCGCGGTATTGCCCGCCGGGTTGGAGTCGGTGATCTCCTTCGGCGAGATCAGCGCGGCGGCGCCGAAGCCCAGCGCGATCGTCATCAGGTAGAAGGCGCCGATGATGCCGATGGCCCAGTTCACGGACTTCCGGGCGGCCTTGGCCGTCGGCACCGTGTAGAAGCGGATGAGGATGTGCGGCAGGCCCGCGGTGCCGAGCACCAAAGCGATGCCGAGCGAGATGAAGTCCAGCTTGGACGTCGCCGTCGCGCCGTACTTCAGCCCCGGCTCCAGGAACGGCGCGCCCTTGCCGCTGTTCTCGGCGGCGCTGCCGAGCAGGTCGGAGACGTTGAAGTCGAACTTGAGCAGCACCAGGAAGGTCAGCAGGAGCGCGCCCGCGATCAGCAGGACGGCCTTGACCATCTGCACCCAGGTGGTGCCCTTCATGCCGCCGATGGTGACGTACACGATCATCAGGACGCCGACGAGCGCGACGATGCCGACCTTGCCCGCGTCGCTGGTGATGCCGAGGAGCAGCGAGACGAGGACGCCCGCGCCCGCCATCTGTGCGAGCAGGTAGAAGATCGAGACGACGATGGTGGAGGTGCCCGCGGCGGTGCGCACGGGGCGCTGGCGCATGCGGTACGCGAGGACGTCACCCATCGTGTAGCGGCCGGAGTTGCGCAGCGGCTCGGCGACCAGGAGCAGGGCCACCAGCCAGGCGACCAGGAAGCCGATGGAGTACAGGAAGCCGTCGTAGCCGAACAGGGCGATGGCGCCCGCGATGCCGAGGAAGGACGCGGCGGACATGTAGTCGCCGGAGACGGCGAGGCCGTTCTGGAAGCCGGTGAACTGCCGTCCGCCCGCGTAGAAGTCGGCGGCGCTCTTGGTCTGCCGGCCCGCCCACACGGTGATGACGAGGGTCGCGACGACGAAGACCGCGAACAGTGTGATGATCAGCGGCCGGTGCTCGCTGGCCTCGTTCGCGGCCAGTACGGTGCTCTGCGCCGAGTGGAGCTGAAGGGTGCTCACGCGCCGCCCTCCATCCGGGACTTGATGGCGTCCGCCTTGGGGTCGAGCTTGGTGGCGGCGTGCCGGGAGTACCACCAGGCGATGAGGAACGTGGTCAGGAACTGGGCGAGGCCGAGGACGAGGGCCACGTTGATGTTGCCGATCACCTTGGTGCCCATGAAGTCGCCCGCGTAGTTCGAGAGCAGGACGTACACGAGATACCAGGCGATGAACGCGATGGTCAGCGGGAACGCGAACGAGCGGTGTGCGGTGCGCAGTTCACCGAACTCCGCGCTCTGCTGCACCGCGACGAACTCCTCCGTGGAGGGCGTGACGGGGGTGGGTTCTGAGCCGCCCTTCGATGGTGGCGGTGCGTCGGTGGCCACGGAGTCTCCTCGTGGGACGGGGGTGGTGGGGAGCGATGGGGCGGGGGTGGCGGGAAGAGGGGGTGTGGGGAGGTGGGGGGAGTCGGGGGCGGTGCGGTCCATGGGGGTCTGCGTTCTCTGCTCTCGGAGCCGTCGTGAGTGACACGGATAGTGACACGGATCACGTGGCCGCGGATGGTGATGCTAAGCCCCGTGGACGTGATCCGACAGGGGGTCGATATTGCTTCTGTCCGCTGTTCAACGTCTCGGCGGCACGCCCGAAGCGGTCGAACTCACGCTTTTCCCGCTTTCTTCGGGAAGCCATTGCTGGCCTGGGAGTTCGGGGGATAACTTCACCCTGCACCACTCGTCATGCACCTGCCCGAGCACCCGCAGTGTTCGGGCAGTTCCGTATCCGGATGATGTGGAGATCCCATGGCTCATCTGCGCTCGTCACGCACGTCGCGCTCCAGACGACTGGCGCTCGCGCTGCCGCTCGGTGTCGTGCTCGCCGCGGCGGTCGGCTTCGCGCCCGGCGCCGCGACCGCCGCCCCGCTCGACGCTCCCGGCTCCAGCACGGCGCGGGCCGCGGACACCGACGCGGCCGGCAAGCTGGCGTACGTCGTCAACACCAGGTCCGACGCCAAGACCCTGGCGCGGGTGAAGAAGGCGATATCCAAGGCCGAGGGCACGGTCGTCGTCACGTACGCGAAAATAGGCGTGATCGTCGCCCACTCGGCCAATCCGGACTTCGGCAAGACGCTGCGCGACGTGCGCGGTGTGCACTCCGCGGGCGCCACCCGCACCTCGCCGCTCACCCCGGCCGCCACGACGCAGGAGGGCGCGCCGTCCTTCGTGTCGAAGGAGCAGGCCAAGGCGCTCAAGCAGCGGGCCGCCGCGGGCAAGGGCGGCGCCGCCGCTCAGGAGCCGCTGGAAGCCGACCAGTGGGACCTGCGGGCCATCGGCGCCGACAAGGCGGCGGAGATCAACCCGGGCAGCAAGAAGGTCACCGTCGGCGTCATCGACACCGGCGTGGACGACACCCACCCCGACCTCGCGCCCAACTTCTCGGCCAAGCAGTCCGCGAGCTGTGTCGGCGGCAAGGCCGACACCTCCCCCGGCGCCTGGCGCCCGGCGAAGCCCGAGCACTACCACGGCACCCACGTGGCGGGCGAGGTGGCCGCCGCGCGCAACAACGTCGGCGTCGCGGGTGTCGCGCCCGGCGTGAAGGTCGCGGGCATCAAGGTGGCCGACCCGGTCAGCGAGCTGTTCTTCCCGGAGAGCGTGGTCTGCGCCTTCGTGTTCGCCGCCGACAACGGCATCGAGATCACCAACAACAGCTACTACGTGGACCCGTGGCTGTACAACTGCAAGGACGACCCGGACCAGCGGGCCATCCTCGACGCGGTCAACCGCGCCCAGCTGTACGCCCAGAAGAAGGGCACCCTGAACCTCGCCTCCGCGGGCAACTCCAACCACGACCTGGACGCGGACGAGATCGTCGACGAATCCAGCCCCGACGACTCCACGCCGGTCACCCGCACCATCGACCCGCACGAGTGCCTCGACATCCCGACCCAGCTCCCGGGCGTCGTCACGGTCAGCGCGACGGGCGTGTACAAGGCCAAGTCGTACTACTCGACGTACGGCAACGGCGTCGTCGACGTCGCGGCCCCCGGCGGCGACCGGCGCTACCAGAAGCCGACCGACACCCCCTCCAAGGACGGCGGCATCCTCTCCACGATGCCGGGCGGCCAGTACGCGTGGCTGCAGGGCACGTCCATGGCGTCCCCGCACGCGGCGGGTGTCGCGGCGCTCCTGAAGTCCACGCACCCGAAGGCGGGCCCGGCCGAGCTGCAGCGGCTGCTCAAGCGGCAGGCCGACAACCCGGGCTGCCCGACGAAGCCGTACGACCCGGACGGCGACGGCAAGGTCGACGCCGTCTGCAAGGGCGGCAAGAACAAGAACGGCTTCTACGGCCACGGGATCGTCGACGCGCTCGACGCCGTGAAGAAGTAAGGGGAACGGCACCTTGAGCAGCAAGCACACCAGCAGGACCGGCCGGGCCGGACGCCGCGCCGTCGCCCTTCCCCTCGGCGTCGCGGTGGTCTCCGCGCTCGCCTTCCTGCCGGGCACCGCGTCCGCGCAGAGCGACGCTCCGGCGGCGGCCCCGGGCGTCGGCGTGCTCGCCGCCGCCGCGCCCGCGGACGGTTCGACGATGAGCTATGTCGTCAACGTCCGCACCGGGCAAGGCGGTTGGGTGGCCAAGTACGTCAAGAAGGCCATCGCCAAGGCCGACGGCAAGGTCGTGATCTCGTACGACAAGATCGGTGTGATCGTCGTCCACTCCGCGAACCCCGACTTCGCGAAGACGATCCGCAAGGTCAAGGGCGTGCAGTCGGCCGGTGCCACGCGCACGGCGCCGCTGTCGGCGCAGTCCAGCGACGACATCGACGCCGCGCGGCCGCTGTCCGCCAAGGAGGCGAAGGCCGCCGCCGGCAAGGCCGCGGGCGACCAGGACGAGCTGGAGCCGCTGCAGTGGGACCTGCCCGCCATGAAGGCGGACCAGGCCCACAAGGTCTCCCTCGGCAGCCCGAAGGTGACCGTCGGCGTCCTCGACTCCGGCGTCGACGACACCCACCCGGACATCGCGCCGAACTTCGACAAGCGCGCGTCCGCGAGCTGTCTGGGCGGCGTGCCCACGCAGAAGGACAACGCGTGGCGCCCGGTGGCCAAGGAGAGCGACCACGGCATGCACGTGGCGGGCACCATCGCCGCCGCGAAGAACGGCACCGGCGTCACCGGTGTCGCGCCGGGCGTGAAGGTCGCGAGCCTGAAGGTGGCCGAGCCGGCGACCGGCATGTACTACACGGAAGCCGTCGTCTGCGGCTTCATGTGGGCGGCCGACCACGGCGTGGACGTCACGAACAGCAGCTACTACACCGACCCGTGGCTGTTCAACTGCCGTACCGACGCCGACCAGAAGGCACTGGTCGACGCGGTCGGGCGGGCCACCAAGTACGCGGAGCGCAAGGGCGCGGTGAACGTCGCCGCGGCCGGCAACGCGGAGACCGACCTCGCCCAGGACGAGATCGTCGACGAGTCGAGCCCGGACGACACGACACCCGTCAAGCGGACCATCAAGACCGCGGACTGCTTCGACATACCCTCGCAGCTGCCGGGCGTGGTGACCGTGTCGTCGACGGGTGCGAAGGGCATCAAGTCGTCGTTCTCGAACTACGGCAAGGGCGTCATCGACATCGCGGCACCGGGCGGCGACTCCACCGCCTTCCAGAAGCCGCAGCCGCCCGCCACCAGCGGTCTGATCCTGTCGACGCTGCCGGGCGGCAAGTTCGGCTACAAGGCCGGTACGTCGATGGCCTCGCCGCACACCGCGGGCGTCGCCGCGCTCATCAAGTCGACCCACCCGAAGGCCTCCGCGGCCCGGGTGAAGGCCCTGCTCTACCGCCAGGCCGACGCGATGGCGTGCACCGACCCGTACGACATCGACGGCGACGGCAAGGTCGACGCCGTGTGCGCGGGCGGGAAGAACAAGAACGGCTTCTACGGCGTGGGCATGTCCGACGCGCTGGACGCCGTACGGAAGTAAGGCGCGGGGCGCGAGCCGCGCCCCGCTGACGTGACGCCTCGCGGCAAGCGGGGCGGTGAAGGGCCGGGCGGTGTGCGCACCGTCCGGCCCTTCGCGAGAGGATGCCGCACATGTACGCGTACCAGGACTCGACGTTCGTCTACGAAGGGCAGCAGCACTGGCGGGCCGAACCCGACCGCCCCAGATGGCAGTTGTGGATCCGGTTCGTCCTCACCGTGCTGGTCCTTCCGGTGTGGTGGCTGCTGCTCCTCGTCGTCGCGCTCGCCGCGATCGTGGTCGCGATGTTTGCCGAGATCCTGACCATCATCCCGGGCTTCGAGCGCGGCGCCGACCGCGCCATGGACGCCGTGATCGGCAAGGTCTCCGTCTGGCCGCGCTGGGCCGTGACCTGGCCCGAGCTGCGCCACGAGGGTGACACCGCCTTCCACGCCGCGCGGGTCGACGCGTTCCTGGACAAGTGGACGAAGCACGCGTCCAAGCCCAGGGCCCCGAAGAAGCCCGCACCCTCGCCGGAGTGCGAGGTGCCGTGGCGCAAGTACCGGGGGGTCGGGGGCGCGTACGTCGTCGAGGCGGCCGCCCGGCGCGGCTGGGAGCTGCGGCCGTCCGACCCGGCGGAGGAGATTCGGCTGTGGTGGTCGGCGGCTTCGGGGGCGGGGGCTACGGGGCCGGGGGTTGCTGGGCCAGGGGCGATGATGCCGGGCACGGTGGGGCCGGGGGCCTCGGGCTACCCGCCCGCGGGCACGGCATAGTGACTGCATGACGCAATCATCTTTGGGGGACGCCGGTGGGGAGCGGGCGCCCTTGAACGGGGCTGCGGTCCCGGGGCCGTTGGACGGTTCCGCTGTCGCCTGGGACGCGCTCGGGGGCGACCCCGCGCTCCTGTCCCGGCTCTCCCCCGTCGTACGCGAGGACACCCTGCCCGCGCGGCTCCCGGTGCGGGCGCTCGCGCGGTCCTGTGTGGGCGTCTGCGCGCTCGCCGCCGCCGAGTTGGCGGCCCTGCGCACGGGGCGGGACGTGCCGCACGCGCGCGTGGACGATGGTGCGGTGGCCGCCGCGTTCGCCAGTGAACGGCACCTGCTCGTGAACGGGCGCGCGCCCGAGTCGTTCGCGCCCCTGTCGCGGTTCTGGCGCACCGCCGACGGCTGGGTGCGCACGCACGCCAACTACCCGCGCCACCGGGCCCGCCTGCTCGCCGCGCTGGGCCTCGGCGACGGCGAGGCGTCCGTGGAGCGCGTCGGCGCCCGCCTCGCGGAGCTGCCCGCCGCCGATGCCGAGGAGGCGGTGTACGCCGCCGGGGGCCTGGCCATCGCCCTGCGCACGCCGCAGGAGTGGGCCGCGCATCCGCAGGGCGCCGCGGTGGCAGGGCTCGCTCTGGTGGGCCGGGAGCGGCTCGGTGCCGGCGCCCCGCCCGCGACGGCGCCCCTCCGTTCGACGGCCACGGACCCGCTGCTGCCCGCCGCCGGGCTGCGCGTCCTCGACCTCACGCGCGTCATCGCGGGGCCGGTCGCCACCCGTACGCTCGCCCTGCTCGGCGCCGACGTGCTGCGCGTCGACCCGCCGCACCTGCCCGAACTCCCCGACCAGCACGCCGACACGGGCTTCGGCAAGCGCTCCGCCACCCTCGACCTCGGCGCCCCCGCGGACCGGCGCGCCTTCGGGGACCTGCTCGCCCGCGCCGACGTGGTCGTGACCGGCTACCGGCCCGGCACGCTCGACCGGTTCGGGCTCGCCCCCGAGGCGCTGGCCGAGCGGCGGCCCGGCCTCGTCGTGGCGCAGCTCTCGGCGTGGGGCACGAGCGGCCCGTGGTCCGGCCGCCGCGGCTTCGACAGCCTGGTGCAGGTGGCCACGGGCATCGCGGCGGTCGAGGGCGCGCCGGACGCGCCCGGCGCGCTGCCCGCGCAGGCGCTGGACCACGGCACGGGCTATCTGCTGGCCGCCGCGGTGCTGCGGTCGCTGTCCGAGCGGCTGAGGGGCACCGCCGACGGCACGGGGGGCACGCCTGTGGTGCGGCTCGCCCTCGCGCGGACGGCGGCGTGGCTCACGGCCTGGCCGGCGTACACGGCGGATCCGTGGCTCACCGGGACGGACGGCCCCTTGGGGCGGCTGCGGTACGCCCTGCCGCCGGTGTCCTTCGAAGGCGGGCCCGTGAACTGGGAGCGGCCGCCGGGCGGTTGGGGCGGGGACGCCCCTGTGTGGCGGTGAGCGGGGCCGGATGGGCGGAATGACATTCCGCCAGTTGTTTGCCCGGACTTGCCCGGGAGTGCGACGACTGGTGAAGATCTTGTGGTGAGCTCCATACGACCGCCAGGGGACCCGGGAGGCGAGGCCACGGCCGGGACGGCCGCCGCCTCGTCGCACACGGGGTATTCGGCCTCGCCGCACCGTCCGGGGTACGCGAGCCCGGCCGACGCGCACGCGGCTCCGCCCGACACGACGCGTCCGGCCGCGCCCGACACGGCGTATCCGGACCCGGCCGACACGCTGCACCTCGCCGTACGGCGCACTCCGGACCCGACCGACACCTTGCGCCTCACCGTGCGGCGCACGGAGCACCCCTCTGCGCCGCCCGCCGCACCCTCCGCTCCACCCTCGACCCCCGATGCCACCGCGCCCCGCCGCCCGTCCTCCCGCCGCGCCGTCGCCGTGCTCGTCCTCGTGGCCGTCGCGGCCGTGGTTCCCCTCTTCGGACCCACAGCCGTCCTGGACGGCACCGGTGAGGCCGAGGCACCGGGTACGCCGGGGATCACGTTCCTGCGGACGGTGCTGTTCGCGGCGCTGTGCGTGCAGCTGGGCGAGGTGTTCGTGCGGCGGCTCGCCCGCCGGGTGCCGGGGGCGCCGCTCGCCTCGGCGCCACCGGGGTGGGGGTGGTGGGCGGCCGCCGCGGGCTGCGTGGCCGCGCTCGGCCTGGCCTCGGTCGTGGCCAGCGGCAACCTGGTGCCGCACCAGCCGTCCGACCTGGACGTCGGCGGGCTCTACCAGTCGCGGGACGGCCGCCTCGCGCTGCTCGAGGTCAACGCCTTCGTCGTGGCCGCTCTCTGCGCCCGCTCGCGCCGCCCGGACAGCGCGGTCCTGCCGCTGGCCGCCGTGATCGTGGCGGAGGCGCTGCGCGCGCACCCGCCGACGGAGGAGGCCGCGCTCGTCGGCTCGGGCCTCACGCTGGTGCACCTGACGTGCGCGGCACTGTGGGCGGGCGGCCTGCTGTACGCGCTGCGTACGCTGCGGAGCTGGCGAAGGACCGCCCCGGAGGCGGGCGTTGCCGTGCTCGGCCGCTACGCGCGCGTGGCCGCCGTCCTGTTCGCCGCGATCACCGCGAGCGGAATCGTCAGCACGCTGCGCCGCATGCCGCCGGACACCGTGGCGGACCAGCTGACGGACACGGCGTACGGCCGCACCCTGCTCGCCAAGGTGCTGCTCGTGGCGGTCGTCGCCGTCCTCGCGCTGCTCTCCCGCCGCCGGCTGAAGCGGTCCCCTCGGAGCGCGCTCACGACGTATGCGCCCGCGCGCGCCGAGGTGATGGCGCTCGGGGCCGTGGTCGCGGTGTCGGCGCTGCTCACCGTCGTTCCGGTGCCGATCCGTTGGTGAGGGTTCCGGTGCGGGCGCAGGTGAGCACGCCGCGGGTCAGGAGGGTCTGGGCGGCCAGGTAGGTCAGCATGATCCAGAAGTCGGGGCGGGGCGCCTGGGGCCAGTCGGCGACGTCCGTGGCGATGAGGGTGTCGGAGAGCAGGAAGAGGCCGCCGCCCGCCGCGGCGGTCAGGCCGAGGGTGGTCGCGCCGAAGGCCATGGCGGTCAGGAGCAGGCTGTAGCCCGCCACCGGGATCCGCATGTCCGAGGGCAGGTCGGACCACAGGAGCGCCACGGTGACGATCAGCGCGCAGGCGTACGTGGCCACCACGAAGGTGCCCCGGGCCGGGGCGTGGTTCTCGCCGTGTCTGCGGAACAGGACCAGGTAGCAGAGGTGGCCGACGGCGAAGGAGCCCATGCCCGCGAGGAAGAGGGGGTCGGCGTCGCCGAGGAGGAGGACGTCGCCGCCCCAGCCGAAGAGGAGGGCCGCGGTCAGGAGGGGCGGGCCCTGGCGGAGGACCACGTAGGCCGCTAGCAGGGGCATGAGGAGCGGCTTGAGCAGAGTGTGGCCCGCGTCGGACCCGAGGGCCAGGGCGGCCAGGTCTCCGGCCGCCACCAGGGCGAAGGCCGCCAGAACCACCGTGCCGTAGCTGTGCCTCCTGGACGTCGGCGTATCGGCGCCCGGCACCGGGGGTTGTGTCCACCCTCCCCCGACGGCGGGTGCGAGTGTCGGTTCGCCCGGCTCCGCGCGGCTCACGCCGCGGGCTCCGTCGTGCGTTCCTGCGTCGGCGTCGGCGCCGCGGTCGGTGGCTGGGGCGGCTGCCAGCCCGGGCCCCGGAAGACGTGGCCTGCCCGGTCGCTCCAGGTGGATGCCTTCTTCAGGTCCCTGGCGATCGCCGCGTACTCGTGGGTGGCGACGCGCAGCGGGTTGTACGTCGTGATGTTCTTCGTGAGTCCGTAGACCGGGCGGTCGGTCTCGGGGACCCAGGAGCGGAACAGGCGGTCCCAGACGATCAGGATGCCGCCGAAGTTGCGGTCCAGGTAGCCGCCCTGCGACGCGTGGTGGACGCGGTGGTGGGACGGCGTGTTGAAGACGTACTCGATGGGCCGGGGCAGCTTGCCGATGCGTTCGGTGTGGATCCAGAACTGGTAGACGAGGTTCGTCGCGGAGCAGAAGGCGAGCGCGGCCGGGTGCACGCCGAGCGCGATCAGCGGCAGGTAGAACGGCCACACCGTCAGGCTCGTCCAGGGCTGGCGGAGCGCGGTGGTGAGGTTGAACTTCTCGCTGGAGTGGTGCACCACGTGGCAGGCCCACAGGACGCGGATCACGTGGTGGCCGCGGTGCGACCAGTAGTAGAAGAAGTCCTGCGCGAGGAGCATCAGCGGGATCGTCCACCACAGGACGGGCACGCGCAGCGGCGTCAGCGCGTACACCCCGGAGTAGACGGCGACGATCGGGATCTTCCAGAGGAAGTCGAAGGCCAGGCTGCCGAGCCCCATGGTGATGCTGGTGGCGGCGTCCTTGGTCTCGTACCCGGCGGCGTCCTCGTCGGGGTGGACCCGGTGGCTGATGATCTCGACGACCGTGAGCAGCACGAAGGCGGGGATGGACCACAGCACGACATCGGGCAGGTTCGGGGACATGCGTGCACGGTAGAACGGCCTCTGGGCTGCCGCTAGAGGTTGTTACCGATAAGTATTACCGCGGGTACGGCCCCGGTTTTTGGTGATCTCCGCCAATGCGAGGCCCCGGCTCGCCCCGTGCGGGGCGCAGGTCCGGACCACCGCCTCACACCCCGGCCGCGCCGAGCAGCGCCCCCGCCCCGTACGTCACCGCCATCGCGAGCGCCCCGCCCGCCACGTTCCGCACGACGGCGGGCCGCACCGCCGCGGAGCCGAGCCGGGCGCTGCTGAGGCCGGTGAGGGCGAGCGCGCCGAGCACCGAGAGGACGGTGACGCCGAGGCGCCAGGGGGCGGGCGGGAGCACCATGGCGAGCAGCGGGAGCAGCGCGCCCGCGGTGAACGCGAGGAAGCTCGCCCAGGCGGCGTGCCAGGGGTTGGTCAGCTCGTCGGGGTCGATGCCGAGCTCCACGCGCGCGTGGGCGCGCAGCGCGTCCCGCTCGGTGAGCTGCTCGGCGGCCTCGCGGGCCACGTCACGGCTGAGCCCTCGTCCTTCGAGGAGGTCGGTCAGCTCGGCGAGTTCGGCCTCCGGCTGCTCGCGCAGTTCGCGCTTCTCCAGGGCGAGGGCGGCCTTCTCGGAGTCGCGCTGGGTGGACACGGAGACGTACTCGCCCGCGGCCATCGACATCGACCCGGCGAGCAGTCCCGCGAGGCCCGCCGTCAGGATCGTGGCGCGCTCGCTGGTGGCACCGGCGACACCGACGACGAGGCCGGCGGTGGACACGATGCCGTCGTTGGCGCCGAGCACCGCGGCCCGCAGCCAGTTGAGGCGGGTGCCGAGCGCACCGCCGTGGGCCTCGTCGTGGTCGGGGACCGGCGCCTGATCGCTCATCTGGGGAGGGTCTCACCCGGTGCGCCGCCCGCACGGGAGCGGCGCACCGGGAGGCTCACCAGACCCTGGTCTGCCCGCCGGGCGCGAACACCGGGCTCGTCGCCCCCGCCGGGGGTTCCTTCAGGGGTTCGGCGAGCTCCTGGACGGTGGGCCCGACCCGGGCCGCGATCGCGTCGAGCTTCCCCAGGTCGAAGCCGTACACGCGGGCCGCGTTGCCGCCCGCCATGGCCGCGACCTCGGCCGGGGGCAGGCCCGCGTAGGCGGCGCGCAGGCCCTCGCGCGAGAACGGGTGGGTGCCCTCGTCGTGCGGGTAGTCGCTGCCCCACATGATCTTGTCGAGGCCGACGCGGTCGCGCACCGCCGCCTCGTGCGGACGCATGAAGCTGGCGCCCACGAAGCAGTTGTCCCGCCACACCTCGGAGGGCCCCTTGCCCATGGCCTCGAAGAGTCCGGCGCCGAACTTGGACTCGGCGGTGTCGCGCCGCGCGACGGCCGCGACGAGCCGCCCGTGGTAGTAGTCCAGCATGGCGAGCACGCCCGGGATCCAGCCGGAGCCCTGCTCGGTGAGGACCAGCTTCAGCTCGGGGTGGCGCCGGAACGCGCCGCCGAACATCAGGTGCCACAGCGCCCGGTGGGAGAACCACGTCGTCTCCACCATGAACACCGCGCGCGCGGCGGGCTCGTCGCCGAGCGGCGGCGAGGCCGAGCCCGCGTGGTGGTTCACCGGCACGCCGAGCTCCGCGCAGACCGCCCACAGCGGGTCGTACGTCTGCGAGTACAGCTCGGGCAGGCCCGACCCCGGCGGCGTACCCGGCACGAGGACCCCGCCGGTGAGACCCGCGCCGACGCACCGGCGGACCTCCCTGACGGCCTCCTCGACGTCGTTGAGCAGGATCTGGAAGACGCCCGCCCGGCGCCCTGGCGCCGCCGCGCAGAAGTCCGCGAGCCACCGGTTGTGGGCGCGCAGGCCCGCCCAGCGCTGCTCGTACTCCTGCCGGGTGGGCGCCGGGGCCATCAGGGATGCCGAGGGGAAGAACGGCGGGATGGTGTTCGGGAACACCACCTCGGCGACGATGCCGTCGGCCTCCAGCTCGGCGACGCGGCGGTCGGAGTTCCAGTTGCGGTCGGCGGTGTCGGCGAGCAGGTCCTCGTACGGATTGACGTAGGTGGCCGCCCAGGCGTCGAAGGCGTCGTGGTGGCGGGCGGCCAGGTAGGGCCTGTAGTCGAGGAGGTCGGCGCCGGCGTGGCAGTCGGCGGAGATGACGGTGTAGCGGTCGGTGCCGGTGTACGTCGTGTGGGTGTACGTCATGGGGTCACCCCGAGCGTCGGGAAGTCGTGGCCGGTCAGCCAGTGGCGGCCCGCCTCGCGCGAGCGGGCCCAGGAGGCCTCGACGGCGCGCTGGTCGGGGTCCTGGCCGAGTTCGGCGGGGGTCGGGCCGATGCGGCGGGCCAGCGGGGCGAGCTTCGCGGTGTCGAAGCCGAAGACCTCGGCGGCGGCCAGGCCCAGCATGCGGCGGGTCTCGGTGACGGGGATGTCGTGGAAGGTCCTCGCGAGCCACGCGCGCGTGTCGGGCCAGGTGCCCTCGGGGTGCGGGAAGTCGCTGCCCCAGAGGATGTTGTCGACGCCGATCTCGTAGCGCTGGGCCAGCTCCCGGCGTTTGGTGTTGGTGGCGCAGACGAAGATCTGCCGGTCCAGGTACTCGTGCGGCGGACGCTTCAGCTCGGCGAACGGCGACAGCTTCTTGCCGCCGTGCGCGCCCAGGTAGAGCCGGTCCATGAACCACAGCAGGTTCGGCAGCCACCAGCAGCCCGACTCCGCGACCCCGAACCTGAGCCCCGGATGCCGCTCGAAGACCCCGGACCAGAGCAGGAACCACAGCGGGCGGGCGGGCCACCAGGTCACTTCGGAGACGTAGATGCCGAGGTGGTCGCCGTACTCGTCGCGGGGCGCCGCCCCGGAGTGGGTGAGCACGGGCATCGCGCACTCGGCCGCGGCGGCCCATACGGGGTCGTAACGCCGGTCGTGGTAGGGCGCCTTGTCGACCCACATGGAGGGGATCATCAGGGCGCCGAGCCCCGACTCCTTGGCGCGGTGGATCTCGGCGACGACCCGGTCGACCTCTCCGGTGACGGGCAGCAGGGCGACGCCGCAGTGCCGTTCGGGGTGCTGCGACACGAAGTCGGCGAGCCAGCGGTTGTGCGCCTGGGCGCCCGCCATGCCGAGTTCGGGGTCCTGGTCCCCGGAGAGGCCGAGGCCCACTCCGAAGGGCGCGGCGGTCCGGCTGTCCACGGCGTCGGCGTCCGGGAAGACGACCTCCGCGGCCACCCCGTCGCCGTCCAGCTCCTTGAGCCGCTGCGCGGGGTCCCAGCCGCCCCTGAGGCCTTCCTCGTTGTCGCTGAACCACCGGTCGGCGAAGGCCTCGTTGCGGATGCCGAGCCGGGTCATCTCCTCGCGGCGCCGCTCGCGCCCGCCGAGGAACTCGTCGAAGTCCCGGTGGAACCGGGCGTCCAGGTAGGGCCGGTACTCCTCGGTGGGCAGACCGGCGTGGCAGTCGGAGGAGACGATCACGTAGGGCTCCGCGAAGCCCTGTCGGGGTTCTTCGGTGTCGTGCGGGTCCGTCATGGCGGCTCCCTCAGTCCAGGATGAAGCTCTCCAGGTACGACGGGTCGGTCCGGCCGAGCATCGACTGCGCCCGGGCCCGGATCTGCCGGTCGCTGTGCTCGCTCGCGGGCAGCAGCCAGAAGCGGCCCGCCGCGACGCCCTCGGCCACGAGGTCCGCGACGTCCTCCACGGGCGTGAACTCGACCTCCTGCCCGGCCTCGCGCATGGCCGCCTCCCACTGGCCGAGGCTGCGGTAGGGCGTCTTGCGGGGGCGGGACTTGGCGTACCGCTCGGGGCGGTTGCGGTGCGACTCCCACAGGCCGGTGCGCAGCATGTGCGGCCCGGGGAAGAGCACGGACGCGCCCACGCGCGCGTGCTCCGCCTTGAGGTGCGCGTACAGGGACTCCGTCATCGTCACGACGGCCGCCTTGGTGACCGCGTACACGGACGCCGTCGGCAGCGGCGCGATACCGCCGTCCCCGGAGGAGGTGTTGACGACGTGGCCCTCCTCGCCGCCCGCGAGCATCCGCGGCACGAACGCCTGGATGCCGTGGAAGACGCCCCACACGTTGACCTCGAAGGCCCACTTCCAGTCGTTCGGCTCGTGCTCCCACATCCGGCCCTCGGCGCCGGAGCCGACCCCGGCGTTGTTGCACAGGACGTGCACGGCGCCGAACCGGTCGTACGTGTCGTCGGCGAGCGCGACGACCTGCTCGCGCACGCCGACGTCGACCACGCGCGCGTGCACGGTCGCGCCGTCCGCGCGCAGCCCGGCCGCGGCCTTCTCCAGGGCGTCCGCCTCGACGTCGGCGAGCACGACGGTGAGGCCGTCCGCGGCGAACCGCCGTGCGAGGGCGAGCCCGACGCCGCTCGCCGCGCCCGTGACGACGGCGACCTGCCCGGCGCGCAGCTCCATGTCAGACGCTCCCCTCGGGCGGGCCGTCCAGGATCTGGCGCGGGTCGTCGTAGCGCTGGTGGACGTAGGGAAGCAGCGCCTGCGCGTCGACGCGCTCCACCACCCTGCCCCGCTGGTCGCTGGTCTTCTCGCCGATGGTGAGCTCCACCAGGCGGCGCACGGGCAGGTCCGCCACCGGGTCGTACATCGACTCGCGCAGCACCACGTCCCCCGTGACGCTCTCCAGCCTGCGGACCCGCTCCTCGCGTACGCAGTGCACGAGCACCGGGTCCGCGTCGAAGCCCGAACCGTCCACCGCGGGCAGGAACTTGAAGTAGAAGTCGGTCTTCCGCGCGGGCTCCGGCACCGGCAGGCTCCCGCTCACGGCGCCGCGCACCTCCACGAACGCGATGCCGTACCGGGCCATGGCGGCCCGCACCACCAGGCCGTCGCGCTCGACGGTGACGTCGCCGAGCTTCTTGGGCTCGCCGAAGACCTCGCGGCCGCCGGTCAGGGCGCGCTCGTGCGTCATGGGCATCACCAGCGGATACCAGCCCGCCACCCCGCCGTGCTCCGCGGCGACGGCCACCGAACCCGCGCCCAGCGGATAGCCGGCGAGCTCGACCCGGCTGATGTTGGCCCGCACCAGGGGCCGGTCCGTGGGTTTCAGGGGCGGCGGCAGGACGGCCGCCACCGCGTCCGGGTCGCTCTCCCACACGGCCACCACGCCCGTGGACCAGATGTCGGGGAGCTTGGTGTTCGCGGTGCGCGTCGCGGCCATTTCGGCCTCAGTGCGCGCGCCGTAACGTACGCGTGCCATGCCGTACCACCCTTCGCCGACGGACTGTCAGATACTTGCGGGGGTTCTGTAACACAGTTACAACAGGAGCCGTGAAGGGTAAAGAGACGCGTGCACATCTGGACCGGGAACAGGTCCTCGCCGCCGCCGCGGGCCTCGTCAAACAGCACGGCCCCGACGCCCTGACCATGCGCAAGCTCGCCGCCGAGCTGGGCACGGCCGTCACCTCGATCTACTGGCACGTCGGCAACCGCGAGCAGCTCCTCGACGCCCTCGTCGAGCGGACCGTCGCCGAACTCGGCGAGATCCGTCCCAGCGGCGGCACGCCCGCCCGGCGCGTCGTGTCCGTGGCGCGCGCCCTGCGCCGGCTGCTTCGCGACCACCCGCACCTCATCGCGATGGTCCACGAACGCGGCCTGACGGAGCGGATGTTCCTGCCCGCGCAGCGGGCCCTGGTGCACGAGGTGCACGCGGCGGGACTGCGCGGCGCCCGGGCCGCCGACGCCGTGCGCGCCGTCCAGGTCCATGTCGTCGGCCATGTCCTGGTCGAGCGCAACCGCGAGCGCGCGCCGACGCAACGCCCCGGTGAGCAGGAGCTGTGGGACGCGCGGACCGCCGAGCAGGACCCGGCCCTCGCCCGCGCCCTCGCCCGGCCGCCGGACACGGAGCGGCTGTTCACCCTGTCGGTGCGGGCGCTGGTGGCGGGGTTGCTCGAACCCCCCTCCGGAGACTGACACTCCCGGCGCCACGGGCCGCCGCCGCCACCTCTGGAGGTGACAGCCCCGGCCCTGGGACCTGACTGTCAGTCGCGGCCCGTATCCTCATGGACCATGCTCGAAGACCGCACGACCGCACCGCCGACGGCGCCGACCGCGACATCGGCGACTCCGGCGACGACCGACGCGCCGGCGCCGGGGTCCGAGGCCCCCTGGCCGACCGCCTACCCCTCGGGGTACGCGGTCGTCGACGTCGAGACCACCGGCCTGTCCAGAGACGACCGGATCATCTCGGCCGCGGTCTACCGCCTGGACGCCCTCGGCGAGGTCGAGGACCACTGGTACACGCTGGTGAACCCGCAGCGCGACCCGGGCCCGGTCTGGATCCACGGCCTGACGAGCGACAAGCTGGCCGACGCCCCGCTCTTCGCGGACATCGCCGAGGAGTTCGCGACCCGCCTCGCGGACCGCGTCCTCGTCGCGCACAACGCCGTCTTCGACTGGTCGATGATCGCCAGGGAGTACGCCCGCGCGGAGCGCACCGCCCCCGTCCGCCAGCGCCTGTGCACCATCGCGCTCTCCAAGGAGCTCGGCCTGCCGCTGCCCAACCACAAGCTGGAGTCCCTGGCGGCCCACTTCGGCGTCGTCCAGCGCCAGGCCCACCACGCCCTCGACGACGCCCGGGTCCTCGCCGAGGCGTTCCGGCCGAGCCTGCGCGCGGCGGCGAGCGGCGGCGTGCGGCTGCCGCTCCTGGAGTGCCGCCCGCTGACAGAGTGGTCCGACGGCGGCGCCCGCATCGGCCGCCAGGGCGGGCACTCCCCCGGGTCCGGCTCCCCCTCGTACTCGGGGCACTCGGGGTATTCCTCGTACCAGCCCGGCAGTTGGCGCGCCTCGCGCAAGCGCCCCGCCTGCCCGTTCCCGAACCCCGGGCGGTGGGAGGACGGCAAGCCCCTCAAGCAGGGCATGCGCGTCGCCTTCTCCGGGGACACCTCCGTGGACCGCGAGCTCCTGGAGGACCGGGCGTTCGAGGCGGGCCTGCACATCGCGACGAGCGTGTCGCGGCTGACGAGCCTCCTGGTCACGAACGACCCGGACTCGGGCACGTCGAAGACGACGAAGGCCCGGGCGTACGGCACACCGGTCATCGACGAGGCCGCCTTCGGCCAGCTCCTCCAGGACGTGGCCCCGGCAGGAACCCCCGCGGAAGCTCCCGCGGAAACCTCCTCGGAGACCCCCGCGGAAACCCCCGCGGAAAGATGACCGCCACACGGTCCGCGTCAGACGGGTGATTGCCGGGCGACTCGCCCGCCCACCGCTCGCCCCGCGCCGCCGCCGCGACCCACTCTGTGGCGCATGGCACGTTGTGAGGTCTGCGGAAACGACTACGGCATGTCCTTCGAGGTGCACGCGCAGGGCGCGGTGCACGTCTTCGACTGCTTCGCCTGCGCCATCCACCGCATGGCGCCCATCTGCGAGCACTGCCGCTGCCGCATCATCGGGCAGGGCGTCGAGGTCGAGGGCCACTGGTACTGCGGGGCGCACTGCGCCCGCGCGGAGGGGCGGGTGGGCATCGTCGACAGGGTGTGAGCGGGCCCCTCCCGTCGGGGGATTTCGCACGCGGGGTAACGTCGAAGCCGTGTACCGCTTCCTCCTGACCCGCCAATGGGTGATCCTCACCCTCGTCGGCCTCGTCCTCATCCCCGTGATGATCGAGCTGGGCTTCTGGCAGCTGCACCGCCACGAGAACCGCGTGGCGCACAACGAGAGAATCGGCAGGGCGCTCGACGCCGCGCCGGTCCCCGCCGAGCGGCTGACCGCGCCGGGCCGTGACGTACCGGACTCCGCGGTCTACCGCCGGGTCACGGCCAAGGGCACCTTCGACCCCGAGGACGAGGTCGTCGTGCGCCGCCGCACCAACTCCGACGACGAGGTCGGCTTCCACGTCCTGACCCCGTTCGTCCTCACCAACGGCAAGGTGCTGCTCGTCAACCGCGGCTGGATCCCGGCGGACGGCCCCCAGACCGCCTTCCCGAAGATCCCCGCCCCGCCCCGCGGCGAGATCACCGTCACCGGCCGCCTCATGGGCGACGAGACGTCCGCGGCCAGCGGCATCAAGGACGTACGCGGACTGCCCGACCGCCAGATCATGCTGATCAGCAGCGGCCAGCAGGCGCACGCCCTGGGCAAGAAGGTGCTCGGCGGCTACATCGAGCAGACCGCGCCGCGCCACGACGGCTCCCCCCGGCTCCTCGCCGAGCCCGACCACAGCGGCATCGGGGCGCACATGGCGTACGCCGTGCAGTGGTGGCTGTTCGCCGCCGGGGTGCCCGCGGGCTGGATCGTCCTGGTCCGGCGCGAGCGCAAGGACCGGTTGGAGGCGGCGGCGCGGTCCGCGGCGGAGCAGGACGAGGGGACCCAGGAAACTGGGGAGGGCGAGGGCGCCGGGGCGGCTTCGCCGGCGACGGCCTGATCCCGGCGCGCACGGCCGGCCCGACGCGGCGGGGACACTCCCCGGTTCAGCCCGGCCCGACCCGGGTCCGGTTGACGCGTCGGCGAACCGGGAAGCCGTCACCCGTGTCACAAAGCCCGCGCCGCCCCATCGAGGACTACGCCCTGATCGGCGACCACCAGACGGCCGCCCTGGTCTCCCGCACCGGTTCGGTGGACTGGCTGTGCCTGCCCCGCTTCGACTCGGGGGCCTGCTTCGCCGCGCTGCTCGGCGACGACGAGCACGGCCACTGGCGCCTCGCGCCGAAGGACGCCGACGTCTGTGCCCGCCGCGCCTACCGCCCCGACACCCTCGTCCTCGACACCGAGTGGGACACCCCGGACGGCTCGGTCCGCGTGACCGACTTCATGCCGCAGCGCGACCTCGCCCCCGACCTCGTCCGCGTCGTCGAGGGCCTCCAGGGCGAGGTGACCGTCCGCAGCACGCTCCGGCTGCGCTTCGACCACGGCTCGATCGTGCCGTGGATGCGCCGCGCCGACGGCCACCGGGTGGCGGTCGCGGGCCCCGACTCCGTCTGGCTGCGCACCGATCCGGAGGTCCGTACCGAGGGCCGCGACTTCACCACGTACTCCGAGTTCACCGTGGCCGCCGGGGAACGCGTAACGTTCGTCCTCACCTGGCACCCCTCGCACGAACCGGCCCCGAAGCCGCTCGACACCGAACAGGCGCTGCTCGACAGCGTCGAGGACTGGCAGGCCTGGGCGGCCCGCTGCCGCTACGAAGGACCGCACCGCGACGCGGTCGTACGCTCCCTCATCACGCTCAAGGCCCTCACCTACGCCCCGACCGGCGGCATCGTCGCCGCTCCCACCACGTCCCTGCCCGAGGAGATCGGCGGCGTCCGCAACTGGGACTACCGCTACTGCTGGCTGCGCGACTCCACCCTCACGCTCGGCGCGCTGCTCGCCGCGGGCTATCTGGAGGAGGCCGAGGCGTGGCGCGACTGGCTGCTGCGCGCGGTGGCGGGCGACCCCGCCGACCTCCAGATCATGTACGGCCTCGGGGGCGAGCGGCGGCTGCCCGAGTACGAGGCGGGATGGCTGCCCGGGTACGAGGGCTCGGTGCCCGTGCGCATCGGCAACCAGGCGGTCAGCCAGCGCCAGCTCGACGTCTACGGAGAGGTCGTCGACTCCCTGACGCTGGCCCGCCGCTCGGGCCTCGCGACCCGCCCGCACGGCTGGCGGCTGCAACTCGCGCTCATGGAGTTCCTGCGGCACTGCTGGCGCGAGAAGGACGAGGGCCTGTGGGAGGTGCGCGGCCCGCGCAGGCACTTCGTGCACTCCAAGGTGATGGCGTGGGTCGCCGCGGACCGCACCGTGCGCGCGATGGAGGACGACCCCGCGCTGCCCGGCGACGTGACGCGCTGGCGGCGGCTGCGCGACGACATCCACGCGGAGGTCTGCGCACGCGGGTACGACGCGGAGCGCCGCACCTTCACGCAGTCTTACGGCTCGCGCGAGCTGGACGCCGCGCTGTTGCTGGTCCCGCGCGTGGGGTTCCTGCCGCCGGACGACCCCCGGGTGATCGGCACGATCGAGGCGGTGCGGGAGGAGCTGAGTACGCGGGAGGGGTTGCTGCGCCGCTACTCGGCCGTGGACGGCACCGGCACCTCCGACTCGGGCAGCCCGGGCAATGTGGACGGCCTGCCCGGCGGTGAGGGCACCTTCGTCGTCTGCTCCTTCTGGCTCGCCGACGCGCTGCACCTGACCGGCCGCACCAAGGAGGCCCGCGACCTCTTCGAGCGGCTGCTCGCGCTCCGCAACGACGTGGGGCTGCTCGCGGAGGAGTACGACCCCGTGGCCGGGCGCCAGTTGGGCAACTTCCCGCAGGCCTTCAGCCACGTGGGGCTCGTGGGCACCGCCCTCGCCCTCTTCGGCCCGGACGCGGCAGGATAGGGCCATGGATCTTGGACTGAACAACCGTGTGTACGTCGTCACCGGCGCCACCCGTGGCCTCGGCAACGCCGCCGCCCGTGAGCTGGTCGCGGACGGCGCGAAGGTCGTCCTCACCGGCCGCGACGAGAAGACGGCCGCCGCGGCGGCCGCGGAGCTCGGCCCGAACGCGGTGGGCGTCGGCGCGGACAACGCCGATCCGGGCGTCGCGGATCGCCTCGTGGCGGCGGCGCGTGAACACTTCGGCGGGTTCGACGGCGTCCTCGTCAGCGTCGGCGGGCCGCCGCCCGGCTTCGTCGCCGACAACACCGACGAGCAGTGGCAGGCCGCGTTCGACTCCGTCTTCCTCGGGGCGGTGCGCCTCGCCCGTACCGCCGCGGCGGAGCTGGGCGAGGGCGGTGTCATCGGCTTCGTCCTCTCCGCGTCCGTGCACGAGCCGATCCCCGGCCTGACCGTCTCCAACGGCCTGCGCCCCGGCCTCGCGGGCTTCGCGAAGTCCCTCGCCGACGAGTTGGGGCCGCGCGGCATCCGTGTGGTCGGCCTCCTGCCGGCCCGCATCGACACCGACCGCGTCCGCGAACTCGACGGCTTCTCCGCCGACCCCGAGGCGACCCGTGCGGCCCACGAGTCCCGCATCCCGCTGCGCCGCTACGGCACCCCCCAGGAGTTCGGCCGCACCGCCGCGTTCCTCCTCTCCCCCGCGGCCTCCTACCTCACCGGCGTGATGCTCCCCGTGGACGGCGGCGCCCGCCACGGCTTCTAGCAGCTCTGCGGGGGTGCCCGCCGCTACCGCGGCGGGTTCCTCCCACCCGCCCACCCGTATGCCGTGGGACGTGGGGTGGGGCCCCGGGGGCGAGGCGGGTCCCGCAGATTCGGGCGGACGGCTGCCGCCCACGACCAGGGTGGGGCCGGGTGGCGTCAGGTCACGCGTTCGGCGCGGTGTTTCACCGCGCGCAGGAGAACGGTGGCCGGCAGCCGCCCCAACCCCGCGGAGTCCCGCGCATGCGCCAACGCCTCCTCGCAGGTCCCCCGCAGGGCCTCCGCGGCCACGGCGTCGGCGCCGAGGACGAGCCCGACCCGCGCCTCGGGGGCGTTGCGCCGCCCGGTGAGCCGCACCCGGGCGCGCTCGACGCCGTCGAGGGCGGCGGCCTCGGTCTCGAGGACGCTCTCCATGGCCCGCCCCCGCAGCAACGCGCCCTCCCCGTCCCCGGTCTCGACCAGGACCTCCGCGAGGCGCCGCCGCCGCAGTTGGGCGGTGAGCCACCACAGGGCGAGCAGCACGACGACGGCGAGCCCGCCGATGACGGTGGGCCACCACCAGCCGTCGTCCCGCCACCGCGCCCGGTCGGCGTCACTGAGCAGCACGTCGTCGCGGGAGTCGTGCACCCACCAGGAGGGCGGCTCGACGCCGAGTCCGACGGCGAGGACGGAGCCGCCGAACAGGACAAGGGCGAGGCCGAGGAGTCCGAGCAGCACACGGTTCACGGTCCGCAGCATGGCGCGGTCACCCCTTCCGGCCCGGCCGCGCCACCCGCACGGCCAGCGCGGGCGGCCTGCCGAGCCCGAGGTCGTGGATGGCGTCGGCGAGGGCGGCGTCCAAGTCGCCGCGTACGTCGTCGAGTTCACGGAAGTGCGAGACGGCCCGCACGTCCACCTTGGAGCGGCTCATGCGGACGCGTACCGACCGTACGCCCGACACGTCCATGGCCCGGTCCCGCAGCGCCGTCGCGGCGGCGCCCCGGTCGAGCCCGGCCCGCACGTCGGCGTGGGTGCGCCGCATCGGGAGCAGGGAGCGCAGCCCGGGCGTCACGGCGAGGACGAGGAGCCACAGGCCGACGGCGACGGCAGCGGCGGCCCCGGCGAGCACCGCCGTGCTGTCGAGGGGCCGTTCGGCCAGTTCACGGGCGAGGTCGCGGCGCCACCGCATCGCGGGGTGCTCGGCGCGCACGGCGACGATGTCGTACAGGAGCAGTCCGGCCCCGCCGAGGACCAGCAGGGCGAGCAGCCCGGCGGGCACGCGTCGCGCCGACCAGAAGCGGGGGGAGCCGTCCTCGTCGCCGAGGGTGGGCAGCGGCTGGTAGGCGGCCGCGGACGCGGACTGGTCGAGTTCGGGTTCGGCGCGTTCGATGACGGGCACGGCCTTGCCCGGTTTGGTCAGGTCGGTTCCACCGGTCTGCCGGGGTTCGCTCATCGGGTCCTCCCCTGCGCCGCGGCCCGCGCCTGCGCCGAGTGCAGCCGCTCCACCTGGACCGCCACCTCGGGCACTTCCATGCCCGCCAACGCCTTTACCCGTTCGGCGACCCGGTGACGCACGGCGCCGCACTGGCGTCCGATGTCGCTGGGGTAGTCCAGTTCGACGCTGACGCGGACGCGCGCGCTGCCGTGCGGCGCCTCGCCCGACCGGGCGGAGCCGCCGGCCGGGGGCCGCACGCTCACGGTGGCGTGCGGCGGCGCCGCCTCGTCGGGCAGCGCGGGCAGCGCCTCACGTGCCGCGCGTGCGGCGATCTTCGCGACGACGCGGTCGGCGATCCGGGTCGCGCCGCGCTCGCCGGGCGGTACCTGCCCCACGACGTCGGCGGCCACGGCTCAGCGCCGCCGGTCGCCGCGGGTACGGAAGAAGTCCCCGGGCTCCAGGTCCCCTTCCAGGAACCGCCCGGCCACGAACCCGATGGCACCCAGGGCGGCCACGAGCAGGAAGGCCCCGAACCCGCCGAAGTACCCGGCGAATCCGAGGGCCATTCCGGCGATCATGCCGATCACGGCAAAGCTCATCGTGCGCTCCTTCGCTCCTGCGCGCCTCGTGCTCCCCGGCATCCGCGCCCGCCGTCGCGTCCGCCCCGTGCTTCTCGCATACCCAGCCCGCGCGGCGGGACCGCCTCACTCGCGGGTGCGGAACGCCGGTCGCCGCGGGCCGCGGCTTCTCCTGAAGTCCTGCCGCGGCTTCTCTCGAAGTCCTGTGGAAGGCCCTGTCGAAGGTCTGTCGAAGGTCTATTGAAGCCGTGACGGCTGCTCGTCGTCCTCGTCGTCCGGCAGCTTCACATCGCTCACCGCGATGTTCACCTCGACGACCTCCAGGCCCGTCATCCGCTCGACGGCGGCGACGACGTTCTCGCGCACGTCCCGGGCGACATCGGCGATCGAGACGCCGTAGTCGACGACGATCTCCAGGTCGAGGGCCGTCTGCACTTCGCCGACCTCGGCCTTCACCCCGCGCGTGACGGCCTTCGAGCTGCCGGGCACCCGGTCCCGTACGGCCCCGAAGGTCCGCGCGAGCCCGCCGCCCATCGCGTGCACGCCGACCACGTCGCGGGCGGCCAGGCCCGCGATCTTCTCGACCACACCGTCGGAGATGCTGGTGCGCCCCCGCGTCGCGGGGTCGCCTCCCCCACGCCGTGCCGTGCCGCCCGTCCCGGCTTCGTCGGGCGACTCCTTCACGAGCGTCTGGGACGTCGTGCGCTCTCCGGTGTCGGTCATCGCATGGTCCTTTTCAGCAGGGGATCTGCTCTTTCGTCCACATTAAGCGCGGCCCGGGACCGGCGCGCCCGGGATGGGGCACGCTGGAGCCATGACGGGTGACGGATGGACCTCGGTGGTACGGCGTCAACTGAGTCTCGGCCGGATGCTTCCGCTGGGCGGCCCGGGTGACGGCGCCTGGCTCGCGGAGTCGGCGGCGCGGGCGGTGCTGCGCGGCTCGGCCGCGCGGGTGGCGGGAGCCCGCGTGACCCGCCTGCGGGTGTCCCTCGCGGAGCCGCACTCCGCACCGCTGTCCCCGGACGCGTACGTCTCCGCGGTGCCGTCGCCGCCGAGCGCGCTGCCGCCGGGGCCGCTGCGGATCAGCGCGGAGTTCCAGGCCGCGACGACCGAGCCCCTCGCCACGGCCGCGGACCGGCTGCGCACGGCGCTCGGCTCGGCCGCGGCGGAGCGGCTGGGTCTTGTGGTGACGGAGGTGGACCTGCGGGTGACGGGGCTGATGGAAGGGGACGCGGCGCCCTCGGCCGACGGCGATCCGGCCGACGTACCGTCCGGTGCCCGCCCCGGACACGGGGACGAGCCCCCGGCCGACGACGAGGGTCGGGTGGCGCGGGCCGTCCTCGCGGTGCCGGGCGTGAGCCGGATGGCGGGTGTCCTCGGCGGCCCGGCCCGGGCCGTCCACATCGAGGAGCACGAGGCGCCGCTCACGCTGCCGCGCCGCCATGTCCGGGTGGAGCTGGCGGCGGATGCCCGGCACCGCACCCTGGACGTGGCCCGCGCGGTCCGTACGGCCGTCACCGGGGCCCTGCCGGACCGGCCGTCGGTGGCGGTCCTGGTCACGGCGGTGGACTGACCGGCGCCGACGGCCTCCGCCCCTCCTCACCGGGAGGGATGCCCCCGTACCTGAACAGGCGTACGCCGGGGTCCCCTCAGTCCCCGATGCCCGCCAGGTCCCGCAGCCTGCGCGCCTGCGCGGCCCGCTCGGCGCGGCGCTGCTCCTCGTACGAGCGCCCGACGGCACCCTGGAGGAGCGCCTTGGTCTCGATGACCGCGTCGCGCGGCGCGGCGAGCAGCGCGGCGGCCAAGTCCTGTGCGGCGGCGTCGAGTTGGTCGCCGGGCACGACGAGGTTGGCGAGGCCGATGCGCTCGGCCTCGGCGGCCTGGACGAAGCGGCCCGTGGCGCAGATCTCCAGGGCGCGGGCGTATCCGACGAGGGAGACCAGCGGGTGGGTGCCGGTGAGGTCGGGCACCAGGCCGAGGCTGGTCTCGCGCATGGCGAACTGCACGTCGTCGGCGGCGACCCGCAGGTCGCAGGCGAGGGCGAGCTGAAACCCGGCGCCGATCGCGTGTCCCTGGACGGCGGCGATGGACACGAGGTCGCCGCGCCGCCACCAGGTGAAGGCGTCCTGGTACTCGGCGATGGCCGCGTCGAGTTCGTCGTCCGCGCCGCGCGCCAGGTCGATGAAGGACGGTTCGCCGTCGAAGCCCTCGGGCGTGAATGCCTGCCGGTCGAGCCCCGCGGAGAAGGACTTGCCCTCTCCGCGCAGCAGCACCACACGGACGCTGCCGGGCAGCACCCGGCCGACCTCCGTCAACGCCCGCCACAGCGCGGGAGATTGGGCGTTGCGCTTGGCCGCGTTGGTCAGCGTCACCGTGGCGACGGCCTCGTCGACCGTGAGGCGTACGCCGTCCCGGTCGAGGACCGGCGCCGTTGCGCTGGGGACGCTCGGGCCGCTCTCGGGCGAACCGCTGTCGGGCGAAGCCATCAGTGCCTCCGGGTGGGTGCAGTCATGGTGGACACACGCGTGTCAGCGCCCTGGCGGACGCGTGTCGGCGCGCCCTGCGGGCACTGGCGCACCCACAAGTGACTGCACAGTAACCACCCGGTCGATCAGCCGATCGACCGGGTGGCCACATCGGACCACCCGGAGCCGGACGGCCGCGGGAAGTCGGCTAGCTGGAAGCGGCCTTCTTGCCTCGCGTTGCCCCGCCGCGTCCCCGCAGCGTGACTCCGGACTCACTCAGCATCCGGTGGACGAACCCGTAGCTCCGGCCGGTCTCCTCGGCCAACGCCCGGATGCTCGCACCGCCGTCGTACTTCTTCTTCAGGTCTGCCGCGAGCTTGTCGCGCGCGGCGCCGGTAACCCGGCTGCCCTTCTTCAGAGTCTCGGCCACCCGTGCCTCCTCATGGGAAGTGCGCTCTGGACTTCTCATGATCACCCCTTCCGAGCGTCCTGGCCACCCATTCGGCAAGGTCCATGCGACTTGATTCGCCGGGCGTGAAGCGGCGGCCACGAGCGGAATTAACGATTCCGCACGTCGCGGCACGTACCGCCGAATGGGTTCTGCGAGGAAGCGGCAGGTCAGCGCCGTGCCGGGGAAAGACGGGCCTGCGGGTCCCGTGGGACGCGGAAATCCGTGTATGCCACACCTCGGTACGAGGACGTCTCACACAGATGAAGGATCACGGATCGGCCGAATGATCCATACGCAGTGGATCAGTCATTCGATCAAGCCCGCTGGACCTCCGGGGCGGGCCCCGACCGGGGATCCGTCAGGCGAGGGCCACCAGGTCCGCGTAGTCCGCGCCCCACAGGTCCTCGACGCCGTCCGGGAGCAGAATGATCCGTTCCGGCTGCAGCGCCTCGACGGCGCCCTCGTCGTGCGTGACCAGGACGACGGCGCCCTTGTAGGTGCGCAGGGCGCCCAGGATCTCCTCGCGGCTCGCCGGGTCGAGGTTGTTCGTGGGCTCGTCGAGGAGCAGGACGTTGGCGGAGGAGACGACGAGGGTCGCGAGCGCGAGCCGGGTCTTCTCGCCGCCGGAGAGCACGCCCGCGGGCTTGTCGACGTCGTCCCCGGAGAACAGGAAGGAGCCGAGCGTCTTGCGCACCTCGACCAGGTCGAGGTCGGGCGCCGCGGAGCGCATGTTCTCCAGGACCGTGCGCTCGGGGTCGAGGGTCTCGTGCTCCTGGGCGTAGTACCCGAGCTTGAGGCCGTGGCCCTCCACCACCTCGCCGGTGTCGGGCTTCTCGACGCCGCCGAGCAGCCGGAGGAGGGTCGTCTTGCCCGCGCCGTTGAGGCCGAGGATGACGACGCGCGAGCCCTTGTCGATGGCCAGGTCGACGTCGGTGAAGATCTCGAGGGAGCCGTACGACTTGGACAGGCCCTCGGCGGTCAGCGGCGTCTTGCCGCAGGGCGAGGGCTCGGGGAAGCGCAGCTTGGCGACCTTGTCGCTCTGGCGCACCTCCTCGAGACCCGCGAGGAGCTTGTCGGCGCGGCGGGCCATGTTCTGCGCGGCGACGGTCTTGGTGGCCTTGGCACGCATCTTGTCGGCCTGCGAGTGCAGGGCGGCGGCCTTCTTCTCGGCGTTCTGCCGCTCGCGCTTGCGGCGCTTCTCGTCGGACTCGCGCTGCTGCTGGTAGAGCTTCCAGCCCATGTTGTAGACGTCGATCGCGGAGCGGTTGGCGTCCAGGTAGAAGACCTTGTTGACGACCGTCTCGACCAGGTCGACGTCGTGGGAGATCACGATGAAGCCGCCGCGGTACGTCTTCAGGTAGTCGCGCAGCCAGACGATGGAGTCGGCGTCGAGGTGGTTCGTCGGCTCGTCGAGGAGCAGCGTGTCGGCGTCCGAGAAGAGGATGCGGGCCAGCTCGATACGGCGGCGCTGACCGCCGGAGAGCGTGTGCAGGGGCTGGCCGAGCACGCGGTCCGGGAGGTTCAGGGCGGCGGCGATGGTGGCGGCCTCGGCCTCGGCGGCGTACCCGCCCTTGGTGAGGAACTCCGTCTCCTGGCGCTCGTACTGCTTGAGGGCCTTCTCGCGCGTGGAGCCCTGGCCGCTCGCGATCCGGTGTTCGTTCTCGCGCATCTTGCGGATGAGCACGTCGAGGCCGCGCGCGGACAGGACGCGGTCGCGGGCGAGGACGTCGAGGTCGCCCGTGCGCGGGTCCTGCGGGAGATAGCCGACCTCTCCGGAGCGGCTGATCGTGCCGCCCGCGGGGGTGCCCTCACCGGCCAGGCACTTGGTGAGCGTCGTCTTGCCCGCGCCGTTGCGGCCGACGAGGCCGATGCGGTCGCCCTTGGCGATGCGGAACGAGGCGTTCTCGATGAGGATGCGGGCGCCGGCACGCAGCTCGATACCGGAGGCGGTGATCACGGGTCAGACTCCTGGACAGGGGATATGGACGGCTGGAGGGAGGCAAGGACGATGCACGATGCGTTGTCGCGCGGAGCGCGCCGCTCAGCCGTCTAATGCAGCAGGAGAATGGCCATGGGCCAATTCTAACGGGGCGCCGCAACCGCTTTTCCGGCGCGGCCCCCGGCGGCGCCCGGGGGCGGGTGCGACACGGCGGGCCGGGGGTGGTGTAGCCCGTTCGGACCTCTGTCCGGCGCCGGGTGATCGGGGTCGTACCAGGATGAGGTGGCCGGGGTCCGGCGCGGGACGGCGGAGCGTCGTCCGCAGGTGAGGCAGCGCGGCTCGTACGCGAGGCAGAGGGTGGTGCGCCCATGCAGTTCGACGACGACGCGAATCTTGACTCCTCGGAGGTGCGGGATGTGCGCGGCAGCCGCATCCCCGGCGGCAGGGCGACCATCGGCGGCGGTGTCGCCGGGCTGATCGCGCTGCTCCTCGGCCTCTTCTTCGGCGTGGGTCCGGACCAGCTCGGTCTGACGGACGGCAGCGAGGAGCCCGCCGCCTCGTCCTCCTCGCTCGCCGAGGTCAAGCGGAGCTGCCACACCGGCAAGGACGCGAACGCCCGCGAGGACTGCCGGATCCTGGCGGTCGTCAACAGCGTCCAGGACTACTGGCGCCAGGAGTTCCCGCGCCGCCGGGGCGAGTACGCGTCCGCGCAGACCGTGTTCTTCACCGGCCGCGTCGGCACGGCGTGCGGCGCGGCCTCGTCGGCGGTCGGGCCCTTCTACTGCCCCGGCGACCGCAGGGTCTATCTGGACCTGGGGTTCTTCGAGGAGCTGCGGACGAAGTTCGGCTCCAGCGGCGGCCCGTTCGCGCAGGCCTACGTCGTGGCGCACGAGTACGGGCACCACGTGCAGAACCTGATGGGCACCCTTGGCCGGGCGCAGGACGGCAGGACGGGCGAGGGCAGCAACGCCGTACGGGTCGAGCTCCAGGCCGACTGCTACGCGGGGGTGTGGGCGCACCACGCCACGCGAACGCCCGACGAGGAGGGCAGGCCCGTGATCAAGAAGCTGACGGACGACGACATCCGGGACGGCCTGGACGCGGCGGCGGCGGTCGGCGACGACCGGATCCAGGAGCGCTTCCAGGGCCGGGTGACCCCCGAGTCCTGGACGCACGGCTCGGCGAAGCAGCGCCAGGACTGGTTCTACCAGGGCTTCCGCACCGGCGACATGGCGCAGTGCAACACCTTCCGCTGAGCCGCGCGGCGGGCCCGGCGGGCACTCTCGGGCCATTGTCAGACCCGGGTGCCAGACTGTGGGACAGGTCACGTCGAACGAAGGAGTGATCGCCATGGCAGGCGCTGCCAGGGGGCGTCCGAGCATCTTCCCGACGTTGTTGTACGCGGACGCCAAGGCCGCGATCAAGCAGCTCACGGAGGCCTTCGGCTTCACCGAGACGAGTGTGTACGAGAGCGAGGACGGCACGGTCCTGCACGCCGAGCTCGCGCACGGCAACGGCGCGGTGATGCTGGGCTCCAAGGGCCGCGGCGGGCTCTTCGCCGAGGCGATGAAGGACGCGGGCCCGACCGGGACGTACATCGTGGTGGACGACGTCGACGCCCATCACCAGCGTGCCGTGGAGCACGGCGCGGACATCCTGATGCCCCCGACGGACCAGGACTACGGCTCGCGGGACTACATGGCGCGGGACGCGGAGGGCAACATCTGGAGCTTCGGTACGTACGCCCCCGAGATACCCGGCTGACCCGCCCCGGTCCCGGGGCGGGCGCGGCTCTCACATGCCGCCGGTGTGCACCTGGAACGCCGCCCGGCGCACGGCCTTCGCGAGCGCCGGGTCCGGGTGGGCCGCGGCGAGCGCGACGAGGACCTGCACGGTGCGCGGGTGGCCGACGGTGCGCACCTCGTCGATGAGCGCGGGCACGGTGGGCTGCGGCGCCGACTCCAGGTGGCGCACGAGCAGTTCGGCCTCGCCGTGGTCGGCGACGGCCGCCGCCGTGTCGACCCACAGCCAGGTGGACTCCGCCCGGGTCAGGACGAGATGGACGTCCTCGGGGTCGGTGCCCTCGTGCTCGGCGAGCCACAGCAGGGCGTAGGGCCGCAGCGAGGCCTCGTCGACGACGGCGCGGACGTCCGGCTCGGCCGGGGCGCCGACGACCCGCAGGGCCTCGAAGGCGAGGCCGCGCAGCAGGGCGTCCTCGCCCCGGGCGGCGTCGACGAGTTCGGTGACGGCGGTGCCCGCGTCACGGGCGGCGAGCCAGGCGCGGTACTCGGCGCGGGCCGCGTTGGGCCGCAGCCGGGCGCAGCCCCGGAGCATGTCCTCGGCGGACTGCTCGATGTGCCCCGCCGGGCTCTGCGCGGCCACGCAGATCTGCTCCAGCTTGACCCACACCGCCCAGCTGCCCAGCGGGGTGAGGGTGGCCTGGCCGTCGGCGCAGGTGAGGGCGCCCACGGCGGACAGGGCGCGCAACGCCCAGTCGAGCAGGGCGGGCAGCGGGGGCCGGAGCGCGCGGTCGTCGGCCTCGGTGGGGTCGGCGGAGCCGGCGGAACCAGCAGGTTCCGCGGTCGGGACGGCGGTGGCAGGGGGCGGGACCGCTTCCGGGTTCGGCGCGGGCCGGGACCGGGGCTCGGGCTCCGCCTGCGGGCCGTACGGAATCTCGCAGCGCTCGGTGCGCAGTTCGCGGACGCGCTGGTCCAGGAGGTCGAGGAGCTGGGGCACGGGCACGGGGCCCGCCGACAGCTGGAGGAAGGAGAGCAGTTGGGGGACGGCCTCGACGGCTTCCGCGACGGTGGCGGGCGGCAGTTCGGCGGGGGCGGGGTGGACGAGCGACCAGGCGTCGAACAGGGCGACCCAGCCGCGCAGGACCGCGGCGTCGTCCCGGTCCCAGGCGCGCAGCCGCCAGCCGGGGCGCGCGACGTCGCCGTGCACTTCGACGAGTCCGGCGAGGCGGGCGGTGTCCCAGTCGGCGCGGACCTGGTGGACTGTCATGTCCAGTTCGGCGGCGGCGCGTTCGGCGGTGGCGTCGGAGAGCGCGCCGCCAGCCCCTTTGCCCGTCCCGGCGTCCGCGTCGGCGGGCGGTCCGGCCTTCGGGCCGGCTCCCGTGCCGCCGCCCTTGCCGGTGTTCGTGCCACCGTTCCTGCCGCCCTTCGCGGCGCCGGTCGTGGCGTTGCCGTTGCTCTTGCCCTGGCCCGCCGCGCGCAGGGGGCCGGTGTCGGGGCGCAGGGCCTGGTCGGCCCAGCGGGCGACGCGTACGGCGCTCGCCAGGCCCGCGCGGGCCTGGCGGGCCAGCTCGGCGGGCGCGGGTGTGCCCTCCGGCGGTGGGGGCGCGGGACGGCGCGAGCGGCGCTGGGTCACCGCGCCGGGGGCGCCGAGGGGGCCGCGCGCTCGGCCGCGCTCGGCCTCCGCTCGCCTTTCGGCCCTCGGGGACGGTGTGCGGACGAGGTGGAGCCGGGAGTCGCGCGGGATACGGGACGTCACGGGAGCAGTCTTCCTGTTGACGGTCCGAAAACCCAAACGGAATCCCGTCGGCAGCCCGGCGTGCGGACCTGACGGCGGTCGCTGAGCGTCAGGCCCGGAGGTGAGGAGGGGGTCGCATCGGCTACATCAAGGGGGTGAGGAAGCGGCGGAGCGCCTCTTCGTACCGTGCGGGGTCGGCGTTCCACATGGCGCCGTGGGGCGCATCCGGAACGGTGTGCAGGGTGACGAGGTCAGGGCGTTTTCCAGCCAGTCTCCGGGAGAGCGCCCAGGGGGCGACGGTGTCGCCGGGGCCGTGCAGAAGGAGGGTCGGCACCCGCAGCGCGGCGGGGTCGGCCGCGTCGGGGAGGCGGTCGCCGCGCAGTCCGGTGCGGCCCTGGGCGGCGCGCACGGCCAGCGGGAGCAGCGCGCCGGGGGTGCGGCGGGCAGTGGCGAGGGCGCGCAGCGTGGTCTCCCAGTCGAGCACCGGCGAGTCCAGGACCAGGCCCTTGATCCGGTCACGCACGGCGGAGCGGGCGGCGGCGTGCAGGGCCATCGAGGCGCCGGTGGACCAGCCGTACAGGACGACGTCGCGGGCTCCGTAGCGCACGGCGTAGCGGATGGCGGCGTCCAGGTCGCGCCATTCGGTCTCGCCAAGGTGGCCGAGACCGTCCGGTGGGCGGGGCGCGCCCAGGTCGCCGCGGTAGGCGAGGTCGAGCACCGGCAGCTGCTGGCGGCGCAGGAAGTCCATGACGACCATCGGGTGCTCACGGGTGGTGCCGAGGCCGTGCACGGTGATCACCCAGGTGTCGCGGGCGCCAGGCACAAACCAGGCGGGCAGCGGGCCCAGTTCGCCGGGGACGTCGACGTCGGCGTGGTCGATGCCGAGCGCGCCGCGCGGGTCGCCGATGTGGACCTGCGGGGTGAGCCAGACGCGGGCGCCGGGCTCCAGGGTGCCGTGGGTGACGCGTTCGAGGCGGCGTACGACGGTGTCGGCCTCGTGCGGGGCGGCGTCGAGGACGGGGCCGACGACGGCGTGGCAGCCGTTGCCGCTCAGGCCGTACAGGCCAGGGCGTTGGGAGGCCAGGGAGCGGGTGAGGGCGATCTGTCCCGCGGCCGTGGAGTGCACGGTCAGGCGTGGCTCCGTCGGCAGGGGGCGGCCCGCGGGGGCCTTCAGGGCGGCGTCGCTGGCGTAGCGCCCGGCCGCGATGGCCAGGGCGGTGGCGCCTAGGACGGCGGTTGCGGTGGTGACGGCGGCGGTCGTCGCTTTGGCAGGGCGCACCCCAACAGTGTCTGCGGGGTCGCGGGGCGCGGCCAGTGGGCGGTGGCGCGGGAGTGTGCTCCGGGCGGGGGCGCCGACCGGTCTCGGCCGCCGCTCGCCCGGTCCTGGGGCCCGGTCCCGGCCGGTACTCGCCGACTCTCGCGCTCCGGTCCCGGCCGGTCACTCGCGCGGCCCGCCCCGGACAGGTCAGACCCCCGGCCCCCGCTGCCCGTACCCCTTCAGCTTCTGCCCCGCCTCGCTCACCCGTTCCGCGGACAGGATGCTCGGGGTGCGGCCGGGCACCGAGGTCGCGGTGAGCCAGAGGTGGCACATCCACTCCAGTTGGGCGGTGCGGTCGAAGGCCTGGGAGAGGGAGTCCCCGTAGGCGACCGTGCCGTGGTTCTGGAGCAGGCAGGCCGTGCGGTCGCGCAGGGCGTGGAGCATGTGCTCGGCCAGCTCGTCGGTGCCGTACAGGGCGTAGGGGGCGACGCGGACGGGGCCGCCGAGGGCGCCGGTCATGTAGTGGATGGGCGGGAGTTCCGGTACGAGGGTGGAGACGGCGGTGGCGTGCACGGCGTGGGTGTGGACGACGGCCCGGGCGTCGGTGGCGCGGTAGATCGCCAGATGCATGGGCAGCTCGCTGGTGGGGCCGAGCCCGCCGAGGATCCGTTCGCCGTCCAGGCCGACGCCGAGGACGTCCGCGGGCGTCAGCCGGTCGTACGGGACGCCGCTCGGGGTGACGAGGACGGTGTCGCCGACCCGCACGGAGACATTGCCGGAGGTGCCGACGACCAGGCCGTCCGTCACGGTCCTGCGGGCGGTCGCGACCAGCTCGTCCCAGGCCCGCGCGAGCGCCTCGCGCCCCGCGTCCGCAGTGGTGTCGTGCCGCTGCTCAGTCATGCGGTGATCCTGCCAGAGGGCGCGGCGGCGGGGGCCGGGTGGCCGCGGCGTCCGGGCGTCGGGGCGGGCCATGGAATGGAATGGGGGGAGTCCGTGGAGCCTTGGAACACGGCACCGCCACACGCCCGGAGGTTTGAGACCTGTGGGCGGCGCGACGGCGACGACGGCCCCGGCAGGTGATCAGGATCTCTTCTGCGTCTCTTCCGCGGGCCGACCGCCCAGCTCAGCGGTTCGAACGGGGGTCACCCGAAAGGGCCACGGACGGCCTAATTCCGGGCCTCCCAGGGGCCCTCGCCATCACCCTGCCGCCCGAGTGGGTGTATGCCGGAAGGATGTGGAGTGACGGCATCCCGGTTCGAGTCACCGTGCGGCCCAACCCAGTTCACTTTCCGTTCATCCAGGTTGCCTACGTTCCACGAGCCACTGACGTCCAACAGAAGCCTGGGTAAATGGAACACATCACGCTTCTCCTCGGGATCGTGATCGTTACCGCTCTCGTGTTCGATTTCACGAACGGTTTCCACGACACAGCCAACGCGATGGCGACAACCATCTCGACCGGCGCTCTCAAGCCCAAGACGGCGGTGGCCATGTCCGCCGTGCTGAACCTCGTCGGAGCGTTCCTCTCCGTCGAAGTCGCCAAGACGATCTCCGGCGGCATCATCAATGAAGACGGTCTCAAGACCGAAGTGATCTTCGCGGCCCTGGTGGGCGCGATCCTCTGGAACCTGTTGACCTGGCTGCTCGGCCTGCCGTCCAGTTCCTCCCACGCCCTGTTCGGCGGCCTGATCGGCGCCGCCGTGATGTCGATGGGCTGGTCGTCGGTGAACGGCGGCACGGTCGTCACCAAGGTGCTGCTGCCCGCGGTCGCCGCCCCGCTCGTCGCCGGCATCGCGGCCACGCTCGCCACCCGGCTCACGTACAAGATCAGCAGCCGCACGGACGAGAAGGCGACGTCGAAGGGCTACCGCGCCGGGCAGATCGCCTCGGCCGGGCTCGTCTCGCTCGCCCACGGCACGAACGATGCCCAGAAGACGATGGGCATCATCACGCTGGCCCTGATCACCGGCGGCGTGCTCAACCCGGGCGCGAACCCCCCGATGTGGGTCATCGTCTCGGCCGGAGTCGCCATCGCGCTGGGCACGTACCTGGGCGGCTGGCGCATCATCCGCACCATGGGCAAGGGCCTCACCGAGCTGGCGCCGCCGCAGGGCTTCGCGGCGCAGACGTCCGCGGCGACGGCCATCCTCGCCTCCTCGCACATCGGCTTCTCCCTCTCCACCACCCAGGTCTGCTCCGGCGCCGTGATGGGCGCGGGCCTCGGCCGCAAGGGCGGCGTGGTCCGCTGGTCCACGGCGACGCGGATGTTCGTGGCGTGGGGCCTGACCCTCCCGGCCGCCGGTCTGGTCGGCGCGGGCGCCGAGCTCCTCACCAAGCAGGGCACCTGGGGCATCGCCACCACGGCCGCGCTCCTGGTCGGTGGCTCCGCCCTCATCTGGTCGCTGTCGCGCCGCCAGCCGGTCGACCACACGAACGTCACGGCCGACGAGATCGGCACCCCCGGTGCCGACACCGCCGCCGAGCCCGCGGGCGTCGTGACCACCGCCATCGCCGCCGTCACCCCGCCCCCGGCGGGCCCGGTGGCCGCGAGCACCGCGTCCCCCGCGGCCGAAGGCGTCGCGCCCGCCCCCTCCGTGGCGGACTCCGCCCGGCCCGCCACGGTGTAAGGAAGAAGCAGCATGAAGATCGACTGGGCAGCTCTCGGCTCCGTGTTCGGAGTCAGCCTCGTGGTGACCGTCGCCCTCGTGGGCCTGTTCACCCTCGGCATCGTCGGCCTCTCCAAGCAGGAGCAGGCGCGGACCGCGCAGGCGAACGGAGGCTCCGCGTCCGCGCTCCCCGCGCGCGTGGGCGCGTACGCGTGCTTCGCACTGTGCGCGGGCGCCGTGGCGTACGGGATCTCGCTGATCGTCGCCTGACACGTCCGGTCGCCGCACGACGGCGTGCGACCCGGACTCACAGCACAAGCCCTGGGGGGCGACCGTGCCGGTCGCCCCCCAGGGCTTTCGCAGCTCAGGGCCAAGGCCACGGCGCAACGGGAAAGATCAGAAGCGCACATCACCGCATTTCCGCGATCAGGACGCGCCCCCACTCGCTCAAGTTCGATTAGACATATGGCATACTGGGTAGCAGCTGTCTGCTAGGGTCGGCCGCACATATGTCAGACAGAGCGGCTGCGCTGCGCTGCACGGCGGAGGGCAAGTCTTCGTTAGGCATACCTTCTCACTGCTGCCCTTCGCACGGCTTCATGGCGAGCTGACTCCTGGTCGTACTGAAGGAGCCTCATGCCCAGCGAAGTAGACCCGAGCCTGAACCGCCGCAAGCTCCGCATCGCCCTGCGCAAGGCCCGTGAGGAGGCCGGGCAGACCCAGGGCGGCGCGGCCGGCGACCTGGAATGGTCCTTGTCGAAGCTGAACCGCATCGAAAAGGGCACTGTCAGCGTCTCGGTGACAGATCTTCGGGCGCTGCTGCGTCAGTACGGCGTGGACGACGAGGAACGGGTGACCGAGCTCGTCTCCGCCGCCCGCGGCTCGAAGGGACAGTCGTGGTGGGTGCAGTGGGCGGACATCGCGAACCCCAGGTTCACCGAGTACCTCCCGTTCGAGGCGGCCGCGGACTCACTGCGCACCTACCACCCCATCATCATCCCCGGCCTCCTCCACACCGAGGAGTACGCGGACGCCCTGGCCACCCCCGACGTCAGCGACCCCGGCACCCGCCGCCGCCTCGTGGAGTTCCGCACGGCCCGCCAGGAGCGAGTCTTCGACGAGAGCGGGATCGACGACCTCCACTTCGTCGTCGACGAGTCGGCGCTGCACCGGCAGATCGGGGGTCCCGCGGTGATGCGCGCGCAACTGCAGCGGCTCATCGAGGCCGCCGAACACCCCCGCACCACCCTCCAGGTCCTGCCCTACACGGCGGGGGCGCTGCTGAGCACGCAGAACGCGTTCGTGCTCCTCGGCTTCAAGGACGACGACGACCTGATCTACATGGAGAGCGCCCAGTCCGTCGTGGCCACCCGCGACGACTACGAAATGGTCGCCAACTTCCAGGACTGCTTCGAGCAACTGCGGCAGATCGCCTACAGCGACAGCCGCGCGATCGACCTGATCAACCAGGTCAAGGAAGGCTTCGCAGGCTGATTCCGGAGCCGTCAGCTCCGGGACGAGGGGAGGGCTGGCACGATGCCGGTCGTCACGTTGGCACGGTGGCTGTTGCGCTGCCTGACGGCCTCAGACACCACGAACCCTGCCGACCCCACACCCCCCGGCGGGGCCCCCGGGGGCCCCGGGGGGGCCGCCGCCCCGCCCCCCGGGGGCGGGGGGGCCCCACCCCCCCCCCCCCCCCCCCCCCCCCCCCCCCCCCCCC
>NZ_JBHXTE010000057.1:0-7785 GCF_042677545.1 Streptomyces sp. NPDC127108 | reverse complement strand
CTGCCGTGTGCACGGGGGGTTTGTGCCGGGGAGCCCCGCACCACCCACCCCCCACCCCCGCTCCCAGCCCCCCCCCGGCGCCCCCCCGGGCCCCCCCGGGGGGCCCGGCCGCCGATCCCCTGGACGGCGGCGAGCCCGTCCCCGCCGAACCCACCGCCCCCTCCTCCCACATCCACGACCTCTTCAGAGAGGGGATGAAAGATCCGGCGTTCGCCCGCGAGCTGAACAGCCTCCTCGACAGCGAGCACCAGCGGAGCCTGCACGCACAGGAGCAGCAGACACGGAGCTTCCTGGCGAAGGCGGGCTGTGTGTCGGTGTGTCTCGCCGTGGTCGTCGTGGCGCTCGTGCCGGCCGGGATCGTCGCCCAGGGCGTCGTCGCGCACCACGACATCAACCCCTGGCACTTCGTCGTCGCCCTGACGGGCGGCTGCGGGCTGCTGACTGCCGCGGTGGGCTGGCTCGTACGGAGTCTGCGCCGCGGCCGCCGTCCGGAATCGGCCGCTACGACCGGCGCCGGCCCTCCGGCTGACGGAGCGTCCGCAGGCGGTCCCGCTCCGCGTGCCGGCGCGGGATGAGCGGCGTGAGTCCCCACACGGCCCCGGCCCCCGCCGCCACGACCGCGGCCGTGGCCAGCCAGACCACGAGCCGGAGCTGGAGCCCCTCCACAAGAAGGGAGGCGAGAGCGCCCGTGACGACCGCGACGACACCGCTGAGCGCGCAGTACAGCACGAAGACGAGGCGCCGGGCGGGCCCTGCGGTATGCCTGCTCAGCGGCAGCTGCCTGCTCTCAACCCCCATGGTCTCCAGCCTTTCGTGCGCACGCTGGGACAGCTCACTTCCCCCCGACTCTCCCCGAGGCCACCCCCCTGACAAACGCGCGCCACGCCGTCGGCGTCACGTTCATGTGCCCTTCATCGCGGTGATTCGAGTCACGGACCCACACCTCGTCGTTCGGGTGGGCGACTTCCACACATTCGCCGCCCGCCTGAGAGCTGTAACTGCTCGTGAACCACTGCACTGCCGGTAAGTACTCGTCGGCCACACCGCCCCCTTGCCCGCTGCCGTCACGAGAGTCGGACGGTGCCGGGGCCCGGCGGCAGTCGACCGCGCCCTGCCGGGTTCGCGTTCCGCGTCGCTCTCCTGCTGTCATGTTCAAGCTTACGGAGAGTGGTTGCGCCCGCCTAGCCGTAAACCGGCCCTGGGCGCAGGTCCATGTGGACCTCCGCACACACTCCCGTCGCAGGTCAACAGCGAGTTGACGGGCGTCGCGGGCCATGGTGGACTGCCGGAGCCATTTACGGCGGCAGGAGAGGAAGCCGGTGCGAATCCGGCGCGGTCCCGCCACTGTCACCGGGTGATCCGACGATCCCCGGGAGCCAGGAACTCTCGCCGCCGGTCTCGTCGAACCAGGGCGCGGAAACCCTGAGTGAGGACATATCGCCATGCGCGGCCGCCCGTTGCCGTCCCCTGCTCCGCCCGGGGCCCCGTCGCGGCCGAGAGCCCTCCGCCGCGTGTCGGCGGGCTGACCCCCATGTGTGCCGATCGCGACTTCGCGTACGGCGCCGCCGCCGGACTCCTCGGTGACCTGCTGCTCGGCGATCCTCGCCGGGGGCATCCGGTCGCCGCGTTCGGGCGTGCGGCGGGGGCCGTCGAGCGGGTGCTGTGGCGTGACCACCGCGGGTGGGGCGCGCTGCACACCCTGGTGTGCGCCGGAGGCGCCGTCGGCGCCGGTGTGCTCGCCTCCTTCGCCGTACGCCGCTCGCGTGCCGCTTCCGTCGGGCTGACCGCCGCCGCGACCTGGGCCGTCGTCGGCGGGACCTCGCTGGGGCGGGAGGCCCGCGCCATCGGGGGCGCGCTCGCCGCGGGGGACGTGGACGTCGCCCGGGAGCGGTTGCCTCATCTGTGCGGGCGTGATCCCGAGGCGCTGGACGCCGACGGGATCGCCCGTGCCGTCGTGGAGTCCGTCGCCGAGAACACGTCCGACGCCGTCGTGGGGGCGTTGGTGTGGGGGGCCGTGGGGGGTGTGCCGGGGCTGCTCGGGTTCCGGGCCGTCAACACGCTCGACGCGATGGTCGGGCACAGGTCCCCGCGCCATCTCCGGTACGGGTGGGCTTCCGCGCGGCTCGACGATGTCGCCGGGTGGCCCGGGGCTCGGCTCACCGCCGCGCTCGCCGTCGTCGCCGGAGGGTCCCCCCGGGGGGCGGTGCGGGCCTGGCGTGCCGATGCGTCGAAGCATCCCAGCCCCAACGCGGGGGTCGTCGAGGCCTCGTTCGCGGGGGCGTTGGGGGTGCGGCTCGGGGGCACGCTGGCCTACGCGGGGCGCGTTGAGCATCGACCTGTCCTCAACGGTGGGGGGCGGGCAGTTGCCGTGGGGGACATCGAGCGGGCCGTGAAGTTGTCCCGGCGGGTGGGGTGGCTTGCCCTGGGTGTTGCGGTGGCTGTCGACCTTGCACGGGGTGCACGTACGACACAGCGCAAAGGGCAAAAGCAATGGCAGGCACAGCGGCTCGGGGGTGGGGCATGAGCGGTGGGCTGTTGGTTGCCGGGACCACTTCTGACGCTGGGAAGAGTGTCGTCACCGCTGGGATCTGTCGGTGGTTGGCGCGCAAGGGCGTGTCCGTCGCGCCGTTCAAGGCGCAGAACATGTCGCTGAACTCGTTCGTCACGCGTGAAGGAGCCGAGATCGGGCGGGCGCAGGCCATGCAGGCGCAGGCCGCGCGGGTGGAGCCCAGTGCGCTGATGAATCCCGTGCTGCTCAAGCCGGGGAGCGACCGGTCGAGTCAGGTCGTGCTCATGGGCAAGCCGGTGGGCGAGATGAGTGCCCGGGGCTATCACGGGGGTCGCCAAGAGGCGCTGCTCGACACCGTCGTGGGATGCCTGGAGCAGCTTCGGGGCACGTATGACGCCGTGATCTGCGAAGGGGCGGGGAGTCCCGCCGAGATCAACCTCCGGCGCACCGACATCGTGAACATGGGGATCGCCCGTGCTGCCCGCTTCCCCGTCGTGGTGGTCGGGGACATCGACCGCGGGGGTGTGTTCGCCTCGTTCTTCGGGACCGTCGCCCTGCTCGCTCCCGAGGACCAGGCGCTCGTCGCGGGCTTCCTCGTCAACAAGTTCCGCGGGGACGTGTCGCTGCTCGAACCCGGGCTCGACATGCTGCGCGACCTCACCGGGCGGAACACCTTCGGCGTGCTGCCGTTCCGGCACGGGCTCGGCATCGACGAGGAGGACGGGCTGCGCGTCTCGCTGCGCGGAGCGGTGCGGGAGTCCTTCGTGGCGGCGCCCGTCGGCGAGGACGTGCTGCGCGTCGCCGTGTGCGCGGTGCCGCTGATGTCCAACTTCACCGACGTGGACGCGCTCGCCGCCGAACCCGGCGTCGTGGTGCGGTTCGTGGACCGGGCCGAGGAACTCGTCGACGCGGACCTCGTCGTCGTACCGGGCACGCGCGGCACCGTGCGCGCCCTTCAGTGGCTGCGCGAGCGAGGGCTCGCGGAGGCGCTCGCGCGGCGGGCCGCCGAGGGGCGGCCCGTCCTCGGGATCTGCGGCGGCTTCCAGGCGCTCGGGGAGCGGATCGAGGACGACGTCGAGTCGCGGGCCGGGACCGTGGACGGGCTCGGACTGCTGCCCGTGCGCGTCACGTTCCGGCGTGAGAAGACCCTGGCACGGCCCGTCGGAGAGGCCCTCGGCGAGCACGTCGAGGGGTACGAGATCCATCACGGCGTCGCCAAAGTGCTGGGCGGGGAACCCTTCCTGGACGGGTGCAGGGTGGGGGCCGTGTGGGGCACCCACTGGCACGGATCGCTGGAGAGCGACGCGTTCCGGCGCCGCTTCCTCGGCGAGGTCGCGCGCGCCGCGGGCCGCCGGTTCGTGCCCGCGCCCGACACCTGCTTCGCCGCCCTGCGCGAGGAACAGCTCGACCTCCTCGGCGACCTCGTCGAACAACACGCGGACACCGACGCACTGCTGCGCCTGATCGAGACCGGCGCTCCGCCCGGCCTCCCCTTCGTCGCACCGGGGGCACCCTCATGACCGTCCTGCTGCTGTCCACCGCCGACACGGACCTGCTCGCGGCCCGCGCCTCCGCCGCGCCCTACCGCATCGCCAACCCGACCCGCGTCGACGTGCGCGAGGAACTGCCCGCGCTCCTGGACGGCGCGGACATCGCCGTCGTACGCCTCCTCGGTGGCAAGCGCGCCTGGGAGGACGGGCTCGCCGCGCTGAAGGCGGCCGGGATCCCGACCGTGCTGCTCGGCGGCGAGTCCGTGCCGGACGCCGAGCTGATGGCCGACTCGTCGGTGCCCGCCGGTGTCGTCGCGGAGGCGCTGCGCTATCTCGTCGAGGGCGGCCCCGCCAACTTCGTGGAGCTGGAGCGGTTCCTGTCGGACACGGTGCTCCTGACCGGCCGCGGTTTCGCCGAGCCGCGGAAGATGCCCGAGTACGGGGTGCACGGGGAGCGCGCGCACGTCGAGGGGCGCCCGACCGTGGGCGTGCTCTTCTACCGCGCGCACCAGCTGTCGGGGAACACCGCGTTCGTCGACACCCTCTGCGACGCCGTCGAGGCCAAGGGCGCCAACGCCCTCGCCGTGTACTGCGGTTCGCTGCGCGGCGCCGACCCCGGCCTGTACGAGATCCTCGGGCGCGCCGACGTCCTCATCGCCACCGTCCTCGCCGCCGGCGGCACCCACGCGTCCGGCGCCAGCGCGGGCGGCGACCAGGAGGCCTGGGACATCGGCGCCCTCGCCGACCTCGACATCCCGGTCCTGCAGGGCCTGTGCCTCACCTCGTCGCGCGCCGCCTGGCAGGACTCCGACGCCGCCCTCTCCCCCATGGACGCCGCCATGCAGGTGGCGATCCCCGAGTTCGACGGCCGCGTCATCACCGTGCCGTTCAGCTTCAAGGAGCAGGGCCCCGACGACGTCCCGGTCTACGTCGCCGACCCCGAGCGGGCCGCCCGCGTCGCCGGAATCGCCGTACGCCACGGGCAGTTGAGGCACAAGCCGAACGCGGACAAGAAGCTCGGCCTGGTCTTCACCGCCTACCCGACCAAGCACAGCCGCGTCGGCAACGCCGTCGGCCTCGACACCCCCGCGTCGGCCGTGCGCGTCCTCGACGCCCTGCGGGACGCGGGCTACGCCGTCGAAGGCCACCCCGACAACGGCGACGAGCTGATCCACACCCTCATCAACGCCGGTGGCCACGACGTCGAATGGCTCACCGAGGAGCAGCTGGCCGCCGCGCCCGCGCGCGTGCCGCTCGCCGACTACCAGGCGTGGTTCGACACCCTCGACCCCGAGCTGCGCGACGGCATGCTCCGAACTTGGGGCGAGCCGCCGGGCAGCCTGTATGTCGACGGCGGCGACATCGTGCTCGCCTCGCTCCGGTTCGGGAACGTCGTCGTGATGATCCAGCCGCCGCGCGGCTTCGGCGAGAACCCCATCGCCATCTACCACGACCCGGACATGCCGCCGTCCCACCACTACATGGCCGCGTACCGCTGGCTCGACACCGCGACGTCGGAAGGCGGGTTCGGCGCCGACGCCATCGTGCACATGGGCAAGCACGGCACCATGGAGTGGCTGCCCGGCAAGGGCCTCGGGCTGAGCGGCGGCTGCGCGCCGGACGCCGTGCTGGGCGATTTGCCGCTCGTCTACCCCTTCATCGTCAACGACCCCGGCGAGGGCACCCAGGCCAAGCGGCGCGGGCACGCCACGGTCGTGGACCACCTGGTGCCGCCGATGGCGCGCGCGGACACGTACGGGGACCTGGCGAAGCTGGAGCAGCTCCTCGACGAGTACGCCCTGGTGAGCGATCTCGACCCGGCCAAGGCCCCGGCCGTGCGGGCGCAGATCTGGACGCTGGTGAAGGCCGCCGAACTGCACCACGACCTGCGCGTCGACGACCAGCCGGACGACGACGCGTTCGACGAGTTCGTGATGCACATCGACGGCTACCTGTGCGAGATCAAGGACGTGCAGATCCGCGACGGCCTGCACGTCCTCGGCGGCGGCCCGGTCGGCGAGGCCCGCGTCAACCTCGTCCTCGCGGTCCTGCGGGCCTCCCAGGTGTGGGGCGGCGTCGCCAACGCGCTTCCGGGCCTGCGGGCCTGCCTCGCCGAGCACTTCGGCCTGGACGAGAAGCAGCTGCTCGGCGAGCCGGGCGCGGCGGTCAAGGTCGCCGAGGGCCTGACCGCCCTGGTCGAGGGGCCCGCGCGGACCGCCGCCGACGCCATCGACCTGCTTGAGCGGCTGTGCCGTCGACTCGCCGAGGGCATGGAGGAGCGCGGCTGGGACCTCGCCGCCGTGCGCGGGCTCGTCCGTGACGTCGTCGGCGTCGAACTGCCGCCCGCCGTCGCCGTCCTGGGCTTCGCCTGCGAGGAGGTCGTGCCCCGGCTCGCCCGCACCACCGACGAGATCGGGCACATCCTGCGCGCCCTGAACGGCGGGTACGTCCCCGCCGGGCCCTCGGGCTCCCCCACGCGCGGCCTCGTCAACGTGCTGCCGACCGGCCGCAACTTCTACTCCGTCGACCCCAAGGCCATTCCGTCCAGGCTGAGTTGGGAGGTCGGGCAGTCCCTCGCGGACTCGCTGATCGCCCGCTATCTGGCGGACACCGGCGCGTACCCGAAGTCCGTGGGCCTGACCGTGTGGGGCACCTCCGCCATGCGCACACAGGGCGACGACATCGCGGAGATCCTGGCGCTGCTCGGCTGTCGACCCGTGTGGGACGACGCGTCGCGCCGCGTCACGGGCTTCGAGATCGTGCCCGTCGCCGAGCTGGGGCGGCCCCGCATCGACGTCACCGTCCGCATCTCCGGCTTCTTCCGCGACGCCTTCCCGCACGTCGTCGGCCTGATCGACGACGCCGTCCGCGCGGTCGCCGAGCTGGACGAGGACGCCGCAGACAACTACGTGCGCGCCCACGTCGACGAGGACACCGCCGAGCACGGCGACCGGCGGCGCGCCACCGCCCGCGTCTTCGGCTCCAAGCCCGGCGCGTACGGGGCGGGGCTGCTGCCGCTCATCGACGCGCGGAACTGGCGCTCGGACGCCGATCTGGCGGAGGTGTACGCGGTATGGGGCGGCTACGCGTACGGGCGGGGGCTCGACGGGCGGGCCGCACGGGGGGACATGGAGACGGCGTTCCGGCGGATCGCGGTCGCCGCGAAGAACGTGGATACGCGCGAGCACGATCTCGTCGACGCCGACGACTACTTCCAGTACCACGGCGGGATGGTCGCCATGGTGCGGCATCTGACCGGTGCGTCGCCCGAGGCGTACGTCGGGGACTCGGCCGTTCCCGATCAGGTCAAGACGCGGACGCTCGGGGAAGAAACCCACCGGGTCTTCCGGGCCCGCGTCGTCAATCCGCGGTGGATGGCCGCGATGCGGCGCCACGGGTACAAGGGGGCTTTCGAGATGGCCGCCACCGTGGACTATCTGTTCGGGTACGACGCCACGGCCGGGGTCGTCGACGACTGGATGTACGAGAAGTTGTCCGCGGAGTACGTGTTCGACCCGGAGAACCGGGCCTTCATGGAGAAGTCCAACCCTTGGGCGTTGCGGGGGATCTCCGAGCGGTTGCTCGAAGCGGCGGAGCGGGGGCTCTGGGCCGAGCCGGACGCGGAGACGCTGGAGCGGTTGCGGGCCACGTATCTCGAGCTCGAGGGGCAGCTTGAGGGGGGTGCGGAGTGAGGCCCTGCGGGGCTTTCCCCAGTCCCGCCCCTTCCCGAAACCGGGGGCTCCGCCCCCGGACCCCCGTATCGCCGCTCCGCGGCTCGTCCTCAAA
>NZ_JBHXTE010000056.1:0-63297 GCF_042677545.1 Streptomyces sp. NPDC127108 | reverse complement strand
GGCTCAGGCAGGACGAGCCGGGCGGGCCGGGTCAGGCAGGACGGGCCCGGGGGCGGGGGTGCCCCCGTCCCCGGGCCCGTCTCGGACTACCGGCGGCCCAGCGCCCGCTTCAGCCGCTTGCCGGACGGCGACTCGTCCATCGTCTTCCACAGCTTCGCCGAGCTGGTGGACGTGTAGACGCCGGGAGCGCCCTGGTCGCCGCAGCCGTCGCCGTAGGAGACGACGCCGATCTGGATCGGGTCCTGGCGGCCGGGCACGGTACGGAAGATGGGGCCGCCGCTGTCGCCCTGGCAGGAGTCCTTGCCCTCGACCCCGGCGCAGAAGTTGACCTTGGAGCTGTAGCCGTTGTAGCTGACCTTGCACTCGTTGTGGGAGAGGATCGGCACCTTGACCTGGCGGAGGCGGTCCGGGGTGTGGGTCATCGCGGTGTCCGTGTTGCCCCAGCCAGCGACGGTCGCCTTCTGGCCGGGGCGGAGCAGCGAGTCGGTGCCCTGGGTGGGCAGCTTGACCGGGCTGATGCCGCGGACCGGCTTGTCGAGCTGGATGAAGGCGACGTCGTACGCCTCCTGGCCCTTGAGGTAGCGGGGGTGCACGACGATGCTGCCCCGGCTGCCGGTGCCCTTCGTCTTGGCGTTGCGTATCTGGCCCTGCCCGCTCTTGGAGAGGACCGTACGGCCGACGGCGACCTGCACGGTCTTCGCCTTGACCGGCTTGCCCGCGTCGTCGACGAGGCAGTGCGCGGCCGTCATGACGACGTCCGCAGAGATGAGGCTGCCGCCACAGAACTGACGGTCGAAGGCGCTGCCGGAGCCCTTCTCCAGGACGGCCACCATGAACGGGTAGGCGTCATTGGAGACTTCGGTGCCGCCGATGATCGCGTTGGCGGCGGGCGCGCTGGTCGCTACCAGCGCGAGGGCGGTCGCGGCCGTCGCGGAGGCGAGGGCGGCGCGGGGTGCGCGGGACGTGCGGCTCGTGCTGGTGGTGTCGTCGGCCGCGCGGGCGGTGCGAGAAGGAAAGGAAAGTCTCATGGGGGTTGAATTTCTCTTTCGGTGGATTTGTTGAGTTTTGCAGCGCCTTGTCGAACACCTTGTGGAGCCGGTACGGGACCGGCGTGCGTGCCGGTACGGGACCGGCATAGGTGGAGATTCGGGCGCCGAAGAGTGAGAGGGCACCGCACGGGGGCGGGTTCACCCCGGCGCGCGGATCTTTAGGTCAATGGTTCGCGCGAGTCGGATAGTTCGGGCATGTCGCCCTGCCCGTCGACCCGCCCCGCAAATTTGTGCGGAGGTTCTGGGGAGGTGTGGCGATCGTCCGGTGCCTCCGCCCGCGCGCCGCGGTGACCTGCCCGCTCCGCCTCAAGTTCCGCTCGCCGCCCCGGGAACCGCTCCCGTACCTCCTCGCGTCGTCCTGGTGCCTGACGGATGGGCGTACGGGGCGCGGCGGGGCGAGTGGGGCGGGGGATTCCGTTGGCGGGAAGTCGTCGCCCGAAAGGGTTGTGTGCAAAGTGAGTTGGTTCGCGATTGCACACCTGGGTGCGGCGATGTATCCCCGGCCTGACGTCGGAACCAAGGGGCCCGTATTGCGCGTGAATAACGATGAACCGTGTGAGGTTCGCTATTCATAACGCGCCTTGAGGGGCTTATGTGCTGCTGATACGGTGCGATGGCTTGACACCGCGCCTGGGGCTGACGGGCCGATGGAACCCCGGCCGAGGCGTATGCGAGTCGCATGTGGGTGTCTCAAATGACGGATTTTTCTGGGTCGTACGGGGAGCGGTTGCGTGAAGATCCAAGAGCGTACGGGGGCGGGCAACAACCGTTCCGCCGTGTCGGCTCCGGCGGGCGTCGGTGAGCGCCTTCCCACTGCGCCTCGCGAGCGCAAACCGGCGCTGGCCGCTCTGGCCGTCCTGCTCATCCTGGTCGGCGCACTCGGCGCGACGGTGCTCGTGCTGCGCGCGGGCGACCGGGTCGAGGTCGTGAAGGTGACGGAGCGGATCGCGCCGGGCGAATCGGTCACCAAGGACAACTCCACCTCGGTGATGGTCGCGGCGGACTCGGACGTGCACTACGTCAAGTACTCCAAGCTCGGCGCGCTGTCGAAGCTCAAGGCCAAGACCACCCTGTACCCGGGCACCGTCGTCGTGGGCGAGATGTTCGACGACAAGGGCGGGCTCCCCAGCGGCAAGGCCTCCGTGGGCCTCTCGCTGAAGGAGGGGCAGTACCCCTCCACGCTCCAGCAGGGCGACACCGTGGCCCTCTACCGCGTCGCCGCCAACGGCTCCTCCAGCTCCAGCGACGACGACAAGGGCACGGGCGGCGGCAGCTCCTCCGGTCGTACGCCGCTCGTCGCCGACGCCCGGGTCGGCCTGGTCAACAGCAACAAGGACTCGACCATCAGCACCGGCAACCTGAGCATCACCGTCCTCGTCGACAACGAGGACGTCGCCGCCGTCACCAGCGCCGCGTCGCTCGGTGAGGTCGCCGTGGCGGTTGTCCCCGGCACCGGCAACTAGAGGCGAGTAGAGGAGACATGGCCCTCATCGCTCTCGCCGCCGACAAAGGCTCCCCCGGCGTCACCACCGCCGCCGTCGCACTCGCCGCGGTGTGGCCCCGGCGGGTCCTGGTCGCGGAGACCGATCCCGCGGGCGGCGACCTCGTCTACCGCAGCGCCGCCGCGCACGGCGGCCCGCTCAACCCGAACACCGGCATGCTGTCCATCGCCGCGACCGCGCGCCGCGGCCTCGTACCGGACCAACTGTGGGACCACACCCAGCCGTTGTCCGGCGGACTCGAGGTGCTCGTCGGGCTCGGCACGTCCGAGCAGGCCGCCGGGCTCGTCGGGATCTGGCCGACGCTCGGGCGCGCCTTCGCCCAGCTCGCCGACTCCCCGAACGCCCCGGCCGACGTCATAGCCGACTGCGGCCGCATCGCGGGCGACAGCCCCGCGATCGAGCTGTTCCCGCACGCCAACCTGGTCCTGCTGATCTCGCGTACGGAGCCGGAGGCCATCGCCCGGGTACGGGACCGGGCCGCCGCGCTCTCCGCGAAGCTGCACGGCGGGCCGCGCGGTGCCACCCTCGCCACCCCGCTCATCGGCGTCGTCCTGATCGCCGACCCGGGCAACTCGGGCAAACTGGTGCACCAGGTCAACGAGATGCTGATGGCCGCGCAGACCGGCGCCCGCGTCGTCGGCACCCTCGCCGACGACCCGGCGGGCGCCGACCAGCTGGCCGGGCGCAAGCGCGGCCGGCTCGACAAGTCGATGCTGATCCGGTCGGCCCGCAAGGTGACCGTCGACCTGTACCAGCAGTACGGCGCGGCCTGGGCCAATCCGGCCGCAGGCCCGGCCGCGGGCCCGACGGCGGGTGCCGGGCGATGAGTGCCGTCGACCACCAGCTGGTGAAGCGGTTCCGGCAGGACGCCGGTGACCGCATCGCCGAACAGCGCCGCCTCGACCAGGTCTCCGGCGTCACGCCGATGTCCAGCGAGGACGAGCGGCAGTACGCCCGCGCCGTCATCGCGCAGATCCTGGAGGAGTACGCCCGCGGCGAGATCAACGCCGGGCGCACCCCGCTGGACGCCGAGACCGAGGAGCAGTACGCGGCCGCCGTGCACGCGGCGCTCTTCGGCGTCGGCCGGCTCCAGCCGCTCCTGGACGACCCCGAGGTCGAGAACATCGACATCAACGGGTGCGACCAGGTCTTCGTCGGGTACGCCGACGGGCGCGAGGCCAAGGCCGAGCCGGTCGCCGAGACCGACGAGGAGCTGATCGAGCTCATCCAGATCCTCGGCGCCTACTCCGGTCTGTCGTCACGGCCCTTCGACTCCGCCAACCCCCAGCTCGACCTGCGCCTGCCCGACGGCTCCCGGCTCTCGGCCGTGATGGACGTGGCCCGACGGCCCGCGCTCTCGATCCGTCGCGCGCGCATGGGCAAGGTGTTCATGTCCGACCTGGTCGGGAACGGGACGCTCACGCCGGACGTCGCGCACTTCCTGGCCTGTGCCGTGCGGGCGCGCAAGAACATCATGATCGCCGGGGCCACGAACGCCGGGAAGACCACGCTCCTTCGCGCCCTCGCCAACGAGATCCCGCCGCACGAGCGCCTCATCACCGTCGAGCGCGCCCTGGAGCTCGGCCTCGACACCTTCGCCGATCTGCACCCCAACGTGGTGGCGTTCGAGGAGCGCCTGCCCAACTCCGAGGGGCAGGGCCAGATATCCATGGCGGAACTGGTCCGCCGGTCGCTGCGCATGAACCCCTCCCGCGTCATCGTCGGTGAGGTCCTCGGCGACGAGATCGTGACGATGCTGAACGCGATGTCCCAGGGCAACGACGGCTCGCTCTCCACGATCCACGCCAACAGCTCCAGCGAGGTCTTCAACAGGATCTCGACGTACGCGCTCCAGGCCTCCGAGCGGCTGCCCATCGAGGCCAGCCAGATGCTCGTCGCGGGCGCGGTGAACTTCGTCGTCTTCATCCAGCGGCGCAACAACTACCAGACCGGCGGCAAGCTCCAGCGCATGGTGACCTCCGTCCGCGAGGTCAACGGCGTCGACGGGCGCGTGCTCTCCAGCGAGGTCTTCGCGGAGGCGCCGGACGGCCGGATCGTGCCGCACGCGCCGATCGCCTGCATGGACGACCTCGCCGCATTCGGCTACCGGCCCGCCGGGCAATGGGGGTGAGCACGACATGAACGCACTCGGCTCCATGGGCGGCGTGTTCTCGCTGCCCGTCCTCTACGGCCTCGCCTGCGGCGTCGCCGTCGGCGGCGGCCTCGCGCTGCTGCTCGTCGCGATCCGCGGCCTGCCCGTCAAGGCGGCCCACGAGAAGCAGCGCGCCAGCCAGCGGATGAGCGAGCTCGTCCGCTTCGTCGGGCAGCGCGGCTCCATCGCCATCGGCGTCGGCCTTGTCGTGCTGCTGCTCACGCGCTGGGCGGTGGCCGGCATCGCGTCCGGCATCCTCGTCTTCTTCTGGGACAAGCTGTTCGGCGGCGCCGCCGAGGAGCGGCTGCAGATGAAGCGGGTCGAGGCGCTCGCCGCCTGGACCGAGTCGCTGCGCGACACCATCGCGGGCGCGGTCGGCCTGGAGCAGGCCATCCCGGCGTCCGCGCGGGCCGCGGCGCCCGTGCTTCGGCCGCACCTCGACGCCCTCGTCGACCGGCTGCGGGCGCGCACCCCGCTGCCCGAGGCCCTGCAGGTCCTCGCCGACGAGATCGACGACGCCTCGGCCGACATCATCGTCGCGGCGCTCATCCTCAACGCCAAGCTGCGCGGCCCCGGCCTGCGCCAGGTCCTCGGCGCGCTCGCCAAGTCGGCGCGCGAGGAGGTCGACATGCGTCAGCGCGTGATGGCGCAGCGCGCCTCGACCCGGCGCTCGGTGCAGATCGTGGTCGCCGTCTCCATCGCCTTCGTACTCGGACTCTCGATCTTCAACCGCGAGTTCGTGTCGCCGTACAGCACGCCCGTCGGACAGCTCGTCCTCGCCTGCGTGTGCGGTCTGTTCGCGCTCGGCTTCTGGTGGCTGCGCAAGCTGTCGACGGTCGAGACGCCGGACCGTTTCCTCGTCCGTGACGAGCCGGGCGTGCAGTTCGTACGTCCCCGGGGCCCCGGCGGCGCGCCGCTGCCCGGCGCCGTGGGCCCCGAGGGCGCGCCGGGCCAGCAGCCGCTGCCGCCGCACGCCAACTCCACCGAGGGGGTACGCCGGTGAACCTGACCATGCCGATCGTCATCGGCGCGACGCTGGGCCTCGGCATCTTCGCCCTGGTCCGCGCGCTGATGCCGACCAAGCGCAGCGCGGTCGCCACGGTCGCCCGGATCGACGCGATGCGGGCACGCGGCGCGGCGTACGAGTCCTCGCACCGCACCGCGGACGCCGAGGACACCGGGCGGCTCGGCACGCTGCGGGCCCGGGTGGGCGCGCGGGCCGCCGAGTTCTACGTCCAGCAGGGCTGGGAGCTCAGGTCGCTGCGAGCCGACCTGGCGGTGCTCGACCGGAGCTGGGAGAAGTTCCTGGCGACGAAGGTGCTGCTCGCGGCCACGGGCGTCTTCTTCGGTCCGTTCCTGTTCGCGATCATCTGGACCCTCGGCTTCGGCCGCAGCCCCATCATCCCGGTGTGGCTGGCGCTGATGTTCGGGGTGCTCTTCTTCTTCCTGCCGGACCTCGAAGTCCGGCGGGACGCCCAGGAGAAGCGGCGTGACCTGCGGCGCGTCATCGGCGCCTATCTGGACCTGGTCTCCATGAGCCTCGCGGGCGGCCGCGGTCTGCCCGAGGCGCTGATGGCGGCCGCCGAGGTGTCCGACGGCTGGGCGACACAACGCATCCGCAACGCCCTGTCGGACGCCCGGATCACCGGCATCAGCCAGTGGCAGGCGCTCGGCTCGCTCGGCGAACAGCTGGGCGTCGAAGAGCTCAAGGACCTCTCCGCGTCGCTCGCCCTGGTCGCGGACGACGGCGCGAAGGTACGCGAATCGCTCGCCTCCCGCGCCGAGACGATGCGCCACCGCGAGCTCGCCGAGATCGAGGGCAGCGCGGGCGAGAAGTCACAGTCGATGCTGGTGGCACAGCTGTTGCTGTGTGCGGGATTCCTGGTCTTCCTCATCTTTCCGGCGGCGATGCGCGTGTTCCAGGCCTGAACCCCTGAGCCCCCGCGACGGGGGAACGTCCATCCACAGACCCGTACATCCCCCCACACACTCTGCTTTCGAGAGGACAACTCACCATGAACGGACGGAACTTCAGCACCGGCATCCCGGCGGTCGACTTCCTCGTGACCTTCCTCCAGGGCCGCGTGCAGCGCGCCCGCTCCGGCGAGCTCGACCGGGGCGCGTCCGCGGTCGAGTGGGTGATCATCTCGGCGGTCGTCGTGGCGATCGTCGGCGTGGTCGCCGCGATCATCAACAACGCGCTCAAGGGCGGCGCCGACAAGGTCAGCGACTGCATCGAGGGCGCCGACGCCAGCAAGACCTGCTGAGCGGACGGCTGCAGCGGACATGAAGGACGACGGGGGCGGGAGCGGGCGAGGGGTGAACCGCGACCGGATGCCGGGATTCGTGCGCCGAAGAGTGGAGGCCGCCTCCACCCGCGGCGAATCCGGCATGACCGCGATCGAGTTCGTGCTGCTCACCCCGGTCCTCTTCTTCCTGATCTTCGCGACGGTGCAGTTCGCGCTGTACTTCTTCGCGGACCACGTGGCCCAGGCCGCGGCCCAGGCGGGCGCGCGCAAGGCCCGCGCCACGGCCGACGAGAACCCGGGCGGCTGGCGGGGCGAGGCGACCGACGTCGTCGACGCCTACATCCGCCAGCTCGGCCCGAAGCTCGTCCTCGGACCCGACGTGAAGACGCTCCAGCCGGAGCAGAACACGGTCGGCGTGGAGATCACGGCCGATGTGCCGTCGGTGTTCCCCGGGCTCGACCTGAAGGTGCACGCGCGGTCTTCGGGGCCGGTGGAACGGTTCGTCGAGGAGGAGGGGTGATGCGGGGGGTGCGGGTGCGACGCGTGGGGCTCGGGAGACGGGGCCCGGCCGCGGGCCGGGGACTCCCGGGTGACCGGGGGCTGTCGACCGACCGAGGGCTTTCGGCCGACCGAGAGCTGTCGAGCGACCGGGGGCTTTCGACCGTCGAAGTCGTCATCCTGGCGCCGGTGATGATCCTCTTCATCCTGGTCCTGGTGGCCTTCGGACAGCTCGTCGACGGCCGGGGGGCCATCGACGGGGCGGCCCGCGACGCCGCCCGCGCGGGCTCCATCCAGAAGGACCAGGGCACGGCGATGGCCGAGGCGCGCAAGGCGGCCAAGGCGGACCTGGAGGACGTCTGCTCGGGGCCCGTCCACGTCGTCCAGAAGAGCGCGGGCTTCAAGCCGGACACGCTCTTCACGGTCGAGGTGAGCTGCGAGGTGCGGGGCCTCGAGATGCTCGGCCTCGACATCCCGACGACGCTGGAGGCGAGCTTCAGCTCTCCGCTGGATCCGTACCGGAGGTCGGCGTGAACGCGGCATGCGCGCGGGTACACCGCTGGCTCGACGCCCGCCGGGCCCGCCTGGACGACCGGGGCTCGGGAGCGGGCGCCGTCATCGTCTTCGCGCTCGTCTTCCTCACCCTGTCCGCGTTCGTGATCGACGGCGGCCTGTCCATCTCCAAGCGCGAACGCGCCGCCGACATCGCCGAACAGGCCGCCCGGTACGCCGCGCAGGACCTCGACACCGAGGGCCTGTACGAGGGCGCGAAGGGCGCCCCCATCAACTACGAGAACTGCGACGCCCGGGTCAAGAAGTTCGCCCGGGAAATGGGCCTCACCGGCCCCGACGTGGCCGCCACCCACTGCGTCACCGCCACCGCCGAACAGGTCGAGGTCGAGGTCGAGATGACCTACAGCCCGGTCTTCACCGGGATGTTCTTCGGCGGCGACGTGACGGTGCACGGACGGGCGGCGGCGGAGAACGAGATCGGATAGACGGGCGCCGCCGCCCGGGCGGGACTGTCCGGGCGGGACGGCCCGGAGTTATCCACAGCCCCTGCCGGGGCACCGGCACCTTCCGTAACATCGCCGAGTACGAACCCATACAGCCCATCCAGCCCACCCGGCCGACACAAGGATCAGGACCAGGACACCCGCCATGGCGCGACGAACCACCCCAAGCTCGACGGGTCCGCGGAACCGGACGCCTCAGCCCCTGCCGGGGCGTCGGCGTTCGGCAGGGGACTTCGTCAAGGCGTTCCTCGCCTTCGTGGCCCTCGCCGCGCTGGTCGTCGGCGTGCCCGGTGCGCTCGCCTACTTCGTGGGGTGGCCGCTGCCCGGTGGGACGCCGTCCATGGACTGGCTCCAGCAGGAGATCACGGTCACCACGTTCATCAACGTGCTGACCGTGGTGGTCTGGCTGGCCTGGGCCCAGTTCACGGCGTGCGTCCTGGTGGAGGTGAAGGCGGCGCTGTCCGGCGTGGGGATGCCGGGGCGGGTGCCGGGGGCCGGGGCGAGCCAGGTGCTCGCGCGCCAACTCGTCGCGGCGCTGCTGCTCGTGGGCGCCACGGCGGCGAGCTTCGCGCCGGGGCTCTCGCAGTTCGGGCAGTCCCTCGAAGGCAACCAGAAGCCGGCCGCGGCCACCGCGCAGCAGACGCCGGGCGTCCTCGGGCAGGACCAGCAGGCCGCCGCGGCGGGCGCCGCGGGCGCCCTCGCCGAACAGGCGGGCCAGGCCGCGGCCCAGGCGGGCACGGGCCAGGACGGGGACACGAAGTTCTACCGGATCCAGCCGCCCGAGGGACGCCACCACGACTCGCTCTGGGAGATAGCCGAGCGCCACCTCGGAGACGGGCGGCGGTACAAGGAGATCTACCAGCTCAACAAGGACCGCGAGCAGCCCGACGGTTCGCGGCTCTCCGAGGCCAGCCTGATCCGGCCCGGCTGGATCATGGAAATGCCCGCCGACGCGCACGGCGGCGAACTGGTGCAGATGCCCGACGAGGCCCCCAAGGTGTCCGAGGAGGTCCGCGAGCAGATCTCGGACTACGCGAAGACGGGGGACCAGCGCCAGGGCGGCGGCGCGCAGGAGAGCGGCGGTGACCGGCAGGGCGGCGGTGGCTCCGTCGACCAGGACACGGCGCACATCACGATCCCCGAGCAGCGGCCGGACGGCGGCGCGCGCGAGGACGGACGGGACGGGCAGGGCGGCCAGGGCGGCGACAAGGAGACCGGCCGGGAGAGCGGTACGTCCGCCGCGGCCGACGACTCCGGCTTCGGGCTGCCCGAAGCACTCATCGGGGCACCGCTGCTCGCCGCCGGACTGCTCGGCGCCCTCGGCCGCCGCCGTCGGCACGCGCTGTGGCAGTCCGCGATGGGCGCCGTCGGCCTGCGCCGCGGAATGGAGCCGCCGACGCCCACCGGCAGCGCCGCCGACGCCCAGGACGCGCTGCTCGTCGGCGCCGACCCCGAGGGCGTACGCCTGCTCGACCGCTCGCTGCGCGGGCTCGCCGCCGCGCTCACGGAGGAGTCCCGCCCGCTGCCGACGGTGTACGCGGCCTGGCTCAGCAACGGCGACCTGCACCTCCAGCTCGCCCAGGCCTCCGGACGGCCGCCCGCGCCCTGGCAGCCCGGCCAGGACGAGACGTTCTGGACACTCGCCCGCACCGACGCCGAGCGGTACGGGGACGTGGACGCCGCCGCGCCCTACCCGGGCCTGGTCTGCCTCGGCACCATGGACGACTCGCGCCTGCTGCTCAACCTGGAGGCCGTGCCCGGCATCGTGTCCCTCGGCGGCACCCCGGCCGACCGGGCCGCCGTGTTCGCGTCCGTCGCCGCCGAACTGGCCACCAACGGCTGGTCGGACCGCATGACCATCACCCTCGTCGGCTTCGGCGAGGACCTCACCGCGCTCGCGCCGAACCGGCTGCGGCACCTCGAGGACGTCGAGGCGCTCATCGAGACGATGGACGCCGAGACCCGGCAGCGGCGCGGCGCGCTCGGCGCCGCCGGGCACGACTCCGTCCTCACCGGCCGTACGGGGCCCGCCCAGCACACCCGCTGGGCCCCGCACCTGGTGCTGCTCGCGGACGGGCCGAGCCCCGAGGACGCCGTCAAGCTCGCCGAGCTGGCCGCCGACGCCAGCCGTCTCGGCATCGGCTACCTGGTCGGCTCCGACACCGGTGAACTGCCCGGCGCCGCCTGGGAGATGAAGGTCACCGGCGAGGGCAAGCTCCTCGCCCCGCTGCTCGGCCTCGAACTCGACGCCCAGCTGCTTCCGGACGCGCTGCGGCGCGCCGTCGTCGAGCTGTTCGTCGCGGCCGACCCGCGGCCCGAGGGCGGCGGCGACGGCTCCGACGGCGGGGCCGCGGCCGCGCCGCCGTTCCTCGTCGACGTCAGCGAGCAGGGGCGGCCCGCGGTGTACGCGCGGCTTGTCGGCAGCTACGAGATCATCGGCCTGGAGACGCCCGACGGCGAGCGCAGCCCGCTCCTGCACGAGGCGCTCGCGCTCCTGCTGCTCCACCGGGAAGGGGTGCACCCGCGTGTGCTCGCCTCCGCGTTGTGGCCGCGCGGCGTCACCGACGACGTGCGGGACGCCCTCGTCGACCGGCTGCGGGACTGGCTCGGCAGCGAGCCTGACGGTTCGCCGCGGCTGCGCGTCGACGCGACCGGGCGTCTCACCCTCGCCAAGTCGGTCGTGTCCGACCTGGACGTCCTGCGGTCGCTCTACCACGAGGCGACGCAGGGCCGGGGGTCCGGCAACCGTGCCGTGCGCGGGCGGATGCTGACCGACGCGCTCGTCCTCGTCCGGGGGCCGTTGCTCGCCGACCGGGCCGAGGGGCGGTACGGGTGGCTCACCCACGAGATCATCGACGCCCAGCTGCCGTTGCTCGTCGCGGACATCGGGCTCGCCCTGTCCGAGTTCCACCTGGAGAAGGACCGGGCCGAGAAGGCCATCGAGGCGCTGAACGCGGCGCTCGGCTCCGCGCCGGGCGACGAGCGGCTCTGGAACGAGCTGCTGCGCGCCACCCATGCCGTGGGTGAGCCCGCGCGGCTCCAGGCGCTCGCCGTGGACCTGGTCGCCCGGAGCGGGGCCCGCGGGGTTCCTCCCCGGACGGAGGCGCTCCTCGACGAACTGCTTCCGGGGTGGCGGGCGGGGCTCGCCTCGGCCGGATGAGGCTGCTCGCGGGGGCGCGTCAACCGTCGGCCCCCGCCCCGGTGGCCCCCGGCAACCCCAGCCACCGCTACCGCGGCGGCCCTCCCACCCGCCCGCCCGTTTCTGTGGGGCCCGGGTTCGCCGCCGGCGGCCGTGCTGCGTTGGCGTCGCCCGGCGGTCCCCGTCGCCCGGCGTCCCGGCAACCGATGCCGCCGCTCCGCGGCGGCTCTCCCGCCCACCCGCCCGTTTCTGTGGGGCCCGGGTTCACCGCCGGGGGCCGTGCTGCGCTGGCCTCGCCCGGCGGTCCCCGGTCGCCTGGCGTCCCGGCCACCCCTGCCGCCGCTACCGCGTCGGCTCTCCCACCCGCCCGCCCGTTTCTGTGGGGCCCGGGTTCGCCGCCGGGGGCCGTGCTGCGCTGGCCTCGCCCGCCAGTCCCCCTCGCCCGGCCCCCGGCAACCCCAGCCACCCGCCCGAAGCTGTGGGACCCAGCTTCCCTCAGCCATCCGTCCCTCCCCCCCCCAACCCCCGGGGGCACCCCGCCCCCAACCCCACCCCAGGCGCCCCGCCCACCCCAGCGAAACTGTCACCCGGGTCCGACCCCGGCTGCCCCCGGTTCACCTGACGGACCAGGGTGAACGGGTGGGCGGGTGGGAGGATCCGCCGCGGTAGCGGTGGTGCCGCCCACCGGCCCGCACAGATCACGTCCCCGACCCGAAGCGGAGCGCACCGTGCAGCAGACCCTGATCGTCGTGGGGGCCGTCCTCTGGGGCGCCGCCACGGGCCTGCTGCTGCCGCGCGCCGCGTACCGGTTCTCCGTCCCGCCGGGCGAGCCGTGGCAGACCCGCTGCCCGAGCGCCGAGCACGAGGTCAAGGGCTGGCTCGGCCCCTGGCCGGACGGCTGCGGGAACGAGGGTCACCGCCGCGCCCGCGCCCTGCTGCTCACCCTCGTCACCGCAGCGGCCTGCGCGGCCCTCGCCACGGCCACGGGCCCTCGGCCGGAACTGGCGGTGTGGCTGCTCCTCACCCCGCCCGCCGTCGTCCTCGCGGCGGTCGACTTCGCCGTGATGCGCCTGCCGGACGTCCTGACCCTGCCGATGGGCGCGGCCTCCCTCGCCCTGCTCGGCGTCGCCGCCGCCCTGCCGAACCAGGGGGGCTCCTGGACGACGGCGGCGCTCGGCGCGCTCGTCCTGAGCGGCGGTTACTTCGTGCTGTTCCTGATCAATCCGAACGGCATGGCGTTCGGCGACGTGAAGCTCGCGGTGGCGCTGGGCGCCGTACTCGGCTGGTACGGCTGGGGCGTCCTGCTGCTGGGTACGTTCGCGGGCTTCGTCTTCGCGGGCGGGTACGGCGGCTGGCTCGTCGCGGTGCGGAAGGCGGGCCGCAGGACGGCGATCGCGTTCGGCCCGTTCCTGCTCGGCGGCACCTTCGCCGGGCTGCTGCTCGGGGCGTACACGGCGTAGCCGCGGCACCGCACCCCACGCGGCGCCCGACGCGGGCCGTCCACCCGCACCCCGCCCGGGGGCGCCCCGCTCCCCACCGCAAGGGCCCCAGGGGCCTGGCGTACGCTGAAGAGGATCTGTCCGCCCCATTTGGACCTTACGAAAGGGACGCCCCGGTGACCGAGAAGGCCGACCTTCAGTCCGTTCTCGACCGCGCCGCCGCCGGCGGACGGATCAGCGCCGAAGAGGCGCTCGACCTGTACCGCGACGCCCCGCTGCACGCGCTCGGCGCCGCCGCCGACGCCGTACGCCGCCGTCGCTACGCGGGCACCGAGCACATCGCGACGTACATCATCGAGCGGAACATCAACTACACGAACGTCTGTGTGACGGCGTGCAAGTTCTGCGCCTTCTACGCCGCCCCGAAGGACACCAAGAAGGGCTGGACCCGCGACCTCGACGACATCCTGCGCCGCTGCGCGGAGACCGTCGAGCTGGGTGGCACGCAGATCATGTTCCAGGGCGGCCACCACCCGGACTTCGGCGTCGAGTACTACGAGCACCACTTCAGCGCCATCAAGAAGGACTTCCCGCAGCTGGTCATCCACTCCCTCGGCGCGTCCGAGGTCGAGCACATGGCCCGCATCTCCAAGGTCTCCGTCGAGGAGGCGATCCAGCGGATCAACGCCGCCGGGCTTGACTCCTTCGCGGGCGCCGGCGCCGAACTGCTGCCCGAGCGCCCCCGCAAGGCCATCGCCCCGCTCAAGGAGTCCGGCGAGCGCTGGCTGGAGATCATGGAGACGGCGCACGGCCTCGGCGTCGAGTCGACGTCCACGATGCTCATGGGCACCGGCGAGACCAACGCCGAGCGCATCGAGCACCTGCGCATGATCCGCGACGTACAGGACCGGACCGGCGGCTTCCGCGCCTTCATCCCGTACACGTACCAGCCCGAGAACAACCACCTCAAGGGCCGCACGCAGGCCTCGATCTTCGAGTACCTGCGCATGATCGCCATCGCCCGGATCTTCCTCGACAACATCGCGCACATCCAGGGCTCCTGGCTCACCACCGGCAAGGAGGCCGGCCAGCTGACCCTGCACTACGGGGCGGACGACCTCGGCTCGGTCATGCTGGAGGAGAACGTGGTCTCCTCGGCCGGTGCCAAGCACCGCTCCAACCTGCGCGAGATGATCGACATGATCCGGACGGCGGACCGCGTCCCCGCCCAGCGCGCCACGACGTACGAGCACCTCGTCGTCCACGACGACCCGGCGGACGACCCCGTCGACGACCGCGTCGCCTCGCACATCTCCTCCACGGCCATCGAGGGCGGCACGGCCCACCCGGAGCTCAAGCTCCTGGCCGCGAACTGACGCCGTCTTGCTGACGGTTCACCGGGTACGCGGGGTCGCGGCGGCCGCGGGCGACATCGTCCTCGGCCACGCCGTCGCCGTCGACGGCGCCCGCTTCGCCGCCGTCGGGCCGTACGAGGACTTGTTCGCCTCGTACGGCGAGCGGGCCCGCGTCCGTGACTGGGGCGACGCCCTCCTGACCCCGGGCCGCTTCGAGCCCGACGCCGGCGCCCTCCTGGAGTCCGCCTACTGGCCCGACCCCCGCGAGGCCGACGACCTCGGCACCGACCCCCTGACCGGCCCCGCCCTCGCCGCCTTGGAGCTGACGGACAGCCGCTGGGGCGCGAGCGCGAGACGGGGCGTACAGCGCCTGTTGGCGACGGGCACGACCGCACTGGCGGGTCCGTTCACCCGCCCCCCGGTCCGCACAGCCGTCGCGCGCTCGGGGCTCCGCGACCGTCCGGTAGTCGCGCCCGAGACCGGGGGAGACGCGGACTTCGCCGTGCTGACCCCGGACGGCACCTGCCTGGCCACGGCCATCGGCGGCCGCCTGGTCTACCGGCGCCGCTGAGGCACCGTCCTGGACCAGGGCAAGCCCTGACACAATGGTCCCCGTGACCCGAGCCTCCTTGGACAAGCAGCCGCACGAAGTCGCCTCGATGTTCGACGACGTGGCGGAACGGTACGACCTGACCAACGACGTGATCTCGCTCGGCCAGGCCCGGCTCTGGCGCAAGGCGGTCGCGCAGGCGGTCGACGCGCGGCCCGCGCAGAAGATCCTCGACCTCGCCGCGGGCACCGCCACCTCCTCGCAGCCCTTCGCGCAGGCGGGCGCGTACGTCGTGCCCTGCGACTTCTCGCTCGGCATGCTGAGCGTCGGCAAGCAGCGCCACCCGTGGATGCCGTTCACCGCGGGCGACGCGATGAAGCTGCCCTTCAAGGACGACACCTTCGACGCCGTCACGATCTCCTTCGGCCTGCGCAACGTCCAGGACACCGGCGCCGCGCTGCGCGAGATGTACCGCGTGACCCGACCCGGCGGACGCGTCGTCATCTGCGAGTTCTCCGAGCCCACGTGGGGCCCGTTCCGCACGGTCTACATCGAGTACTTGATGCGCGCGCTGCCGCCCGTCGCACGCACGGTCTGCACCAACCCGGACGCGTACGTCTACCTCGCCGAGTCCATCCGCTCCTGGCCCAACCAGCCCGAACTCGCCGCCCTGTTGCAGGACGCGGGCTGGTCGAAGGTGGCCTACCGCAACCTCACGGGCGGAGTGGTCGCGCTGCACCGGGGGTTCAAGCCCAACTAGCTTCCTCGCCGGAGAGTTGACGGGAACCGTTCGCCGGAGAAGATGTGTCAGTTGATATGTCCCGGCCACTTGCCGTGGCCGGGATGTCACGGTCGGCACACGCCGATCACGTCCCCTGATGCATCTCCCCATAACGGAGCATTCCGATGGCGTCGAACTGCCCCGACTGCGGGGCTCCAGCTCCCGACGAGGCCCGCTTCTGCATGAGATGCGGGCGCGAACGCACACCCGTTCCCCCGGAGCCGGAGGACGCGGTGCCGTCCGAGACTCCTCCCTCCGGCGAAGCCGTCAGCACCGACAAGGCCGACAAGGCCGTCAGCACCGACAAGGCCGACAAGGCGCCCCCGGCTGACGAACCCGAGGACGCATCCGAAGTCCCAACTCACCCCGCGACCCTGGTGGTTCCCCCAGACCCCGAGTCGTCCGAGTCGCCCGAGCCGCCCGAGCCGTCCGAATCGCCCGCGGCCCCCGCTCCCGCCGCCCCGGCACCCCCGGCCGCACCTCCGCCCCCGGCCGCCACCCCCGCTCCCGCGGCCCCGCCGTCCGCTCCGCCCCCGTCCAACCCGCCTCCGGCCGCACCCCCGCTGGCCCCGCCTCCGCTCGCCCCACCGGCAGGTCCCCCCGTGCCCTCGCCCGTGGGTGCCTTCATCGGGCGGGCCGCGCGCGGCGACTGGGCCGGGGCCGCGCAGGCCGCGCTGTGGCCGCTCGCGCTGTTGCTGATCACCGCCGCGGGGCTCGCCATCCCCACGTACGGCCAGGACAGCGACGACATCGTCGTCGGCTTCGGCGACCGGATGCGCCTCTCGCTCGCGGCGGCGCTCCAGGCCGTGGGCGGCGACGTGACCCTGAGCGGCCGCGAGGAGCGGAGCTTCGACGGCTCGTCCTCGTACCAGTCGTCGGAGTCGGCGATCGACGGCACCATGTCGATGCATCTGGTCCCGCTGACGGTCACCGCGCTGTTCGTCGTCGCGCTGCTCATCGGCGTACGCATCCTCCACAACCGGCTGCGGCAGCGCGCCGCCGCGTACGGCACGGGCGGTCCCGGTACGACGGCCGGGCTCGAAGCGGCCGTCCGCGTGGGCGTGTTGACGGCTCTGGGCGTCCTGGTGCTCGGTCTCTTCGCGCAGCCGGAGATCCAGGACGTGGAGGTGTCGGCGGCCCCGTTCCTGGCCATGCTCGGCGCGCTCGGGCTCGCCCTCGTCGTGTCCGCCGCGGTCCTGCACCGCGACGACCTCACGCACTGGCTGGCCGTGCGCCCCGGCGCGCAGTCGTTCGTACGCGCCGCCGGTGTGGCGCTGCGCGCGCTCGCCGTCGTGCTCGTGCTCGCCTCCGCTGCCGGCTACTTCGCCTTCACCCAGATCCCCGATCTGACCGACGCGTCCGACGCGCGCGACTCCGGCGTCTCGCCGTACCTCGTCGCGCTGCTCGTGCTGCCGAACCTCGGCATCGCGGCCCTCGGCGTCGGCTGGGGGGCGCCGCTCGAGGCGGAGGCCGACGGGCGGCGCTCGACGTACGGAGACAAGTCCGAGAGCCATTCGTTCGCGCTCTCCGAGCTCGGTGACCTGTTCAACTCCGGCGCGGTCGTGGGCGCGTTGGCCCTCGGTCTGGCGTGCGCGCTGACGATCGGCGTGCTGGCCGCCCGCCGGTGCGCGGGCCGGGGCGAGCAGATCCTGGCCGGAGGGCTCTTCTTCGGCCTGTACCTGCTGCTCGCCGCGATCGGCGGCTTCGGTGTGGAGACGTCCGCGAAGGAGGTCGGGTACGGCGGCGACTCCGCCACGGCCGGTCTCGAAGGCGGCGTGAGCTTGCCGGACGTGCTCCTCTTCGGGCTGTTGTGGGTGGCCGGCGGGCTGGTCGTCGGGCCGCTGCTCGTGCGGATGGCCGGGCAGGGGGGTGGGGTGGGCGGGCCGCCCGCTCCGCCCGGACCGCCTGGTTCCGGTGGGCAGTTCGGCTCCGGCGGGCAGGCCGGGGCCGGGGGACAAGTCGAGGGCGGTGGACAGGTCGGCTCCGGCGGGTACGTCGGCGCCGGTGGTCCTGCCGGTGGTCCTGCCGGTGGTCCCGCCGGTGGTCCCGCCGGTGGTTCTGCCGCTGGTCCCGCCGGTGGTCCGGGGCCGGTTCCCGACCCGCACGCCGCGCCGACCCAGAGCGGCATCCCGGCCCCGGCGCCCCCGGCCCCCGCGCCCCCGGCCCCGGGCACCCCGCCCCACGGCACCCCGCCCCACGGCGCCGCCCCCCTCGCGTACGACCCGCACGCCTTCCAGATCGGTCACCCGGGGGCACCCCGGCCCGGTTCCGGCAGGCCGCGCGGGCGGACCGGGGTCTGGGTGGCCACGCTCGTCGGCGCCCTCGTCATCGGCGGCGGCACCGCGGCCGGGCTGCTCATCTGGCAGGACGACGACGGCGGCAAGGACGACGCCAAGGGCAAGAACGACAGCCCGGCCGTCAGCCGCACCGACGAGTCCGTGACGCCGCCCGGCTCGGAGGAGCCCACCGGCGACCCCGTCGGGCCCTCGACGCCCGATCCGACGACGGACACCGACACCGGCGGCACGACGGGGACCACGGAGGGGAACACGGACGGCGGGTCGGACGACAGCGCCGACGACGCCCCCGTGCCCGCCGGTTCGGCGCGGGTGACCGACACGAAGGGCTTCTCGTTCGCCGTCCCCGACGGCTGGAGCCGCGAGCGCGGCGACAACCCGACCCAGGTCACGTACGCAGGCCTGACCGGCCCGGAGAACTTCCAGATCGGTGTCATCGAGGACGCCGGCTACACCTCGTACGGGAACATGAAGAACATGGAGGTCCACGCCAAGAAGGACCCGGACAAGTCGGACTACCGGCGCCTCCGCCTGGCCCACACCACCTTCCAGGGGCACACGGCCGCGGTCTGGGAGTACACGTACACGGACCGGGCGGACCGCACGATCCACGCGATCAACCACAGCTACATCGCGGACAACGGCACCGAGTACGCCCTCCAGCTCTCCTGGCGCGAGGACTTCTGGCCCGCCGGGCACGGCGCGAAGACGCACCAGACGGCGCTGGACACCTGGCACCTCACCGGATAGGGCTCCGGTGCACGGAGCCACCGGATAGGGCTCCGGTGCACGGAGCGGATGTGGCTCCGGCATACGGAGCGGATGCGGCTCCGGCGTACGGAGATTGAGGCGGCGCACGCCCCCGGGCGCGCGCCGCCTCAGTCGCTTCCCTGCCTCTGACGCGTCAGGGGCTCCCCACGCTGCCGACCCCCACCTCCGGCTGCCCCGGCACCTCCGGCCGGCCCGGCTCGTCCAGCTCCCGTCGCAGTCCGCCGCCCGGCGGTCCGGGGCGCCGCGGCTCGCGCACGCCCGCGCCGCCCCCGCCTTCGTGCGGCCCGAGGTCGAACCACACCGTCACGACGGCTCCGCGCGGCACTTCGGCGTCGGGCGGCGGGTACTGGCGTACGACGTAGTCGAGGACCAGGTCGTGGAAGCCGGGCCGGTCAGGGGCCGCGAGCAGCACACCGTGCTCGGCGGCCCTCGCCCGCGCGTCCATCGCCATCAGCCCCACGAGGCGCGGTACGCGCACTTCCGGCGGCCCGGCGGACCCGGGTGTATTCGGCACAGGCGTCACCCCCAGCGGTATGGGCAGGGTAGCTCCGGCACGCGCGAGGGCAACCCCGGCCGGAGCGCCTCCGGCTGGGGTTGCCTCTGCCGGAGCGCCTCCGGCCGGGGTGCCTCTGCTGGGGTGCCTCCGGCTGGGGCGCCTCCGGCCTGGCGCCCTACAGCGAGAGCCGGTAGCAGTACGCGGTCACGCCCGTGCTGGGCGACGTGAACGTCTCCGCCCGCTCCATGCCGAGGCGGTGCGCGACCGCCATGGACCGCTCGTTGCGTATGTCGATCATCGCGACCACCGACCGCACGCCCGCCGCCCGCACCCGCTCCAGGGTCGCGCGGGCCGCCGCGGTCGCGTAGCCGTGCCCCCACGCCGCGCGCGCGAGCCGCCAGCCGATCTCGATCTCGCCCGTCGGCCCCCACTCCCTGGGCCACGGCATGGCACCGGCGAAGCCCACCGGGTCGCCCTCGGGGTCGAGCAACGTCCACAGGCAGAAGCCGAGTTCCGCGTCGTGTCTGCGCTGGCGCGCGGTCAGCTCCTCGTACGTGGACCGCTCCGAGCTCCAGCCGCCGACGAACTCCATGACCTCGGGGTCGTCGAAGAGGCGGTGCCAGACGAAGGCGTCCTCGTCGGTCGGGACGCGCAGCCGGACCGCCGGCGGCGCGACGTCCACGGTGCCCGTGTCGCTCACGGGGCTTACGTCGCTCACGTCGCTCACATCGCTCACAAGTGGCCCTTCGCCTGGTTGATCGGTACCGCCTCATAGACTGCCCATATCCCGTGCCGGTCGGCACACAGATTTCGAGCCTTGGGGAGAACCCGCCGTGACCGAGCCCCTCTCCGAACACACCGCTGACGTCATCGTCGTCGGGGCCGGGCCAGCCGGTTCGACCACGGCGTACTACCTGGCGAAGGCCGGCCTCGACGTACTCCTCCTCGAAAAGACCGCGTTCCCGCGGGAGAAGGTCTGCGGTGACGGGCTCACGCCCCGCGCCACCAAGCAGCTCGTGTCGATGGGCATCGACATCTCCGAAGAGGCGGGCTGGCTGCGGAACAAAGGGCTCCGCATCATCGGGGGCGGCGTACGGCTGCAACTGGATTGGCCGGATCTCGCCTCTTACCCGGACTACGGCCTGGTCCGTAAACGCGACGACTTCGACGAGCAGCTCGCCCGGCAGGCGCAGAAGGCGGGCGCGCGGCTGCACGAGCGCTGCAACGTGGGCGCCCCGATCATCGACGACCGCACCGGCCGCATCACCGGCGTGCACGCCAAGCTCGGCGAGGACAAGACGCCGGTGACCTTCCACGCGCCGCTGGTCGTGGCCGCGGACGGCAACTCCACGCGGCTCTCCCTCGCGATGGGCCTGCACCGCCGCGAGGACCGCCCGATGGGTGTCGCCGTGCGGACGTACTTCACCTCGCCGCGCCACGACGACGACTACCTGGAGTCCTGGCTGGAGCTGTGGGACCGCCGCGGCGCCCAGGACCGGCTCCTGCCCGGCTACGGCTGGATCTTCGGCATGGGCGACGGTACGTCGAATGTCGGCCTCGGCGTCCTGAACACCTCGGCCGCCTTCAAGGAGCTCGACTGGCGCGAGATCCTCAAGGCCTGGTGCGCCTCGATGCCCGAGGACTGGGGCTACACCCCCGAGAACATGACGATGCCCATCCGTGGCGCCGCCCTGCCGATGGCGTTCAACCGCCAGCCGCACTACACCAAGGGCCTGCTCCTCGTCGGCGACGCGGGCGGCCTCGTCAACCCGTTCAACGGCGAGGGCATCGCGTACGCCATGGAGTCCGGCCAGATCGCGGCCGACGTCATCGTGCAGGCCCAGGCCCGCGCCACGCCCGCCCAGCGCGAACTGGCCCTCCAGGACTACCCGAAGACGCTCAAGGAGGTCTACGGCGGCTACTACACGCTCGGCCGCGCCTTCGTGAAGCTCATCGGCAACCCGAAGGTCATGAAGATCGCCACCCAGCGGGGCCTCACCCACCCGATGCTGATGAAGTTCACCCTGAAGATGCTGGCGAACCTCACGGACCCGCGGGGCGGCGACGCGATGGACCGCATCATCAACGGCCTCAGCAAGGTGGCTCCCAAGGCCTGACCTGGCCCCTGGGCCTCGCGTGGACGCACGTGGGGCCCGGGGAGGCCCGCGACCCTCTCGGGGCCGCACGTCGAAGGGCCGGAACCCCGCTGGGGGTTCCGGCCCTTCGTGCGTGCGCCGTGGACGTACGCGAAAGCGTCAGAGGACGCGCACCGCTCCGGAGGCCGGGTAGCCCGACAGGTCCTGGATGACGACGCCCTTGCCGGGGTTCGCGGCGTCCAGGTACTGGCCGTCACCGATGTAGACACCGACGTGGTACGCCGAGCCCGCGCTGCCCCAGTAAAGGATGTCGCCCACCTGGAGGTTGGAGAGCGAGACGGGGGTGCCGGACGTCGACTGCGCCTGGGAGACGCGCGGCAGGTCGACACCGACCTGCTTGAAGGCGGCCTGGACGAGGCTGGAGCAGTCCCACGCGTTGGGGCCGGAGGCACCCATGACGTACGCGTCGCCGAGCTGCGCCTTCAGGAAGCTGATGACCGTCCCGACGCTGCCGCTGGGGGCGGAGTTGTTGGAGGACGGGGTGGAGGCGGAGGAGCCGCCACCGGAGGGCGCGGAGGACGTGCTGAGCTGGGTGCGCTCGGAGTCCCGCGCGGCGCGCTCCTGCGCGGCCTTGCGCTCGGCCTTGGCCTTGGCCTCGGCCTTCTTCCTGGCCTCCGCCTTCTTCTCGGCCTCCGCCTGGTCCTTGGCGGCCTGCTTGGCGGCCTTCACGGCGGCGGCGTCCTGCTGCGCGCGGGCCTCGTAGCTGTCGGCGGTCTGGGCCGTCGCGTCAGCCGACTGGGCGATCTGTGCGGACAGATCGGCGGTCAGGGTGGGCAGCTCGATGGTCTCGGTCACCGGCTCGGCGGCGTTCGCCGTACCAGCGGCGGCGGCCACTGCCAGGGTGCTGAGGACGCCACCGGCAACTCCGGCGCGCAGAGCCATCTTCGACGCGCTGCGGCGGGGCTTCCGGTGGCTGGGTATGTGAGCGGTGTGGGACATGAGAACAACCGCTATCAGGGACACCCGGTTCCCTTCAAGAAACGTGTGCTGCGCCACAGTTGCCCGGCGCGCGGCTGAATCCCGGGCGTGTCGCATCTTATTGACGCCGTAACGGGCAATGCGGACAGTCGTGATCACGCCTGTGATCATGGGTTTTCCGCGTTACGTCCGAATTGCCCGTGGACTACCACCCCCTATGCCGGTTGGCCAAGCCCGGTTGTTTGGCCGGTAGTTCGCGTGTGGCGCAGGTCACGTCGGGTGGCGCGATGGACCTCCCCGAGACCTCGCCGAGACCGGGCCGAGATCTTCCGCTCGCGCGCGTGGGGGACGTGTCGCCCTCGCGCGCGCGTACGTGCACGCGTATGCGCGGAGTGGCGGAGTGAACGTGCAAGCGCACGCGCGTGGTGAAGCTGAGGTCGGCGTGGAGCGCGGGGACGCCCTCACGCGCGTGGGTGACGCGGTGCCCGACTCGTGGGACGCGGCTCTCGACTCGTGAATCGATGCACACGTCCACACCCGTCCACATCTCTGCCGCCAAAGTGTGAACGCGCTCCTCTATCAAGCGTTCGCGTCCAGCACCAATTTGCCTGTAGCGGCCATCTCTTGATAGTGCAACCCCGTCTCGACCAGGCCTTACGCGTCAGGATGTCACCTCTGGTGATCACTCAGGCGCTTCGCGTACGAAGATCACCGCTCATCCGACTTCATGATCCTTCGTCAGGTGGTGGAGATCACAAAGCCGTTGTCGTACCCCGTGTCGCAGATCACAGACCGGCAGGCATAGGATGCGGGGCAGTTGGGCTTGTGACCTGCTTCACATGTAAGCGATCTTCGCGTGCGAGTGATCTTCGCGAGTCCGATGCAACCGCCAGCAGTCAGTGCCGACTGAGAGGAGCGAGGAGCGGTGAACGCCTATGCGCCCATCCTCGTACTGGGAGCCCTCGGGGCAGGCTTTGCGATCTTCTCCGTGGTCATGGCCACGCTTATCGGTCCAAAGCGGTACAACCGCGCGAAGCTCGAGGCCTACGAATGCGGGATCGAGCCGACCCCCACGCCGGCCGGCGGCGGGCGCTTCCCCATCAAGTACTACCTGACGGCGATGCTCTTCATCGTCTTCGACATCGAGATCGTCTTTCTCTACCCCTGGGCGGTCACCTTCGACGCCCTGGGGATCTTCGGGCTCGTGGAGATGCTGCTCTTCGTGCTCACCGTCTTCGTCGCCTACGCGTACGTCTGGCGGCGCGGCGGCCTGGAATGGGACTGAGGAGCCACTGAGCATGGGACTCGAAGAGAAACTCCCGAGCGGATTCCTGCTGACCACCGTCGAGCAGGCCGCCGGGTGGGTGCGCAAGTCATCCGTCTTCCCCGCCACGTTCGGCCTCGCGTGCTGCGCCATCGAGATGATGACGACCGGCGCCGGGCGCTACGACCTGGCGCGCTTCGGCATGGAGGTCTTCCGCGGCTCGCCGCGGCAGGCGGATCTGATGATCGTGGCCGGGCGCGTGAGCCAGAAGATGGCGCCCGTCCTGCGCCAGGTCTACGACCAGATGCCGAACCCCAAGTGGGTCATCTCCATGGGGGTCTGCGCCTCGTCGGGCGGGATGTTCAACAACTACGCGATCGTGCAGGGCGTGGACCACGTCGTCCCGGTCGACATCTATCTGCCCGGCTGTCCGCCCCGGCCCGAGATGCTGATGGACGCGATCCTCAAGCTGCACCAGAAGATCCAGACCTCCAAGCTCGGCGTGAACGCCGAGGAAGCGGCCCGCGAGGCGGAGGAGGCGGCTCTCAAGGCCCTCCCCACCATTGAGATGAAGGGTCTGCTGCGGTGAGCGACGCGCACGTGAACGGCACCGGCGAGCAGCCCGAGGGCGCGGTGCCGGCCCCCCGTGACACCTCCGGCGACGTCATCGGCGTCCGCAGGGGCATGTTCGGCGCCGACAACGGCGGCGACACCTCCGGGTACGGCGGCCTGGTCCGCACCATCACGCTGCCCGGCGCCTCCTCGCGCCCCTACGGCGGCTGGTTCGACGAGGTCGCCGACGAACTCGAAGGGGCCCTGGAGGAACAGGGGCTCGTCCCCGAGAACGCCATCGAGAAGACGGTCGTCGACCGCGGCGAGCTGACCTTCCACATCGCGCGCGAGCACCTCGTGCGGGTCGCCCGCACCCTGCGCGACGACCCGGCGCTGCGCTTCGAGCTGTGCACCGGCGTCAGCGGCGTGCACTTCCTCGAGGACAAGGGCCGCGAGCTGCACGCCGTCTACCACCTGCGCTCGATCACCCACAACCGCCTGATCCGCATCGAGGTCAGCGCCCCGGACGCCGATCCGCACGTCCCCTCGCTCGTCGCCGTCTACCCGACGAACGACTGGCACGAGCGCGAGACGTACGACTTCTTCGGGCTGATCTTCGACGGCCACCCGGCCCTCACGCGGATCATGATGCCGGACGACTGGCAGGGCTTCCCGCAGCGCAAGGACTACCCGCTCGGCGGCATCCCCGTCGAATACAAGGGCGCCCAGATCCCGGCTCCGGACCAGCGGAGGTCGTACTCGTGACTTCTCCTCACACCGCTCCCCACGCAACCCCCCGCGCCACGACGGAAGGCACCGTCTACACCGTCACCGGCGGCGACTGGGACGAGGTCGTCCAGTCCGCCGTGAGGGCCGACGACGAGCGCATCGTCGTCAACATGGGTCCGCAGCACCCCTCCACGCACGGCGTGCTCCGGCTCATCCTGGAGATCGAGGGCGAGACGGTCTCCGAGGCCCGCTGCGGCATCGGCTATCTGCACACGGGCATCGAGAAGAACCTCGAGTACCGCACCTGGACGCAGGGCACCACGTTCGTCACGCGCATGGACTATCTGACGCCGTTCTTCAACGAGACGGCGTACTGCCTGGGCGTGGAGAAGCTCCTCGGCATCGAGGACCAGATCCCCGACCGCGCCACGATCCTCCGGGTGCTCCTGATGGAGCTGAACCGGATGTCCTCGCACCTGGTCTGCATCGCCACCGGCGGCATGGAACTCGGCGCCACGACGATCATGATCTACGGCTTCCGTGATCGTGAACTCATTCTCGACATCTACGAGCTGATCACCGGCCTGCGCATGAACCACGCGTACATCCGGCCCGGCGGACTCGCCCAGGACCTGCCGCCCGGCGCGGTGGACCAGATCCGCGAGTTCGTGAAGAAGATGCACAAGAACCTTCCGGAGTACGACAAGCTCGCCACCGGAAACCCCATCTTCAAGGCCCGCATGCAGGACGTCGGCTACCTCGACCTGTCCGGCTGCATGGCCCTCGGCGCCACCGGCCCGGTCCTGCGCTCGGCCGGCCTCCCGCACGACCTGCGCAAGGCCGAGCCCTACTGCGGCTACGAGACGTACGACTTCGACGTCCCCACCGCCGACACCTGCGACTCCTACGGGCGCTTCCTGATCCGCCTGGAGGAGATGCGCCAGTCGCTGCGCATCATCGAGCAGTGCCTGGACCGCCTGGAGCCGGGCCCGGTCATGGTCGCCGACAAGAAGATCGCCTGGCCCGCCCAACTGGCCCTCGGCCCCGACGGCCTCGGCAACTCGCTCGACCACATCAAGAAGATCATGGGCACCTCCATGGAGGCCCTGATCCACCACTTCAAGCTGGTGACGGAGGGCTTCCGGGTACCCCCCGGCCAGGCCTACGCCGCCGTGGAATCGCCCAAGGGCGAACTGGGCGTGCACGTCGTCTCCGACGGCGGCACCCGCCCCTACCGGGTCCACTTCCGTGACCCGTCCTTCACCAATCTGCAGGCCATGGCGGCGATGTGCGAGGGCGGCCAGGTCGCCGACGTCATCGTCGCCGTCGCGTCCATCGACCCCGTGATGGGAGGCGTCGACCGGTGACCACCAGTTCCCCCGAGGGCGTCAGCCTGGGCATGCCCCAACTGCCCCCGCCGGACTACCCGGACGATGTCCGCGCCCGCCTCGAAGCGGACGCGCGCGAGGTCATCGGCCGCTACCCGGACTCCCGCTCGGCGCTCCTTCCACTGCTGCACCTGGTGCAGGCGGAGGAAGGCCATGTGACCCGCACCGGCATGCAGTTCTGCGCGGACATGCTGGACCTGACCACCGCGGAGGTGACGGCGGTCGCGACCTTCTACACCATGTACCGCCGCAAGCCCTCCGGCGACTACCAGGTCGGCGTCTGCACCAACACGCTGTGCGCGGTCATGGGCGGCGACGCCATCTTCGAGGCCCTCCAGGAGCACCTGGGCGTCGGCAACGGCGAGACCACCGACGACGGCAAGGTGACGCTGGAGCACATCGAGTGCAACGCCGCCTGCGACTTCGCCCCCGTGGTGATGGTCAACTGGGAGTTCTTCGACAACCAGACTCCGGGCAGCGCCAAGCGCCTCGTCGACGACCTGCGCTCCGGCGCCCGGGTCGAGCCGACCCGCGGCGCCCCCCTGTGCACCTTCAAGGAGACGGCCCGGATCCTCGCGGGCTTCCCGGACGAGCGCCCCGGCGCCGTCGAGGCGACCGGCGGCGCGGGCCCCGCCTCGCTGATCGGACTGCGCCTGGCCAAGGGCGAGGCGTCCCCCACGCGCGTGGTCCACCCGCGTGCGGGCGGACCGGAGGACACCCAGCCACACGACCCGTCGCCCAGCGAGCACCTCAGCTCGCACGACGCGCCGCAGCAGACCTCGGCCTCCGACCCGGCCCACCCGGCCGGTCCGTCAGCCGAGGAGGGGGAGTGATGACGTTGGCCGCCGAGATCGACAACGAGACCAGCCCGGAGAAGCTGCTCGCGCCGGTGCTCTCCGCCTTCTGGGACGAGGACAAGTCCTGGACGCTGGACACCTACCGCCGCCACGACGGCTACGAGGGGCTGCGCAAGGCCCTCGCCATGGCGCCGGACGACCTGATCGCCTATGTGAAGGACTCGGGCCTGCGCGGCCGAGGCGGCGCGGGCTTCCCCACGGGGATGAAGTGGCAGTTCATTCCGCAGGGCGACGGCAAACCGCACTATCTAGTTGTCAACGCCGACGAGTCGGAGCCAGGGACCTGCAAGGACATCCCGCTCCTCTTCGCGAACCCGCACAGCCTCATTGAGGGCATCGTGATCGCCTGCTACGCGATCCGTTCTTCGCATGCGTTCATCTATCTGCGGGGTGAAGTCGTCCCCGTGCTGCGGCGGCTGCACGAGGCCGTCCGTGAGGCCTACGCGGCGGGCTATCTCGGCAAGAACGTCCTCGGCAGCGGACTCGACCTCGAACTCACCGTGCACGCGGGCGCGGGCGCGTACATCTGTGGTGAGGAGACCGCGCTGCTCGACTCGCTGGAAGGCCGCCGTGGCCAGCCGCGACTCCGTCCCCCTTTCCCTGCGGTCGCGGGCCTCTACGCATGCCCCACTGTTGTCAACAACGTCGAGTCCATCGCGTCGGTTCCCGCGATCCTGAATCGCGGGAAAGACTGGTTCAAGTCGATGGGAAGCGAGAAGTCGCCCGGCTTCACGCTCTATTCGCTCAGCGGCCACGTCACCTCGCCCGGCCAGTACGAGGCGCCGCTCGGCATCACGCTGCGCCAGCTCCTCGACATGAGCGGCGGCATGCGCGCCGGCCACCGCCTCAAGTTCTGGACGCCGGGCGGCTCCTCGACGCCGATGTTCACCGACGAGCACCTCGACGTGCCGCTCGACTACGAGGGCGTGGGCGCCGCCGGATCCATGCTCGGCACCAAGGCCCTGCAGTGCTTCGACGAGACGACCTGCGTGGTGCGGGCCGTGACGCGCTGGACCGAGTTCTACGCCCACGAGTCCTGCGGCAAGTGCACGCCCTGCCGCGAAGGGACGTACTGGCTCGTGCAGTTGCTGCGCGACATCGAGGCCGGCAAGGGCGTCATGTCCGACCTCGACAAGCTGAACGACATCGCCGACAACATCAACGGCAAGTCCTTCTGCGCCCTCGGTGACGGCGCCGCCTCGCCGATCTTCTCCTCGCTGCAGTACTTCCGCGAGGAGTACGAGCAGCACATCACGGGCCGGGGCTGCCCCTTCGACCCCGCCAAGTCCACGCTCTGGGCCGACCGGAGCGGCCGGTCCGACACCCACACGGAGGTGAACGCATGACAGTGACCACCAATAGCGCTCCCTCCGGGGGCGGGGAAGCGGCCGTTCCGCCGGAGGACCTGGTCTCGCTGACGATCGACGGCATCGAGATCAGCGTCCCCAAGGGCACCCTGGTGATCCGTGCCGCCGAACTCCTCGGCATCGAGATCCCGCGCTTCTGCGACCATCCGCTGCTCGACCCCGCCGGTGCCTGCCGCCAGTGCATCGTCGAGGTCGAGGGCCAGCGCAAGCCGATGGCGTCCTGCACCATCACCTGCACCGACGGCATGGTGGTGAAGTCGCAGCTGACGTCGCCGGTCGCCGAGAAGGCGCAGCGCGGCGTGATGGAGCTGCTGCTCATCAACCACCCGCTGGACTGCCCGGTATGCGACAAGGGCGGCGAGTGCCCGCTGCAGAACCAGGCCATGCAGGTCGGCGACCCGGACTCCCGGTTCGAGGGCAAGAAGCGCACGTACGAGAAGCCCGTGCCGATCTCCACGCAGGTGCTGCTCGACCGTGAGCGGTGCGTGCTGTGCGCGCGCTGCACCCGCTTCTCCAACCAGATCGCGGGCGACCCGATGATCGAGCTGATCGAGCGCGGCGCGCTCCAGCAGGTCGGCACGGGCGACGGTGACCCCTTCGAGTCGTACTTCTCCGGGAACACCATCCAGATCTGTCCGGTGGGCGCGCTCACCTCGCACGCGTACCGCTTCCGGTCGCGCCCCTTCGACCTGGTGTCGTCGCCGTCGGTGTGCGAGCACTGCGCGGGCGGTTGCGCGACGCGTACGGACCACCGGCGCGGCAAGGTGATGCGGCGGCTCGCGCAGGACGACCCCGAGGTCAACGAGGAGTGGATCTGCGACAAGGGGCGCTTCGGCTTCCGGTACGCGCAGAAGCCGGACCGGCTGACCACGCCGCTGGTGCGGGACGCCGACTCCGGGCAGCTGGTGCCGGCTTCGTGGCCCGAGGCGCTGGAGACGGCGGCCAAGGGGCTCGCCGCCGCCCGCGGGCGGGCCGGAGTGCTGACCGGCGGACGGCTCACCGTGGAGGACGCCTACGCGTACAGCAAGTACGCGCGCGTGGCGCTCGGTACGAACGACATCGACTTCCGCGCGCGGGTGCACAGCAGCGAGGAGGCCGACTTCCTCGCGGCGCGCGTCGCCGGGCGCGGCCGGGACCTCGACGGCACCGGCGTCACGTACGGCGCGCTGGAGAAGGCCCCGGCCGTGCTGCTCGTCGGGATGGAGTCCGAGGAGGAGGCGCCCGGCGTCTTCCTGCGGCTGCGCAAGGCCTGGCGCAAGCACGGCCAGCGCACGTTCTCGCTCGCCACCCACGCCACCCGCGGCCTGGAGAAGGCCGGTGGCACGCTCCTCCCGGCCGCGCCCGGCACCGAGACCGAGTGGCTGGACGCGCTCGCCGCGGGCGTGGGCCTGGCGGACGACGGCGCGAAGGCCGCCGAGGCACTGCGCTCCGAAGGCTCCGTGATCGTGGTCGGGGAGCGGCTCGCGGCGGTACGGGGCGGGCTCACCGCCGCCGTGCGGGCCGCGTCCGCGACCGGTGCCCAGCTGGTGTGGATTCCGCGCCGCGCGGGCGAGCGCGGGGCGATCGAGGTGGGCGCCGTGCCGTCGCTGCTCCCGGGCGGCCGCCCGGCCACCGACCCGCGCGCGCGGGACGAGGTCGCCGGCGCCTGGGGCGTCGCCGAACTCCCGCACCGCTACGGCCGGGACACCGGCCAGATCATCGAGGCCGCCGCGACCGGCGAGCTGGGCGCGCTGCTCGTCGCGGGCGTGGACGTCGCCGACCTGCCCGACCCGGCGCGCGCGCGTGCGGCGCTCGACGAGGTCGGCTTCCTGGTCTCCCTGGAGCTGCGGCCGAGCGAGGTGACGGAACGTGCCGACGTGGTGCTTCCGGTGGCCGCCGTCGCCGAGAAGCCGGGCACGTTCCTCAACTGGGAGGGCAGGGCCCGGCTTTTCGAGGCCGCGCTGAAGCCGGACCAGATGACCCGCAAGTCGTCCCCGACCGACGCCCGTGTCCTGCACATGCTGGCCGACGCGGGCGACATCCACCTGGGCCTGCCCGACCTGCTGACCGTCCGGCGCGAGCTGGACCGGCTCGGCGGCTGGGACGGGCCGCACGCCACCGAGCCGTTGGAGACCGGTGCCCAGCCGCCCCGGCCCGCCGCCGGTGAGGCCGTCCTCGCCGGCCACCGGCTGCTGCTCGACCAGGGCCGCCTCCAGGAGGGCGACGACGCGCTCGCCGGGACGCGGCACGCGGCGGTGGCCCGGCTCTCGGCGGCCACCGCGGCCGAGATCGGCGTCAAGGGCGGCGACACGCTCACCGTCACCGGACCGGCGGGCGCGACCACGCTTCCGCTCCTTGTCACCCAGATGCCCGACCGGGTGGTCTGGCTCCCGCTGAACTCGACCGGGGGAGGCGTCACTTCGGACACCGGCGCCCGCCCGGGCGATCTGGTCCGGGTCGGCCCGGCCGGCCCGGTGGCCCCCGCCGGGGCCACGGAGGTGACGTCGTGATGCTTCAGGCAGTGCACACCGCGCAGGCATCGGTGCCGCTCGCGGCCGAGGACCTGTCGATGTTCGGCCGGGACCCCTGGTGGCTGATCGGCCTCAAGGCCGTCTTCTGCTTCGCGTTCCTGATGGTGATGGTGCTGTTCTCCATCGTGTGGGAGCGCAAGGTCGTCGCCTGGATGCAGCTGCGCATCGGCCCGAACCGGCACGGCCCCTGGGGCATGCTGCAGTCCCTCGCGGACGGCATCAAGCTGATGCTCAAGGAAGACGTCGTCGTCAAGCGCGCGGACAAGGTGGTCTACATCCTCGCGCCGATCGTCGCCGCCATCCCGGCGTTCATGGCGATCGCGGTGATCCCCTTCGGCCCCGCGGGCAACGAAGTGTCGATCTTCGGGCACCGCACCACGATGCAGCTCACCGACCTGCCGATCGCGATGCTCTACATCCTCGCGGTCGCCTCGGTCGGCATCTACGGCATCGTGCTCGCGGGCTGGAGCTCCGGTTCGACGTACCCGCTGCTCGGCGGTCTCCGCTCGTGCGCGCAGATGATCTCCTACGAGATCGCGATGGGCGCCGCGTTCGCCTCCGTCTTCCTGTACTCCGGGTCGATGTCGACGTCGCGGATCGTCGAGGCGCAGGAGGGCCGCTGGTACGTCCTGCTGCTTCCGGTCTCGTTCCTGATCTACATCGTGACGATGGTCGGTGAGACCAACCGCGCTCCGTTCGACATGCCGGAGTCCGAGGGCGACCTCGTCGGCGGCTTCAACACCGAGTACTCGTCGATCAAGTTCGCGATCTTCATGCTCGCCGAGTACATCAACATGATCACCGTCTCGGCCGTGTCCGTGACGCTCTTCCTGGGCGGCTGGCGGGCTCCATGGCCCATCAGCACCTTCTGGGAGGGCGCGAACCACGGCTGGTGGCCGATGGCCTGGTTCGTGCTCAAGGTCCAGTTGCTGCTGTTCTTCTTCATCTGGCTGCGCGGCACGCTGCCCCGTGTCCGCTACGACCAGCTGATGAAGCTCGGCTGGAAGGTCCTCATCCCGGTGTCGGTGGTGTGGCTGATGCTCGTCGCCACGGTGCGGGCGCTGCGCAACGAGGACTACGACTTCAGCGAGATCGCGCTCTACGTAGGCGGCGGAGTGCTCGCCCTGTTGTTGCTCTCCGTACTCGTGGACATGTTCCGCGACAAGCGGGAGAAGCAGGAGATCGCGGCTTCCCCGCCCGAGGAATCCGCTGCCTTCGACCCGATGGCCGGGGGATTCCCGGTGCCGCCGCTGCCCGGACAGACCCTGCCGCCGGTGCCGCGCCGACGCCCGCGCCACGAGCGGGAGTTGATTGTCAGTGGTGGGCCCGATACTCAAAGTGACGGAAAGGAGGCGTCCGATGGCTGAGCAGTCGAACATGCCGGACCGGCCGAAGCGCTCGCAGCTGCCCGAGCAGCAGCAGGCGGCCGACCCGCAGCAGTCGAACCAGTCCAACCAGGGGTTCCAGAACCCCGTCGCGGGCTTCGGCGTGACCTTCAAGGCCATGTTCAAGAAGCGGCTGACCGAGCAGTATCCGGAGCAGCAGAAGACCACCGCACCCCGGTTCCACGGCCGGCACCAGCTCAACCGCCATCCGGACGGCCTGGAGAAATGCGTCGGCTGCGAGCTGTGCGCCTGGGCCTGTCCCGCGGACGCCATCTATGTGGAGGGCGCGGACAACACCGAAGAGGAGCGCTACTCCCCGGGCGAGCGGTACGGCCGCGTCTACCAGATCAACTACGCCCGCTGCATCCTCTGCGGCCTGTGCATCGAGGCGTGCCCCACGCGCGCGCTGACGATGACGAACGAGTTCGAGCTCGCCGACAGCAGCCGCGAGAACCTGATCTACACCAAGGAGCAGCTGCTCGCCGGCCTCGAAGAGGACATGGTCGACTCGCCGCACGCGATCTACCCCGGCATGGACGAGGGCGACTACTACCGTGGTCTGGTCACCCAGGCCGCGCCGGGCACGGTGCCCCAAGTGGCCGTCTCCAAGGGCGAGAAGCCCGACCCCGGGGACGAGGCCGAGGGATCCGGCTCCGGTGAAGGGGCCGGGGCCTCGCGCGAGCAGGGGGTGGACGCATGACCGCCCTCGCGGCCTACACCACCTCCACCGGCGAGGCCGTCCAGTTCTGGGTGCTCGCCACGGTCGCCGTGATCGGCGCACTGTGCACGATCCTGATGCGCAAGGCGGTGCACAGCGCACTCTGCCTCGCCGGGACCATGATCATCCTTGCGGTGTTCTACCTGGCCAACGGCGCGTACTTCCTGGGCATCGTGCAGATCGTGGTCTACACGGGCGCGATCATGATGCTGTTCCTCTTCGTGGTCATGCTCGTCGGCGTCACCGCCGCCGACTCCCTGAAGGAGACCATCAAGGGCCAGCGCTGGCTCGCGGCCCTGTGCGGACTCGGTTTCGCCATCCTGCTGTTCGCGGGCATCGGCAACGCCTCCCTGAAGGACTTCAACGGCCTGGCCAAGGCCAACGAGGGCGGCAACGTGGAGGGACTCGCGTCCCTCATCTTCACGAAGTACGTCTTCGCCTTCGAGATCACCGGCGCCCTGCTGATCACGGCGACGGTCGGCGCGATGGTCCTCACCCACCGCGAGCGCACGGAGCGCGCCAAGACGCAGCGCGAGCGCGCCGAGGAGCGCGTGCGCGAGGGCAAGCACCTGCCGCCGCTGCCGGCCCCGGGTGTGTACGCCCGGCACAACGCGGTGGACATCGCGGGCCTGCTCCCGGACGGCACTCCTTCGGAGCTCACGGTCAACCAGACGCTGCGTGAGCGCGGCCAGATCCGCGACGTCTCCAGCGAGGCGCTGAACGACCTGCGGGCCTTGGAGCAGCGTGCCTCGGACCGCCTGGAGCGGCCGGGACCGGTTCGCGCGGACAGCGGCCGGGGCGGCGATGACGGGTCCGATCCCGTCGCCGCCGCGGCGGGCGAGCAGACCGAGGAGGCGTCGAAGTGAATCCGGTCAACTACCTGTATCTGGCGGCCCTGCTGTTCGCCATCGGCGCCACCGGCGTGCTGATCCGGCGGAACGTGATCGTCGTCTTCATGTGCGTCGAGCTGATGCTGAACGCCTGCAACCTCGCGTTCGTCGCCTTCGCCCGGCTGCACGGCAACCTGGACGGCCAGATCATCGCCTTCTTCACGATGGTCGTCGCGGCGGCGGAAGTCGTGGTCGGGCTCGCGATCATCGTGTCGCTGTTCCGCTCCCGTCACTCGGCCTCGGTCGACGACGCCAGCCTGATGAAGCTGTAAGGGGTCGCTAGAACCGTGAACACAGAGAACTTGATTGCGCTGCTGGTGGCGGCGCCTCTGCTCGGAGCGGCCGTACTGCTGTGCGGCGGGCGCCGGTTGGACCGTGTGGGTCACTGGATCGGCACGGCGCTCGCGGCCGTCTCCTTCGTGATCGGGCTCGTGCTCTTCACCGACATGCTGGGCAAGGGGGCCGAGGACCGGTCCCTGCATCAGCACCTGTTCAGCTGGATCCCCGTCGAGGGCTTCAAGGCGGACGTCGCCTTCCAGCTGGACCAGCTGTCGGTGACATTCGTCCTGCTGATCTCCGGCGTGGGCACGCTGATCCACCTGTACTCGATCGGGTACATGGAGCACGACGAGCGGCGCCGCCGCTTCTTCGGCTACCTGAACCTGTTCCTCGCGGCGATGCTCCTGCTGGTCCTCGCCGACAACTACCTGCTCCTGTACGTCGGCTGGGAGGGCGTGGGCCTCGCCTCGTACCTCCTGATCGGCTTCTGGCAGCACAAGCCCAGCGCGGCCACGGCGGCCAAGAAGGCCTTCCTGGTCAACCGGGTCGGCGACATGGGCCTGTCGATCGCCATCATGCTGATGTTCACCACCTTCGGGACGTTCGCCTTCGAGCCCGTCCTGGGGGCCGCCGAAGAGACGAGCGAGGGCAAGCTGACGGCGATCGGCCTGATGCTCCTGCTCGCGGCGTGCGGCAAGTCCGCGCAGGTGCCGCTGCAGTCCTGGCTCGGGGACGCGATGGAGGGCCCGACCCCGGTCTCGGCCCTGATCCACGCGGCGACGATGGTGACCGCAGGCGTGTATCTGATCGTGCGCTCCGGGGAGATCTTCAACGGCGCCCCGGACGCGCAGTTGGCGGTCACCGTCGTGGGCGCCGTGACGCTCCTCTTCGGTGCGATCGTCGGTTGCGCGAAGGACGACATCAAGAAGGCCCTCGCCGGTTCGACGATGTCCCAGATCGGCTACATGATCCTGGCCGCGGGCCTCGGCCCCATCGGCTACGTCTTCGCGATCATGCACCTGGTGACGCACGGCTTCTTCAAGGCCGGGCTCTTCCTCGGCGCCGGTTCGGTCATGCACGGCATGAACGACGAGGTGGACATGCGGAAGTACGGGGGCCTGCGGAAGTACATGCCGGTGACCTTCGTGACCTTCGGTCTCGGCTATCTCGCCATCATCGGCTTCCCCGGTCTGTCCGGCTTCTTCTCCAAGGACAAGATCATCGAGGCGGCGTTCGCCAAGGGCGGCACGGAGGGCTGGATCCTCGGCTCCGTGGCGCTGCTCGGCGCGGCCATCACGGCGTACTACATGACCCGTGTGATGCTCCTGACCTTCTTCGGAGAGAAGCGCTGGCAGCCGGATGCCGACGGCAACGAACCGCACCCGCACGAGTCTCCGAAGTCCATGACGATCCCGATGATCCTGCTCGCCGTCGGGTCGGTGTTCGCCGGTGGCTTCTTCAGCATCGGCGACCGCTTCATGCACTGGCTGGAGCCGGTCACCCACCACGACCACGGCGACTCCCCGCTGAGCGCCGCCACGGTCACGGGCGCCACCATGGTGGTCCTGGTCATCGGCGTGAGCCTGGCCTGGGTCCAGTACGGCCGCAGGCCGGTCCCGGTCGTCGCCCCGCGCGGCTCGCTGCTCACCCGCGCGGCCCGCCGCGACCTGCTCCAGGACGACTTCAACCACGTGGTCCTGGTGCGCGGCGGCGAGCACCTCACGCGCTCCCTGGTGTACGTCGACCACACCTTGGTGGACGGCGTGGTCAATGGCACGGCGGCCTCGGTCGGCGGGCTCTCCGGACGGCTGCGCAAGCTGCAGAACGGCTACGCCCGCAGCTACGCGGTCTCGATGTTCGGCGGCGTGGCGGTCCTCATCGCCGCGACCCTGCTGATGAGGGCGGTCTGATACCGATGTCGTTTCCTCTGCTGACAGCGACGGCCGCGCTTCCCGCGGTCGGCGCGATCGCCACGGCGGCCGTCCCGGCCGCACGGCGGACCGCCGCCAAGTGGCTCGCGCTGTTCTTCTCCCTGGCCACGCTCGTGCTGGCCGTCGTGGTGGCCGTCCGGTTCGACCCGGACGGCGACCGCTATCAACTGACCGAATCGCGCGCCTGGATCAGTGACTTCGGGGTGCGGTACGAGCTGGGCGTCGACGGCATCGGCGTCGCCCTGATCGCGCTCACCGCCCTGTTGATCCCCTTCATCATCCTGGCGGGCTGGCACGACGCCGACCCCCTGGAGACGAAGTCGTCGCGCTGGCGGCCCACCCAGGGCTTCTTCGCCCTGATCCTGGCCGTCGAGGCGATGGTGATCATCTCCTTCGAGGCCACCGACGTCTTCCTCTTCTACATCTTCTTCGAAGCCATGCTCATCCCGATGTACTTCCTCATCGGCGGCTTCGGAGACCGCGCCCACACGGGCAGCGACGAGAACGCCTCGGCGCAGCGCTCGTACGCGGCCGTGAAGTTCCTGCTCTACAACCTGGTCGGCGGCCTCATCATGCTGGCCGCCGTGATCGGGCTCTACGTGGTCGCCGGGAACTTCTCGCTCCAGGAGATCGCCGAGGCGCGGGCCAACGGCTCGCTGGACATGGCGACCAACACCGAGCGGCTGCTGTTCCTCGGCTTCTTCTTCGCCTTCGCGGTGAAGGCCCCGCTGTGGCCGCTGCACACCTGGCTGCCGAACGCGATGGGCGAGGCCACGGCCCCGGTCGCCGTGCTGATCACGGCGGTGGTCGACAAGGTCGGCACGTTCGCGATGCTGCGCTTCTGCCTCCAGCTGTTCCCGGAGGCGAGCAAGTGGGCGACACCGGCGATCCTGGTGCTCGCGCTGATCAGCATCATCTACGGCGCGCTGCTCGCCGTCGGCCAGCGCGACATCAAGCGCCTGGTGGCGTACGCGTCGATCTCGCACTTCGGGTTCATCATCCTCGGCATCTTCGCGATGACGTCCCAGGGGCAGTCCGGCGCGACGCTCTACATGGTCAACCACGGCCTCTCCACGGCCGCCCTGATGCTGGTCGCCGGCTTCCTGATCTCGCGCCGCGGCTCGCGTCTGATCGCGGACTACGGAGGAGTGCAGAAGGTCGCGCCGGTGCTCGCGGGCACCTTCCTGATCGGCGGTCTGGCCACGCTGTCGCTGCCGGGGCTCGCGCCGTTCGTGAGTGAGTTCCTGGTCCTGGTCGGCACGTTCGCGCGCTATCCGGCGGTCGGGATCATCGCGACCTTCGGCATCGTGCTCGCCGCGCTCTACACCCTCGTGCTCTACCAGCGGACGATGACGGGCCCGGTGAAGCCGGAGGTCGCGTCGATGCCCGACCTGAAGGTGCGCGAACTGGCCGTGGTGGCCCCGCTGATCGCCCTCCTGATCGTCCTCGGCGTCTACCCGAAGCCGGTCACCGAGCTGGTGAACCCGGCGGTCAAGCACACCATGTCCGATGTCCAGAAGAAGGACCCCAAGCCCGAAGTGGAGGCCGCCAAGTGAGTGCGACAGCCGTCCACAGCCTGTGGACAACGGCGGCCGAGCCGATCGACAAGATCGACGCGCCGAACATCGAGTACGGCCAGCTGGCACCGACCCTGATCGTCATCGGTGCCGCCGTCATCGGAGTGCTCATCGAAGCCTTCGTGCCGCGCAAGTCCCGTTACTACGCCCAGCTGTTCGTCTCCGTCGTCGCCCTCGCCGCCGCCTTCGCCGCGGTCGTCGCCCTCGCGGCCGGGGGCTACGGCACCACGAAGGCCCGCATCGCGGCGATGGGCGCCATCGCCGTCGACGGTCCCGCGCTCTTCCTGCAGGGCACCATTCTCCTCGCCGGTCTGGTCGCGATCTTCACCTTCGCGGAGCGCAGGCTCGACCCGGTGGCGCACGGCAACCGCGTCGACTCCTTCGTGGCGCAGGCCGGAGCGGTGCCCGGCAGTGAGGGCGAACAGGCCGCCACCAAGGCCGGGTTCGCCACCACCGAGGTGTTCCCGCTGGCACTGTTCGCCATCGGCGGCATGCTGGTCTTCCCGTCGGCGAACGACCTGCTGACGTTCTTCATCGCCCTGGAAGTCTTCTCGCTGCCGCTGTACCTGCTGTGCGCCCTGGCGCGCCGCAAGCGGCTCATGTCGCAGGAAGCGGCCGTGAAGTACTTCCTCCTCGGCGCCTTCGCCTCCGCGTTCACGCTGTTCGGCATCGCGCTGATCTACGGCTACGCGGGCTCGGTGTCGTACGGCACGGTCGCCAAGGTCGTCGACGGCACGATCACCACGGTCGACCCCGCTCTCGCGGGCACCATGGGCAACGACGCGCTGCTCCTCATCGGCTCCGCGATGATCGTGATGGGTCTGCTCTTCAAGGTCGGCGCGGTGCCGTTCCACATGTGGACGCCCGACGTCTACCAGGGCGCGCCCACGCCGGTGACGGGCTTCATGGCGGCGGCGACGAAGGTGGCCGCGTTCGGCGCGCTCCTGCGGCTGCTGTACGTCGTGCTCCCTGGGCTGCGCTGGGACTGGCGGCCGGTGATGTACGGCGTCGCCGTGATCACGATGCTGGGCGGCGCGATCGTCGCGATCACCCAGACCGACATCAAGCGGCTCCTCGCGTACTCGTCGATCGCGCACGCGGGCTTCATCCTCGCGGGTGTCATCGCGACCACGAAGGACGGCGTCTCGTCGGTGCTTTTCTACCTTGGCGCGTACTCCTTCGTGACGATCGGCGCGTTCGCGGTGGTCACGCTGGTGCGGGACGCGGGCGGCGAGGCGACGCACCTGTCGAAGTGGGCGGGGCTCGGCCGCCGCTCACCGCTGGTCGCCGCGGTCTTCGCCGTCTTCCTCCTCGCCTTCGCGGGCATCCCGCTGACCTCCGGGTTCTCGGGCAAGTTCGCGGTGTTCAAGGCGGCCGCCGAGGGCGGCGCGGGCGCGCTGGTCGTGGTCGGTGTGATCTCGTCCGCCATCGCGGCGTTCTTCTACATCCGCGTGATCGTCCTGATGTTCTTCAGCGAGCCGAAGGCGGACGGCCCGACGGTCGCCGTGCCGTCGCCGCTGACGATGACGGCGATCGGGTTCGGCGTCGCGGTGACGCTGGTGCTCGGTGTGGCGCCGCAGTACTTCCTCGATCTGGCCAACCAGGCGGGAGTCTTCGTCCGGTAGGCGGGGGCTTCGGCTCCGCCTGCCTCGTACGGTGCCGCCCGGCGTCCCGCAGCTCGCGGGAGGCCGGGCGGTGGCGTGTGCGGGGCCCGGCGGTGCCAGGGGCGGCGCATTCTTCACACCGCGGGGGCCGGCCTGTGGATAACTTCGTGGGCTGTCGGCGCGGACCCCTATCGTGGACGCAGTGGTGGAAGCACGCGGTGGTCGAGGCGTGACGTACGGGGGCTGGGCGATGTATGGGATCGGTGGCATGACTGAGATGGACGAGGGCGCGAGTCGGTTCGCGGACCCGGACCCGTTCGACGACCCCTTCGGGGACCCGGAGGAGGACCCGTTCGGCGACCCCGGCGAGGATCCGTTCGCGGACGCGCACCCGGGCGCCGGACCGGGCGCGGGCCCCGGCGCGGGCTCCGGCCCGGTCGCCACGGGCAACGCGCTGGAGACACTGCACCGCGTCTTCGGGTACGACTCCTTCCGCGGCGAGCAGGAAGCGATCATCGACCATGTGGTCGCGGGCGGCGACGCCGTCGTCCTCATGCCGACCGGCGGCGGCAAGTCCCTGTGCTACCAGATCCCGGCCCTGGTCCGCCCCGGCACCGGCGTCGTGGTCTCCCCGCTCATCGCCCTGATGCAGGACCAGGTGGACGCGCTCAGGGCGCTCGGCGTGCGGGCCGGGTTCATGAACTCGACGCAGGACTTCGACGAGCGCCGGGTGGTGGAGGCCGAGCTGCTCGCGGGCGAGCTCGACGTGCTCTACCTGGCGCCGGAGCGGCTGCGCCTGGACGCCACGCTCGGCCTGCTCTCCCGGGCCCGGATCTCCGTCTTCGCCATCGACGAGGCGCACTGCGTCGCCCAGTGGGGCCACGACTTCCGCCCCGACTACCTGTCCCTGTCCGTCCTCGGCGAGCGCTGGCCGGACGTGCCCCGCATCGCCCTGACGGCGACCGCCACGGACGCCACGCACCGGGAGATCACCCAGCGCCTGGCCATGCCCGACGCCAAGCACTTCGTGGCGAGCTTCGACCGGCCGAACATCCAGTACCGGATCGTGCCCAAGGCGGACCCCAAGAAGCAGCTCCTCACCTTCCTGAAGGAGGAGCACGAGGGCGACGCGGGCATCGTCTATTGCCTCTCGCGCAACGGCGTGGAGCGCACCGCCGACTTCCTCCGCGCCCACGGCGTGGAAGCGGTGCCGTACCACGCGGGACTCGACGGCGGCACGCGCGCGCTGCACCAGTCGCGGTTCCTGCGCGAGGACGGCCTGGTGGTGGTCGCCACGATCGCCTTCGGCATGGGCATCGACAAGCCCGACGTCCGCTTCGTCGCCCACCTCGACCTGCCCAAGTCGGTCGAGGGGTACTACCAGGAGACGGGCCGCGCGGGCCGCGACGGCATGCCCTCCACGGCCTGGATGGCGTACGGCCTGCAGGACGTCGTCCAGCAGCGCAAGCTCATCCAGGGCAGCGAGGGCGACGAGGCGTTCCGGCGCCGGGCCGCCGCGCATCTGGACGCCATGCTGGCGCTGTGCGAGACGGCCCAGTGCCGCCGCGCCCAGCTCCTGACCTACTTCGGTCAGGACCCCACCGCCGAGTCCTGCGGGAACTGCGACACCTGCCTCACCCCGCCGGAGACCTGGGACGGGACGGTGGCCGCGCAGAAGCTCCTGTCGACCGTCGTGCGGCTGCAGCGCGAGCGCGGCCAGAAGTTCGGCGCCGGCCAGATCATCGACATCCTCCTGGGCCGCCGGACCGCCAAGATCATCCAGTTCGACCACGACCAGCTGTCCGTCTTCGGCATCGGCGAGGACCTCGCCGAGGGCGAATGGCGTGGTGTGGTCCGGCAGTTGCTCGCCCAGGGGCTGCTCGCGGTCGAGGGGGAGTACGGCACGCTCGTGCTGACCGAGACCAGTGGCTCCGTGCTCGGTCGGCAGCGGGAGGTGCTTCTGCGCAAGGAGCCCAAGAAGCCCGCCGGTGCGGCGCGTTCGGGAGGCAGGGGCGAGCGCAAGGCGCGGGCCGCCGCCGCGGTGGCCGAGCTCGCGCCCGAGGCCGTGCCCGTCTTCGAGGCGCTGCGGGCCTGGCGGGCCGCGCAGGCTCGGGAGCTGGGGGTGCCTGCCTATGTGATCTTCCATGACGCGACGTTGCGGGAGATCGCCACGGTGCGGCCGACGTCCGTCGGGGAGCTGGGGGGTATCGGCGGGGTCGGTGAGAAGAAGTTGGCGACGTATGGGGAGGGTGTGCTGGAGGTGGTGGCGGGGGTGGGGGCGTAGGGCCTCGCGGCGCGCCCCAGTCCCGCCCCTTTCCCGAACCCGGGGGCTCCGCCCCAGACCCCGCTCCTCAATCGCCGGAGGGGCTAAGACTCAGCCGCACATTTTCTAGCCCGTCCGGCGATTGAGGACGAGGCGCGGAGCGCCGATACGGGGTCCGGGGCGGAGCCCCGGGTTCGGGAAGGGGCGGGATTGGGGAGCCCCCGGCAAGGCCCCCGCCCCCACCCCCGCTGCCTCCTCAGCCCCGCGTAGCCGCGATTCGGCCAGTGACCTCGCCCAGGCCCACCCGGGTCCCGCCGGGTCCGGGGGCCCACGCGGTCATCGTGACGACGTCGCCGTCCTCGAGGAACGTCCGCTTGCCGTCGGGGAGTTCGAGGGGATCGCGCCCGTTCCAGGTCAGCTCGATGAGGGAGCCGAACTGCTCGGGGGAGGGCCCGCTGACGGTGCCGGAGCCGTAGAGGTCACCGGTGCGCAGGGAAGCGCCGTTGACGGTCATGTGGGTGAGCTGCTGGGCGGCGGTCCAGTAGACGGTGGAGAAGGGGGGTTCGGAGATGACGTGGCCGTTGAGGGAGACGGTGATGCGGAGGTCGTAGCCGCCGGGCTCGTCCGCGACGGACTCGGCGGAGTCGTCGAGGTAGGGGAGCAGGGGCTCGGTGCGCGCGGGCGGGGCGACGCGGGCGGCGTCCAGGGCCTCCAGGGGCGTGATCCATGCCGAGACGGAGGTGGCGAAGGACTTGCCGAGGAAGGGCCCGAGGGGGACGTACTCCCAGGCCTGGAGGTCGCGGGCGGACCAGTCGTTGAGGAGGCAGAGGCCGAAGACGTGCTCGCGGAAGTCCGTGAGGGGCACGGGGGTCCCGAGCGTGGACGGCGCGCCGACGACGAAGCCGACCTCGGCCTCGATGTCGAGCTTGGTGGACGGGCCGAAGACGGGCGCGGTGTCGGCGGGCGTCTTGCGCTGACCGGTGGGGCGCACCACGTCCGTGCCGGAGACCACGACGGTGCCGGACCGGCCGTGGTAACCGATAGGCAGGTGCTTCCAGTTGGGGGTGAGCGGCGTGGGCGCGTCCGGGCGGAACATCCGGCCCAGGTTCGAGGCGTGGTGCTCGGAGGCGTAGAAGTCGACGTAGTCCGCGACCTCGAAGGGCAGGTGCAGGGTGACGTCGGAGAGAGGGTGGAGCAGCGGGCGGACGGCGTCGCGGTGGGCGGGGACCGTCACCCAGGCGGTGAGGGCGCGGCGGACGTCGCTCCACGTCCGGCGTCCGGCGGCGAGCAGCGGGCCCAGGGTGGGCTGGGCGAGCAGCGAGACATAGGGCGAGCCGAGGGCGGCGGCGGCCGCGCCCGCGTCCAGGACGTACGAGCCGATGCGGACGCCGACCCGACGGCCGTCCGAGGCGGCGGAACCGGACGCCGATCCGGCCGCTGATCCGGGCGTGGGCCCGGATGCGGAGTCCGTGGCGGACCCGGCCGGGGAGAAGACTCCGTACGGAAGATTGTGCGGGCCGAAGGGGTCACCCTCGGGGAGGTCGAGCGGGTTCTGCTCGGACATGCGTGCCTGCCTCGCTTTCCAATCTGAGTGCTCCACACGTTACGTCGGAAGCCTCGCCGGGGGCAGTGTCTAAAGAGTTCGCAATGTCCGGATAAACCAGGAGTGGAATGGTCAGTTCCTGCATAGCTTCCTTGGGGGGACACGGACAGGGCTGGGTCCGGTTCGGCGCAGACGGACACGTGGGGGGACCCGTGACCATTTCAAGCGGCGGCATGGGGTTAAGGCCGGACCGCGAAGTGCCCGGACTGATAGTCAAGTTCGGCGACTACCCGTTGCACCACGGCGGTGTGGGGGCGATCCGCAGCCTGGGCCGGCTCGGCATCCCCATGTACGCGATCACCGAGGACCGGTACACGCCCGCGGCGGCGTCCCGCTACCTCACACGTGCGTTCCCATGGCCGACCACCGGCGTCGAGGACCCCGCGTACCTGGTGGAGGGCCTGCTGCGGATCGGGCGGCGGATCGGCAGGCCGACGGTGCTGATCCCGACGGACGAGGAAGCGGCCGTCCTGATCGCCGAGCACCAGCGGGAGTTGCGGGACGCGGACTTCGGGGGGTTCCTGTTCCCGCCGGTGGCACCCGCGCTGCCGCGGCGCCTCGCCAGCAAGCAGGGGCTGCACGAGCTCTGCGTGGAGCACGGCCTGTCCTCGCCCGCCTCGCTGTGCCCGCAGAGTCAGGACGACATCGAGAAGTTCGCCGCGACGGCCCGTTTCCCGGTCGTGGCCAAGAACAAGGAGGCGTTCCAGCGCCGCGAACAGCCGGCCGTGAACGGCACCACCCGCATCAACACGCCCGAGGGCCTGCTGAAGCTGGCCTGCGGCTGGGGCGAGCGGCCCGGAGTGATCCTCCAGGAGTATCTGCCGCGCGAGCAGGCCGAGGACTGGGTCGTGCACGCCTACTTCGACGCGGACTCCGCCCCGCTCGCCCTGTTCACCGGCGTGAAGGTCCGTTCCTGGCCGCCGCACGCGGGGATGACGGCGATGGCGTACGTCGTCGACAACCCGGAACTCGCGGATCTCGCCGCGCGTTTCATCAAAGAGATCGGCTTCACCGGCGTCATCGATCTCGACCTCCGCTTCGACCGCCGCGACGGTCGGTACAAACTGCTCGACTTCAACCCACGCATGGGCGCCCAGTTCCGCCTCTTCGAGAGCGAGTCGGGGATCGACGTCGTCCGGGCGATGCATCTGCATCTGACCGGCCGACCGGTCCCCGAGGGGGAGCAGCGCGCGGGACACCGCTATGTCGTGGAGAACATCGACCTGCCCGCCTATCTCGCCTACCGCCGCAGCGGCTATGTGACACCGCACGCGCCGTCCCGTGCCAGCGGCACGGAGCTGGCGTGGGTCGCGGCGGACGACATGTTGCCGGTCTTCACCATGCTCGCGCGCTTCGTACGGCCAGGAGCGAAGCATTTGTTCCAGCTGTGGCGCACCAACCGCCGCGGCGGCACGACCACGAAGTGACGGTGCGCCGTGCGACGGCACGGCGTACAGGACGTCCTGGGGAGGGACTTCGTGAATCAATCAACGCAACCGGTCGCCGTCATCGGAGCGGGCCCCTACGGCCTGTCCACAGCGGCGCATCTGAGGGCCCGGGGCATCCCGGTGCGTGTGTTCGGCGAGCCGATGGTGAGCTGGCAGTCGCACATGCCCGCGGGGATGCTCCTCAAGTCCACACCCGTGGCGTCGAACATCGACGCCCCGCAGCCCGGCCACACCCTCGTCGACTACTGCGACGCGGCGGGCCTGCCCCGGCTGGTCACGGACGAGGACATCATCCCCGTCGAGACGTTCGTCGGGTACGGCCAGTGGTTCCAGCAGAAGATCGTGCCCGACCTGGAGCGGGTGCGGGTGGTCTCCGTCGACCCCCGCCCGGCCGGGGGCTTCGAGCTGAAGCTGGACTCCGGGGAGCAGTTCACCGCCCGCGCGGTCGTCGTCGCCACCGGCCTGTCCGGCCTGTCGCGGCTGCCGTCCGAGCTGGCCGCGGCCGTGCCGGGCGGCCCCTCGCCCGCGGGCCCCGTCTCGCACAGCGCACAGCACCACGACCTCACGCGGTACGCGGAGCAGGACCTCCTTGTCGTCGGCGCCGGGCAGTCCGCCCTGGAGACGGCGGTGCTCGCGGCCGAGGCGGGCGCGCGGGTGCGGGTGTTGGCGCGCGGGCGGCGCTCGGTCGCTTTCGGCCAGCCACCGTGGGACCAGCCGAAGCTGCGCCCGGAGTCCCCGTTCGGCCGCGCCTGGTCGCTGTACGCGCTGAGCTACCACGCCGGGGGGTACCGCCACCTCCCCGCCGCCGCAAGGCACTACCTCACCCGCCGCGTCCTCGGCCCGCTCGGCGCCTGGTGGCTGCGGGAGCGGTTCGAGCGGAAGGTCGAGGCGCGCGAGGTGCGGCGCATCGTGACCACGGGCACCCGCGACGGCCGCCCCGTCCTCAGCGTCGAGACCCTCGGCGGCCGCGCCCGGGAGCTCGCGGCCGACCACGTCATCGCCGCGACGGGCTATCGCGTGGACCTCGCCGCCCTCAGCTTCCTCGGCCACGGCCTGCGCGCCCGCCTCGCCACCAGCCGCGGCACGCCCAAGCTGGGCGAGGGCTATGTCTCGTCGGTCCCCGGCCTGTACTTCACGGGCATGCTCGCCGGGTCGTCGTACGGACCGGTGATGCGGTTCGTGTGCGGCACGGAATTCGCCTCGCCGCGGCTCGCGCGGCATCTGGCGGCGGCCCACCGGGAGGTGTGAGGGCGGGCCCGGTCCGCCGGGCCCAGCGTTCGACTGTCAGCGTCCGGGCCCAGCGCTCGATTGTCACTGTCCGGGCTCAGCGCTCGACCGTCAGCGTCCGGGCTCAGCGCTCGACCGTCAGCGTCCGGGCCCAGCCCACGATCGTCACCGGCCGGGCTCAGCGTCGGACGACCGTCGTCCGGGCCGCCCCGTCCTCAGCGCTCGATCACCGGCATCGGCGCGGGCCGGGCCTCGCGCATGCGCTCCGGAGTCCAGTACTCCGCCTTGGCGGTCCCGTCGTGCCCGACCTCGCTGCTCGTCGTGTCCGCCCCCTTGCCGGGCGTGGCGTCCGACCCCTTGCCGGGCGTCGCGCGGGACCCCTCGCCGGTCTTCGTGTCCGACGCGGCGGCCCCCGCGCCCGGCCGTGACTCCCCGCTGCCGCCGTCCGAGTCCGCGGCCGACGCCTGCCAGGTGAGCAGCGCCGTGAGCAGCGCGGCGGAGGCGGCGGTGGTGAGGGCGAGCTTGCGGGCCGGACGGAAAGTCATGTCGTTCCTTCGTGCCAGGTGACGTACGGAGGCCTTCCCGCGTACGGGAGACCGGCTTGCCCCTGTGCGACGTGCGCGCCGCGCGAACGGTTCCCCGCCCCTACTGCTGCACCTCCCGCACCCAGGCCCGCAGCCCGGCCATGAACCCCTCCCGCTGCTCGACCGGGAGCCCCGCGAGGGCGCGGAGCAGCGGCTCGCCCCGGCGGGCGACGAACGACTCGAGGAGCGGGCGGTACTCCTCGGCGAGGGACACGAGGACCCGGCGGCGGTTCGTCTCGTCCGGGGCGCGCGTGACGATGCCCGCCCGCGCGAGGCCCCCGACCAGTTCGCTCGCCGTAGGCAGGGACACCTGGAGCCGGTCGGCGATGCCGCTGACGGTCAACGGCCCGTCGGCGGCGAGGAGCTGGGGCAGCACCGCGCCGTGACGCGGGGTCAGGCCGTGGCTGTCCATGGCCTCGCGCAGCGGCTCCGGCATCAGGGCGCTCACCGCGGCCCCCCGGAAGTACGGCTCTAGCAGGGGCACGAGCCCCACGATCCGGATCTCGACGGGGGTGAGGGGGTGGGCGGATGCGGCCCCGGGCTTCTCCGGCTCCGGCCTCCCGGGTTCTGGCTTCGCCGGTTCCCGCTTCGCCGGTTCCCGCTTCGCCGGTTCCCGCTTCGCCGGTTCTCGCCCCGCCGGTTCTTGCGCGCTCTGCATTCCGTGAGTGTAGTTTGTTTGGATCCCCAAACTGTTTGGGTATCCAAAGTGTTACGAGCCCAGTGCGAACCACGAGCTTTCTGAAGGTGAGTGAGGCATGCCGACGATCAGTTACTACGAAGCGGTCAACGACGCGTTGGAAAGGCTGGAGGACCTCGGGTACGAGCGCGGCGTCGGCGTCGACCTCGCCAATCACGGGCCCATGGGCGCAGAGGCCGTCGCGGTGCTCGGGCACGGCGACGAGGTGGCCCGCTGGATCGGGCGCTATCGCCGCGCCCTCGAGCACCACGAGCCCCCCGCCGCGCGCTTCGCCCTCGACCCCGCCGACGAGGCGTCGTGGCGGCCGGCGCTGGGTGATTTCGGCCGTGCGGGGGACTGGGAGCGGCTGTTCGCGCGCGAACTCGCCACCGCGCCCTGGCGCGACGCCCTCGCCCGCTGGTGGCCCCGCCTGCTCCCCGGCCTCTTCGCCGGTCTGACGCACGGCCTCATCCGGACGGCGCACGCGGTGCGCGGTCTCTCCGTCGCCGGGGAGACACCGACGCGGCTCCAGCTCGACGAGCTGGCCAGAGGCCTGGCGTACTGGGCCGCCCGTTATCGGGCCCTGCCCGGCAGCCCCGCCCTGCGCGGCCCCCGCGCCGTCCCGGAGGCCGTCGCCGCGCTGCCCCGCGTGCCGCTCGACGGCCCGCGCGGACCGTCCGTCGCCCTCGGCCGCATCGACGCCCTCGACCGACTCCCCGGGTACGCCGAGTCGTTGGAGTGGCTGGCACCGCACCCGGCGTCCCGCCTGCTCAGTGACATGACGCTGCAGTTCGCGGACGTGTATCTGGGCCACCCCGAGGTCTTCCCGGTGCCCCTCGTCCACGGCCTCACCGCGCCCGCGGCCGCCCGCCTCGTCCTGCCGCACCTGCCACAGGAGTTGTACGAGCCGACGCTCGCGCGGCTGTGGCAGGTCCAGTCGACCTTCCTGCTGGCCTTCACCACCGACCGGCGGGACGAGGAGTCGGGGGCCTGGCGGGCCGAGGCGGACGACCTGCCCCCGCTCGACGAACTCGGCGCCCGCGCCGTCGAGCACGGCGACGAGCACGTCATCAAGTTCACGGAAGGCTGCCTGCGGGAGTACGCACTGCGGCCCGACCCCCGCTATCCGGCGGCGGCGTACGCGGCCCAGCGCCGCATACCGCGCCTGGACGCGGGCGGCGGCGTGGCGGGGGTGTCTGCGGGGGCGGCAGGGGCGGCGGACTAGGGCCTGCTGATGGGCCGGCGCGGTGTCGCGGCATGGGACGGGTCCCGGTCGACGGGGCGATGGGCCAAAGCCGGAGGGGGTGATGGACAGAGCTGGCTGGGTCGATAGGCCGAGTAGAGGGGAGATGGACGGAGTCGGCCTGGGTGATGGGCCGAGTGGAGGGGAGGTGGACGGAGCTGGCCGGGGCGATAGGCCAAAGCTGGAGGGGGTGACGGGCCGAGCCGGCCGGGGCGATGGGCCGAGTCGACGGGAGGTGGACGGAATCGGCGGGGTGGTGGACGGAGTCGCCGGGGTGGTGGACCGACGGGCGGCGGCCCCAGGTGTGGACTGCCCGCCCGCGTGGGGGAGTTCGGGCCCGGCGTGAAGGCGTGCGCACGACCGTGGGGCAGTTCGGCGCGACTCTGGTGACGCGGGGGCGATCCGGACGGGGTCGGTCCGGGCGGGAGCGATCCGGGGCCGCCTCGTTCCGGTGAACCGGGAGTGGGCTGGCAGGGGCAGCGCGCAGGTGTGCCCCGGGCGCGTGTCACCGGGTGTATCCGGGCCCACACCCCGGTGTCTGCCGGGAGTGCGCCGGGCGCACCCGATCCGTCACAGCTCCTGCCACACGGCTTACCGACCGGCGTCAGATCCGTATTCTTCGGATCATGGCCGTTCCCCTCGCATATGCCCTCATCGCCACTGACCTCGACGGAACCTTGCTGCGCTGCGACGACACGGTCTCCGACCGGTCGCGCAGGGCCCTGGCCGCCGCGAGCGAGGGCGGCGCACGGCACCTCGTCGTCACCGGACGCCCCGCGCCCCGCGTGCGCCCGCTCCTGGAGGAGCTCGGCTGCGACGGGCTCGCGGTGTGCGGGCAGGGCGCCCAGTTGTACGACGCCGGGAGCGGCCGGATGGTGTGGTCGGTGACGCTGGACCGGGAGCTGGCCGAGGCCGCGCTCGGGAAGATCGAGGCCGAGGTCGGGCAGGTCTTCGCGGCGGTCGACCAGGACGGCGTCGACGGCCTGACGCTGATCGAGCCCGGGTACGAGATGCCGCACCCGACCCTGCCCGCCGTGCGGGTGCCCCGGCGTGACGTGCTGTGGGAGGAGCCGATCAGCAAGGTGCTGCTGCGGCACCCGGCGCTCGCGGACGACGAGTTGGCGGCGGTGGCCCGCGACGCGGTGGGTTCCCTCGCGACCGTGACGATGTCGGGGCCCGGCACCGTGGAGCTCCAGCCGTGCGGAGTGACCAAGGCGACGGGGCTTGCCCTCGCGGCGGAGCGGCTGGGGCTGAGCGCCGCCGACACGATCGCCTTCGGGGACATGCCGAACGACATCCCCATGTTCGTGTGGGCCGCGCACGGGGTGGCCATGGCCAACGCCCACCATGAACTCAAGGCGGTGGCGGACGAGTTGACCGCGTCCAACGAGGAGGACGGGATCGCGGTGGTGCTGGAGCGACTGCTGGGGTGAGGTGTGCGCGTGGGCCCTGGCTGCCCCGCCGCCCTGGCCGCTGGCTGCCCTGGACCCGGGGCCCTGGCTGCCCTGGTCCATGGCCGTCCCGGCCTCTGGTCCCAGGACGTGGCCCCTGAAGCGTGGCTCCTGGACCATGGCCGGAAACGTACACACGCCGGATCTCTGGCCGGATGACGTCAGCGCCCTCTGGTGGGGCCCGGGGTCCGGTGGGTGGGGCGCGTCGGGGTCGGCCCGGCGGTCCGGGCCGGTTCGGGTCGCGTGCCGACGGTGTGCCGGGAGTGGGGCGAGGGGGAGGACAGGTGGTGGCCGGGCGTCCGATGGAGGGAGGCATCACTCCCTTCATGTGGGGCACATCGTTCTCTGTGGAGTATTTCGGTCATTCCATGTCTATCGGGCACGCTGGTCTCCTCTGCTCGGGCAGGCGCTCGCTGTGATCGAAAGGCGACCGGATACGCTGACTTGAGTGATGGCAGCGACACATCGACAAACCGTGTCATCGACGAATGATCGACCGAGTGATCGACTTGTGATCGTCAGCAGACAGGAGAACCCCTCGTGACCGTCGTCGGGCCCTTCGGGCTGAGCGTGCGGGACCAGGCTCTCGAAGCCGATGTCCAGGCCGGGTTGGCGGCTGTCGAGGAAGGCCTGCTCGAGGCCACCAAGAGCGAGGTCCCCTTCATCACCGAGGCCGCGCAGCACCTCGTGCGCGCGGGCGGCAAACGTTTTCGGCCACTCCTGGTGATGCTCACGGCCCAGTTCGGCGACCCCTACGCCCCCGGTGTGGTGCCGTCCGCCGTGGTCGTGGAGCTGACGCACCTCGCGACGCTGTACCACGACGACGTGATGGACGAGGCCGATGTGCGCCGGGGTGTGGCCAGCGCCAACCAGCGCTGGGGCAACTCCGTCGCGGTCCTCACCGGCGACTTCCTGTTCGCGCGCGCGTCCCACACGCTGGCCGACCTCGGCCCCGAGGCCGTCAGGGTCCAGGCCGAGGCGTTCGAGCGGCTCGTCACCGGGCAGATCCTGGAGACGGCGGGACCGTCCGACGGGCGTGACCCCGTCGACCACTACCTCGAGGTGCTCGCGGGCAAGACCGGTTCGCTGGTCGCGGTCGCCTGCCGGTTCGGCGCGATGATGTCGGGGGCCGACGAGACGGTCGTGGACGTGCTCACGCAGTACGGGGAGCGGCTCGGGGTCGCCTTCCAGCTCGCCGACGACGTCCTCGACATCGCGTCCGAGTCCACCGAGTCCGGGAAGACGCCCGGCACCGACCTGCGGGAGGGCATTCCCACCCTGCCGGTGCTGCGGCTGCGGGAGCGGGTCGAGCGGCTCGGGCTCGCGGAGGACGTCGCGCTGTGCGAGCTGCTCGACTCCGACCTCACGGACGACGCGCGGCATGCCGAGGCGCTGGCCCGGCTGCGGGTGCATCCGGCTCTTGAGCTGGCTCGGCGGGACACGGTGCGGTACGCCGAGGAGGCCCGGGCCGCGTTGGCCCCGCTGCCCGAGTGCGACGCCAAGGCGTCGCTGGTCGAGCTCTGTGACCTGGTGGTCCACCGAGCGGGGTGAGCCTCGGGGCTTCGGCCCCCGCCCCGCTCCACCCCCGCCCCGCTCCACCCTTCCTCGCCCCGCCCCGCCCTCCGCCCCGGCGTTCGGTGTGTGACGCACGTCACTTGAAAATGCCCAGCCTGGATTGAGTCCAGGCTCAGATCCGTTCCGTACTCATGCCCAGAAGCTGACGCAGGGGGCGTCGGCCAAGGTACGGGGAGATTTCACATCATGGGCGCTATCAGCACTTCCGCGAAGAACCGTACGGTCACGAAGAACCGTCGCCGCACGCTGCTCGTCACCGGTGTCGCGGTCGCCGCGGCCGCCGGGGTGGCCGCCGCCGTCCTGCCCGCGACGGCGGACAGCGGGAGCGGGTCGCGGGCAAGCTCCACGAACGCCGCGCACGGCAGCGCGCACGGCGGCGGTGCGCACGGTGGGGACGCGGTCGAGGTGCAGAGCGGCACCGCGGCCCGCGGCGGCTCCCTCTTCGTGGCCAGCATGAACGGGGCCAACGAGGTACCCGTGCAGGGCGGCCCCGCCGTCGGGGACAAGGACGGCGCGGCCCTGCAGTTCGTGAAGGTCAAGGGCGACAAGGTCAGCGTCACCGTCAAGTGGCGCGGCACCGCCAAGCCGACCGCGCTCCACATCCACCAGGGCGTCAAGGGCACCAACGGCGGCATCAAGATCGACTTCACCAAGCTGCTCGCCAAGGCCAAGGACCAGCGCGTGACCGGCACGGTCAAGGTCACGGACGCGGCCCTGCTCAAGCAGCTCAAGGCGAACCCGAACGGCTTCTACGCCAACCTGCACACCGCCGAGTTCCCCGGCGGAGCCGTCCGCGGCCAGCTCCACAAGGTCACCGCGAACGTCTCCCTCGACGCGGCGGCCCGCAGCTTCCAGGCGTCCGTGCTCAAGGGCAAGCAGATCTACCAGTGCAAGAAGGCCGAGGACGGCTCGGGCGGCTTCACCTTCCAGCAGCGCGACGTCCGCGCGACCCTCGGCGGCCGCATCGCCCACGACTTCGTCGCGCCGAACTCCGGCACCCCGCGCTGGGTCGCGCCCGACCGCAGCGGCGTCACCGGCAAGCTCATCTCCAAGACGCCCAACGGCGCGAAGAACATCGCCGAACTCGACCTGAAGGCCAAGCAGGTCGGCAAGAAGCGCGGGCTGCTCGCCGGCACGACCGAGATCCTGCGCCTGAACACGGTGGGCGGCGTCCAGCCGTCCGGCAGCTGCGCCAAGGGCAAGGTCGTGGCGGTGCCGTACGGCGCCGACTACGTCTTCGTACAGCGCTAAGCGCTTCGCTGGCTGTGCGGTGCGAAGTCTGCGGGCCGTCAGTGGCTGGTCGCGCAGTTCCCCGCGCCCCTTCAGGGCGCTCTGCGCACCGCAGCGCCAGAACTCAACGCTCAGACCACGTGACGTACGTGCGGAACTCCCCCGTGACGCGACGTCGTCACCATCCCGGGCGGCACCTCCCCTTACGGGACGGGGGAGGTGCCGCCCCTTTTTGTCATCCCAGAGCAGTACGCGGAGTTGCTCCCGGGGTCTGACGCTTCCGCGTGGCCGATTTGGTCGGATGGAGACAGACGAAGACAGGTACCGACAACCACATCCTGACCAATTCGGGTGAGAATGGCGGCGCGGGGTGGACGAGTGCACGCGAGGAACGAATCGCCGCCGCCGACGACGGAGGTAAGGCACACAATGGCACCGTACGAACCGGAGCAGGACACCACCGAGGCAGACGAGCTCAGCGCGGGCCGCCGCAAGGCCGTGCGCTATGTCGTCCCGCTCGCGGTGGCGGGGGTGGCCGCGGCGACCATCGGGCTCGTCCCGGCACTCGCCACCTCGGGCGACCCGGATCTGCCGGACATCACCGCACAGGAACTCATCGAGAAGATCGCCGCGTCGGACACCGAGCAGCTCTCCGGCACGGTGAAGATCAGCACCGACCTGGGCCTGCCGTCGTTCGGCTCCGGCATGACCGGCGGTTTCGCGCCGGGCGCCGGGGGCGGCGGCGGGGACGACGAGGGCGGCAAGAGCGCGGCCGACCCGAGCGCCAAGCTGATGGAGCTGGCCTCCGGCACGCACACCCTGCGGATCGCGGCCGACGGCCCCGACAAGCAGAAGCTGTCGGTGCTCGACGACGCCGCCGAGTACAGCCTGATCCACAACGGCGACGACGTCTGGGCGTACGACAGCGCGTCGAACGAGGCGTACCACTCCAAGGACGGCGGCGCCCACGCCGACAAGAACGGCAAGGGCGGCAAGGGCGACCGGAAGGACCTGCCGAAGGAACTTCCCGCCACGCCCAAGGAGTTCGCCGAGCAGGCCCTGAAGGCGGCCGAGAAGTCCTCGACGTCGGTGAAGGTCGACGGCAGCGCGCAGGTCGCGGGCCGGGACGCCTACCGCCTGGTGCTCAAGCCGAAGGACTCCGGTTCGACGGTCGGCCAGATCACCATCGCGGTGGACGAGAAGACGGGTACGCCGCTGAAGTTCACGCTGTCCCCGGCCGGTGGCGGTTCCGCCGTCGTCGACGCGGGCTTCACGAAGGTCGACTTCGGCAAGCCGTCCGCCGCCACCTTCGACTTCAAGCCGCCGAAGGGCACGAAGGTCACCGAGGAGGGCGACGCGGCCAAGAAGCCCGGGCACCCCGGCGGGGACCTCGGGGACTTCAAGGGCGAGGGGCCCGAGGGCCTCAACGTCATCGGCGACGGCTGGACGTCCATCGCCGAGCTCAAGATGCCGGGCGGCCAGGGCCTGCCGACGTCGGCCGCCGGTTCCGACGAGGTGCCGCAGGAGGCGGCGAAGTTCCTTGACTCCCTCGGCGACAAGGTGAACGGCGACTTCGGTTCGGGCACGGTCTTCAAGACCCGCCTGATCAACGCCCTGGTCACCGACGACGGCAAGGTGTACGTCGGCGCGGTCACGAAGGACGCGCTGGTCAAGGCGGCGAACGCGGCCCACTAGGGGCGACGCGGCGCAAGGGCGGCGGTTGGCGGGTACCGGTCCGGTGCCCGTCGGCCGCCGCCGCATCGTTCAACGGGAGGACACCGGTGCCGAGCACCAAGGGCGGGACCAGGGGCAGCGTGATCGAGACGTCCGGGCTGACCAAGCGGTACGGCAAGCACCTCGCCGTGGACGGCCTGGACCTCAGCGTCCCGGGCGGCAGCGTCTTCGGGTTCCTCGGCCCCAACGGCTCCGGCAAGACCACGACGATCCGCATGCTGATGGGCCTGATCGAGCCGACTTCCGGGCGCGCCAAGGTCCTCGGCCGCCCCATGCCGTTCGAGACCCGCAGGGTCCTCCCGCACGTGGGCGCGCTCATCGAGGGCCCCGCCCTCTACGGCTTCCTGTCGGGCCGCGACAACCTCCTTCGGTACGACTCCGCCGACCCGACCGCCGACCCCCGCACCCGCCGGGCGCGCGCCGACGCGGCCCTGGACCGGGTCGGCCTGACCGCCGCCGCGGGCAAGAAGGCCAAGGCGTACTCGCTCGGCATGAAGCAGCGCCTCGGTCTGGCCGCCGCCCTGCTGCAGCCGCGGGAGCTGCTCGTCCTGGACGAGCCGACGAACGGGCTCGACCCGCAGGGCATGCGGGAGATCCGCTCCCTGGTGCGGGAGCTGGCGTCCGACGGCACCACCGTCTTCCTCTCCTCGCACCTCCTGGACGAGATCGAGCAGGTCTGCACGCACGCGGCGGTGATGGCCCAGGGCCGTCTGATCACGCAGGGCCCGGTCGCCGAACTCGCGGCGGGCGCGCGCGGACGGCTCACGGTGACGACCCCGGACACCGGTGACGCGGCCCGCGTCCTGAAGGAACTCGGCGTGGCCGACCTGGTCGTCACCGAGGACCGCGTCACGGGCGAGCCGCCCGGCACGGACCTCGCCGACGTGAACGCCGCACTGGTCGAGGCGGGCGTCCGCGTCCGTGGATTCGGCGTCGAACGGGCCTCCTTGGAGGACGCGTTCGTCGCGCTGACGGGAGAGGGATTCGATGTCGCGGGCTGAAGTGACGGCCGGGGCGGACGGGGTGGACGGGGCGGACAAGGCGCACCCCACCAAGGCGCACCCCACCGGACAAGCCACCGAGGCGCACCCCACCGGACAAGCCACCGAGGCGCACCCCACCGGACAAGCCGCCGCCCCGCGCCCCGTGCGTCTCGCCTGGACCCTCGGCCTGTTCCGCAGCGAGCTGTCCATCACCTTCCGCCGCTGGCGCACCCTCGCGCTGCTCGCGGTGCTCGCCGCCGTGCCCGTGCTCGTCGGCATCGCGGTGAAGATCGAGACGAGCGACGGCGGCTTCGTCGGCGGCGGCGGGCCGGACGGGGGCGGCGGGCCCGCGTTCATCGCGCAGGTCACCAACAACGGTCTGTTCCTGGTGTTCACGGCGCTCGCCGCGACCTTGCCGTTCTTCCTGCCGATGGCGATCGGCGTCGTCGCGGGCGACGCCATCGCGGGCGAGGCGAGCGCCGGGACGCTGCGCTACCTCCTGGTGGCGCCCGCGGGCCGCACCCGGCTGCTGCTCGCCAAGTACGCCACCGCGCTGACGTTCTGCCTGGTCGCGACGTTGGTGGTGGCGGCGTCCGCGCTGGCGGTGGGGGCGTTGCTGTTCCCGCTCGGGGAGGTCACGACGATCTCCGGGACGCGGATCAGCTTCTCGGACGGGCTGCTGCGGGCCCTGCTGATCGCGCTGGTCGTGGCCGCCTCACTGATCGGGGTCTCGGCGCTCGGCCTGTTCGTGTCGACGATGACGAGCAGCGGCATCGCCGCCATGGCGACGACCGTGGGTCTGCTCATCACCGTGCAGATCGTCGACCAGATCCCGCAGCTGCACGCGATCCACCCGTATCTGTTCTCGCACTACTGGCTGTCCTTCGCGGACCTGATGCGCGACCCGGTCTACTGGGACGACCTGGTGAAGAACCTGGGCCTCCAGGCGCTGTACGCCGGGGTGTTCGGGTCGGCGGCGTGGGCGCGGTTCGGGACGAAGGACATCGCTTCGTAGGCCGGGGCCCACTGGCCGTCCGAGGCCCACCCTCCGGCCAAGTCCTACTCGCTGTAGTCCGAGGAGCTGAACGGGAACTGCGCCACCGGGATGTCCTCCTGGGCGAAGAACGTCTTGGCGCGCGCCAGGGCCTCGGTGTCGTTCAGGACGTGCCCGGGGCGGGTGCCGTTGCCGAGCAGGACGCCGCCGAAGCGCATCGGGAAGAACGCGGCCGTGCTGAGCAGCGTGCCGACCAGCGGGTCCGCCGCGGCCTCGTTGCGGTCGGCGAGGGCGGTCACGCCCCACAGGGTGCGGCCCGCCAGGGTGTCCTTGAAGTCCAGCTCGGGGACCTCGAGCCAGGCGTCCCAGTAGTCCAGGTAGCGCTTGACGGTGGCGGACAGCGAGTACCAGTACAGCGGCGACGCGATGACGATGTCCGTGGCGTCGAGGGTGGCGTCCAGGAGCAGCGCCTCGTTGTCGCCCTCCGGGCGGGGGCGGGCGCGCGGGGTCGTGTCGTCGTGGCGCAGGTCCTGGAAGTCGGGGAGCGGGTGGTCGGCGAGGTCGATCCAGCGCTGTTCGACGTCCGCGGGCAGCTGCTCGGCGGCCTTGCGGGCCAGCATGGCGGTGTTGCCGTCGGGGCGCGCGCTGCCGTGGACGAAGAGGAACCTGCGGGTGGCCATGGGTCTCCCTGGGATGACGTGCGCCCTGCTTGCGCACAGCGAATGCCTGCGCATGCACTATATGCACGCGCAAGCATTCGCGTCCAGGGCTCTACTTCCAGGGCCCTACGTCCGGGGACCTAGGAGGACAGACCCCACACGGCGTACGCGACCGCGTCGCTGTTGCGGTCGATCGCGGTGTTGTTGATGTTCGACGTGGTGTCGCACGACGAGTGGTAGCAGCGGTCGAACGCCTGGCCCGCCGTGCCGCCCCACTTCTGGGCCTGGGCCGAGGACTTGGCGGTGCTCGCGCCGGAGAAGATGCCGCCGACCGGGACGCCCGCGTTCTTGAACGGCGCGTGGTCGGAGCGGCCGTCGCCCTCGCGGTCCGGCTCGGTGCTGACGTTCAGACCCGAGTAGTACGCCTTGAAGGTCCGCTCGATGGTGGGGTCGTCGTCGTACACGAAGTAACCCGGGTTCGGCGAGCCGATCATGTCGAAGTTCAGATAGCTCTTGATCTTCGTGCGCTCGGCCGCGGGCAGGCCGCGGACGTAGTTCGAGGAGCCGATCAGGCCCAGCTCCTCGGCGCCCCACCAGGCGAACCGCAGGTGCTTGGTGGGCTTGTACTGCTCACGGGACACCGCGAGGGCGGTCTCGAGGACGGCGGCCGAGCCGGACGCGTTGTCGTTGATGCCGGCGCCGCGGCTGACGCTGTCGAGGTGCGAGCCGGCCATGACGATCTGGTTGGCGTCGCCGCCGGGCCAGTCGGCGATCAGGTTGTAGCCGACGCGGCCGCTGGTGGTGAACTGCTGCACGGTGGTGGTGAATCCGGCGGCGTCCAGCTTGCCCTTGATGTAGTCGATCGAGGCCTTGTAGCCCGCGCTGCCGTGCGATCGGTTGCCGCCGTTGGCGGAGGCGATCGACTGGAACTGCGAGAGGTGAGCCTTGACGTTGGCCACGGGGATGTCCGGGGCGGCCGCGCGCGGGGGCGCGGACGTGCCGGTGGAACCGGTGGCGGCGGTGGATATCGCGCTGGTCGTCAGAAGTGCGGCGGCGGCTATGACGGCCGCGGCCGCGCTGCGTCCGGTGACGGAGAGTCTCATGTGGGGGGCTCCGGCTTTCCGTGAGTTGAATTCCGAATGAGCCTGGAGTGCCCGATGGTGGAGTGGTGTTGAGTTCACGTCAAGAGCGGGATCCGGACGGAGTGTTCCGCATACCGGTTCGCCGAATCAGGGCGCCGGGCCCTCAACCTCCGCCCGTACGACGGAAATTCACAGGTCAGGCGGTACGAGAACACGCCATCCGCGCGCGTAGGTGTCCGGCACCGCGACCCGCACCCAGTCCCTGGCCCAGGTCGGCGCCGCATGCTCCCGCAGCACCAGCACGTCGGGCCGCCGCCGGTCCCCGGGCCGCCGTTCGTGCGGGCGCGGGGCGGGCTCGCAGCCGGCCACGTACGCCAGCGGAATCACCGACGTGTTGCCGCCGAGCAGGCAGGGCGGCCGCACCCCCCGCTCGTGCACGACCGCGGCCACCCGCGCCCAGTCCTCCCGCGCCTCGGACTGGATCCGGTAGTTGGAGCTGACGAGCGAGCCCTGCATGGCCAGATGCCCGGCGAGCAGCCCCGCGAGCACGCCCCCGGCCAGCGCGGGCCGCCGCACCGACCGGGCCCACCGCACCGCCGCGAGCACCCCGAGCCCCGCGGGCACCGCGAACAGCGCGTGGGTGGGCAGCAGGAACCGGGGCGCGGTGTACGGCACCACGAGGACGTAGGGCAGCGCGGCGCACAGCCCGACGGCCAGGGCCAGCCGCGCCGCCGTCGCCGTCTGCCGGAACCGCCGCGCCGACCACAGCCCGAGGGGCACGAACGCGGCGAGCAGCACCCACCAGGTGAGGGACGGCACCCGCACCCCGTCGCCCTCGCACGGACGGCACAGCAGCGGCCCGTCGATCGCCGTGAACTGGTGAAGGAGTGAGTCCGTGAACCGCAGCCCGCCTTGCACTTCACTCGCGTCACTGAGCCGTTCGCTTACGCCACCGAAGCGAACGTACGCCTCGACGGCCCACGGCAGCAGACCCGCCCCGAGGCCGCCGAGCACGGCGAGCGCCCGGCCCCGCGAGCGCCACAGCGGCACCAGGGCGGCGGCGAGCAGCGGCACGGCCACGGAGACGCCGTCGTTGGGTCGCATCAGGGCGGCGACGAAGACGCCTGCGGCGATGCCCGCGTACGTGCGCGGCCCGGGGCGGCGGCGCAGGAAGAAGCCGACGGCGGCCGCCGTGCCCATGGCCGTGTAGTGGTTCGGCATCGCGGCGTCGGCGTAGAACACGGCCGTCCACAGGCTGCCGTACAGCGCGGCCGCCACCCCCGCCACGTACGGAAGCCGGGGCACGGACCGCAGCCAGGGCCGGAAGCCCAGGTACAGGGCGGCGGTCGCGAGCGCGGTCAGCCACATCCGGAGCAGCACGACCGAGTCGCTCCAGGAGGCGACGGGCGCGAGCAGCACGGGCACGCCCCGGGTGCGGGGCGCGCTGAAGGGCACGCCGGGCGCGTGGTCGGGGGCGTAGGGGCCGAAGCGGCTGGCGTAGACGAGCTCGTCCCAGCCGAGCCGCAGGTCGAGGGGGACCAGGGTCAGCGAGGCGAGCGCGAAGAGGGCGCACACGGCGATGAGCAGCCGATGGGCCAACTGTTCGCGGTCGCGACGGACGGGGCGCTCGCGCTGCGGTTTCCACTGCTCGACGACGGACACAGGACCACGGTAGGAAACGGGGCGCGGTGGTGGCAGTACGCGTGCCGCCGGGCGTGGCGCGGGGCGGTGCCCGTGCGGCGCGAAGTCGCCGGTGCGGCGGGCGCGGGCGGGCGTGGCGCGGTTCACGGCGTGGGCTGTTCGGGCGAAGGGCCGCCGAGCCCTGAGGATGAGCCCATGCACATAGGTATCGCGCTGCCGCAGTACGGAACCCACGCCCGCGCCGAGGTCATCGCCTCCTTCGCGCGGGACGCGGAGGCCGCCGGGTTCGACTCGCTCTGGGTCGGCGACCGCTCGCTGACCCCGGTCGAGCCCAGCGACCTCTACCCCGGGCACACCCCGGAGCACCCGTATCCGGCCGAGTACAAGACCTTCCTCGACCCGCTTGTCGTGCTCACCGTCGCCGCCACCGCCACCACCCGGGTCCGCCTCGGCACGAGCACCCTCAACGCCCCCTGGTATCCGCCCCTGTTGCTGGCGCGCTCGCTCACGTCCCTGGACCGGGTCAGCGGCGGCCGTCTGGACGCCGGGCTCGGCATCGGCTGGCTGCGGGACGAGTACACGGCCGTGAACGCCGACTTCGGCAGGCGCGGGGCCCGGCTGGAGGAGATCCTCGACGTCCTGGAGGGGATCTGGGCGCGGGAGGTCTTCGGGCACAAGGGCGAGCACTGGGAGATCCCGCGCTCGTACGTCGGACTCCGCCCCGCCCAGCGCTCCGGGCCGCCGCTCTACCTGGGCGGGTTCAGCCCGGCCGCGATGGCCCGCGTCGGCCGCAGGGCCGCCGGGTGGGTCGGCGTCTCGCTGCCCGCCGAGGCGCAGGCGGGGCTGTGGGGGATCGCGCGGCGCGCCGCCGAGGAAGCGGGCCGGGACCCGGACGCGCTGCGCCGCCAGATCCGGCACAACCCGAGGCCCGGGGCGACGGAGGAGGAGATCGCCGCCGTGCTGCGCGGGGTGCGGGACACCGGGGCGGAGAGCTCCTTCGTGGACCTCCAGCAGTGCGTGCGGGAGCCGATGGAGGCGCTGGAGCTGGGGAGCGCGGTGCTGGAGCGGGTGCGGCGGGGTTAGGGGCTGTCCGGCGGGGTGGCCCCGTACCGGCCCGGTTGCTGTGGGCCGGTACGGGGGAAGCCTCAGACCGCCGCGGGGCGCCGCATCGCCCACAGGGTCGGCCCGCCGCCCGGCAGTTCGACCTCGCCGAGCACCGTGAACCCGAAGTGCTCGTAGACCGGGAGGTTGTCCGGCTTGGACGACTCCAGGTAGACCGGCAGGCCGTCCGCGTCGGCCTTGGCGAGGCCCGAGCGGAGCAGGGCGGAGCCGTGGCCCTGGCCCTGGGCGGCGGGGTCGGCGCCGACGACGGCCAGGTACCAGTGCGGCTCCTGGGGGCCGTGCTCGGCGGCGAGCTCGACGGCCTCGCGGAACAGCGGGGCGCGGTCGCCCAGTATCTCCGTCAGCTCCTGGACGGTCCCGGCGTCCGGAACGGCCTTGTCCTGCGCGCCCGGCGGCACCCAGAACGAGGCGGCCGACTCGGTGCGCTCGCAGACGCCGTGGCGGCCGTACTGCCGGGTGAAGATCGTGGCGAAGTAGCGGCCGAGGCCCGTCTCGCGCGTGGCCTCGTCCGGGAAGAACCAGCGCATCATCGGGTCGTCGTCGAAGGCGAGCGTCAGGGTGCGGCTGATCGCCGCGGCGTCGTCGAGCGTCGCGGGCCGCGGCGAGTTGGCCGCACTCGCCGCATTCGTTGTATTGGTCATCGACATGCGGCTCATTGTGCACTTGGTGATCTTCGGTGCCCGGGCCAGGGGGTATGCGCGCAGCGCGCGGGCTCAAGGGCTCTGCTGGCTCAGCGGGTTCAAGGGATCTGCGGGATCAGGGCCGAAGCGGCGGCGGTACGCCGAGGGGCTCAGGCCCGTCTCGCGGCGCAGCCGGGCCCGCAGGTTGGCCGCCGTGCCGAGGCCGCTGCGGTGGGCGACCACGTCGAGCCGCTCCTCGCCGCGCTCGATGAGGCGGCACGCGAACGCGGTGCGCTCGCCGTTCAGCCAGGCCAGCGGGGTGGTGCCGAGCTGCGCGCGGAAGCGCCGGTGCAGCGTCGCCGGGCTGACGGCGGCGCGCGCGGCGAGGTCGGGGACCGTGAGGGGTTCGCCGAGCCGCTCCTGGGCCCAGGCGAGCAGCGGCGCGAGCGACTCGTCGGGTACGTCGGGGACGGGGCGCTCCACGAACTGCCGTTGGCCGCCGTCCCGGTGGGCGGCGAAGACCAGGCGCCGCGACACGGAGTTGGCGACCTCCGCGCCGAAGTCGCGGCGCACGACGTGCAGTCCGAGGTCGAGCGCGGCGGCGCTGCCCGCGGCGGTGAGGATGTCGCCGTCGTCGACGAAGAGGACGTCCGGTTCGAGGTGGACGGCGGGGAAGCGGCGCCGGAAGTCGTCCGCCCACTGCCAGTGCGCGGTGGCCCTGCGCCCGTCGAGGACCCCGGCCTCGGCCAGGGTGAAGGCGCCGCTGCAGAAGCCGACGAGGCGGGCGCCGCGCGCGTGGGCCCGGCGGACGGCGGCCAGGACGGCGGGGCGGCGGGGGACCTCGGTGTCGGGGCGGTTCGGCACGATCAGGGTGTCCGCGGTGTCGGCGGCGTCGAGGGCGGCGACCCCGGTGAGGGTGAAGAAGCCGTCCCGCATCAGGGTGCGCGGCTCGGGCGAGCAGAGCGTGAACTCGTACAGCTCCCGGCCGAGTTCGGGCCTGCGCAGACCGAAGACCTCGGAGGCGCAGCCGAGCTCAAAGGGGTTGGAGTTCTCGTCGACGATGACGACGACGCGGTGGAGGCGGGTGTCGGACGGGGCGTCGCGGCGGGTGTCGGACGGGGCGTCGGGGCGGTGCCGGGCGCCCGATCCGAACGCGTGAGAGTTTTCTTGCGCCATATGCGATTTCTAGCACTCGTGGCGGCCCCGGCCAAGGCCGACGATGAGTCCATGACCAACGAAACCGCCGCCCACAGCGGCGATCCGATAGCCCTGTCCGACGCCCTGGCCTCCTTCGACGCGCTCTGGAGCCCCCGCATCGTCACCCGGGTCAACGACTACGACGTCCGCGTCGCCAAGGTCGAGGGCGAGTACCTCTGGCACGTCCACGAGGACACCGACGAGTTCTTCCTCGTCGTGGAGGGCGAGCTGGACATCGCCCTGCGCGACGCCGCGGGCGAGCGCACCGTCACGCTGCCCCGGGGCTCCGTCTTCACGGTCCCGCGCGGCACGGAGCACAAGCCGATCGCCCGGAGCCGCGCCTCGATCCTGCTGTTCGAGCCCACGGGCACGCTGACGGTGGGGGACCGGCACGAGGAGGTCCCGGACTACGTGGACGCGACGACGGGCCACGCGCTGGCCTGAGGCCGGGCTAGGGCCTGTCCGATGGGTCGGCGCGGCGTCGCGGCGTCTGGCACGCACGCTCGCCGCGTTGCCGAAAAGCCCTAGTAGCTCCTTCCCCAAGCT
>NZ_JBHXTE010000055.1:0-63574 GCF_042677545.1 Streptomyces sp. NPDC127108 | reverse complement strand
GCCCAAACTTGCACCATCTGCCCAACAGCCCGGCACATCTCAGCCCGTCCGGCGATTGAGGACGAGGCGCGGAGCGCCGATTCGGCGGCGCCCCCGGCCCACGGCAACGGGACACCCACCCCGGGGTCCAGGGGCGGAGCCCCGGGATCGGAGAAGGGGCGGGACTGGGGCGCCCCGCGAGGGCTACGCCCCCGCCAGCTCCGCCCGCGCCGCGACGAACGCTTCCACCGCCCGGTCGACGTCCGCCGTCGAGTGTGCGGCCGACAGCTGCACCCGGATGCGGGCCTGCCCCTGGGGCACGACGGGGTAGGAGAAGCCGATGACGTACACGCCGCGCTCGAGGAGCAGCTCGGCCATGCGGCCGGCCACGGCGGCGTCGCCGATCATGACGGGGGCGATGGCGTGGTCGCCGGGCAGGATGTCGAAGCCCGCCTCGGTCATCCGGGACCGGAAGAGCGCGGTGTTCTCCGCGAGCCGCTCCCGCAGGTCACCGGCGGACTCCAGCAGGTCGAGCACCTTGAGGGAGGCGGCCGCGATCACCGGGGCGAGGGTGTTGGAGAAGAGGTAGGGGCGCGAGCGCTGGCGCAGCAGGGCGACGATCTCGGCGCGCGCGGCGACGTACCCGCCGGAGGCACCGCCGAGCGCCTTGCCGAGCGTGCCGGTGATGATGTCGACGCGGTCCATGACACCGTGCAGCTCGGGCGTGCCCCGGCCACCGGGGCCGACGAAGCCGACGGCGTGCGAGTCGTCGACCATCACCATCGCGTCGTAGCGCTCGGCGAGGTCGCAGATCTCGGCGAGCGGCGCGACGTACCCGTCCATGGAGAAGACGCCGTCGGTGACGACGAGCTTGCGCCGGGCGCCGCCCTCGGTGGCCTCCTTGAGCTGCTTCTCCAGGTCGGCCATGTCGCGGTTGGCGTACCGGAATCGGCGGGCCTTGGAGAGCCGGATGCCGTCGATGATGGAGGCGTGGTTGAGGGCGTCGGAGATGACCGCGTCGTCCGGGCCGAGGAGGGTCTCGAAGACGCCGCCGTTGGCGTCGAAGCAGGAGGAGTAGAGGATCGTGTCCTCCTGGCCGAGGAAGGAGGAGAGCCGGGCCTCCAGTTCCTTGTGCACCTCCTGGGTGCCGCAGATGAAGCGCACGGACGCCATGCCGTAGCCCCACCGGTCGAGCGCCTCGTGGGCGGCGGCGACGACCTCGGGGTGGTCGGCGAGGCCGAGGTAGTTGTTGGCGCAGAAGTTCAGTACGTCGCCGGGGCGGCCCCCCGCGGTGACGGAGACCGTCGCGGACTGCGGGGTGCCGATGACGCGCTCGGGCTTGTGCAGACCGGCGGCGCGGATCTCTTCGAGGTCGGCGGCGAGGGCGTCGCGTACGGAGTCGAACATCAGGGTGTCCTTCGGGAGTGCGGAGGGTGGGCGGAGCCGGGGCGCGGACGGTCCGGGCTCAGACGGTCCAGTCGAGGATGACCTTGCCACCGCGGCCGCTCGCCGCGTCGTCGAAGGCCTCCTGGAAGTCGCGGTACCCGTAGCGTCCGGTGATCACGGGCGCGAGGTCGAGGCCGCCTTCGAGCAGCACCGACATGGCGTACCAGGTCTCGAACATCTCGCGGCCGTAGATGCCCTTGATGGTGATCATCGAGGTGACGATGCGGGACCAGTCGACGGCGAACTCCTCGGCGGGCAGGCCGAGCATGGCGATCTTGCCGCCGTGGGTCATGTTGGCGACCATGTCGCGCATCGCGCGCGGGTTGCCTGACATCTCCAGGCCGACGTCGAAGCCCTCGCGCAGGCCGAGTTCGCGCTGGCCGTCGGCGATCGTCGACTCGGCGACGTTGAGGGCGAGGCTGACGCCGGTCTTGCGGGCGAGCTGCAGGCGCTCCTCGCTGACGTCGGTGATGACGACGTGGCGGGCGCCCGCGTGCCGGGCGACGGCGGCGGCCATCAGGCCGATCGGGCCCGCGCCGGTGATCAGTACGTCCTCGCCGACCAGCGGGAAGGACAGCGCGGTGTGCACGGCGTTGCCGAACGGGTCGAAGATCGCCGCGACGTCGAGGTCGACCTCGACGCGGTGCACCCACACGTTGGAGGCGGGCAGCGCGACGTACTCCGCGAACGCCCCGTCGCGCCCGACGCCGAGACCGACCGTCGCGCGGCACAGGTGGCGGCGCCCGGCCAGACAGTTGCGGCACTTGCCGCAGACCAGGTGGCCCTCGCCGCTGACCAGGTCCCCGGCCTTGATGTCGGCGACGTCGCGGCCGGTGGCGACGACCTCGCCGACGAACTCGTGGCCGACGACCAGCGGCGCCTTGATGGCCTGCTGTGCCCAGCCGTCCCAGGCCCGGATGTGCAGATCGGTGCCGCAGATCCCGGTGCGCAACACCTTGATCAGGACGTCGCCGGGACCCACCTCGGGCTCGGGGACGTCCATCAGCCGGAGACCCGGCTCTGCCTTCTCCTTGACCAGCGCTTTCACGCGTCGGCTCCTGTCGTACGTCTGGGGGGTGCCGGCGGCCCGTACAGCTCCTGTACATCCCGTACCGGTGACCCGCACCGGTCGCACACCGACGCACAGCAATCTTCCGTACCTCGCCGCACGGGTCCATCGAGGATTTCTTAAGCGCGTCCGCAGCTTTCCTTCAGACCGCAGGCGGACCGGGCGTTCCCGGGCCCGGACGGACTAGCGCGACTGCCCCCGATCGAAGTACGCGACCAGCTCCGGGTCGAGCTCCGGCACCGCGCGCGGCACACCGCCGTCCCGCAGCGACTGGGTGGCCCGCACCCCCGCCGCGACGGCCATCCGCGCGGCCACCGGCGAGGTGTCGGTGACGCCGCCGTCCCGCGCGAACCGCACGAACTCGTCGACGAGCAGCGGATCCGCCCCGCCGTGCCCTGCCTCGTCCTCGGCATCCGGCACCGGATACTCCGCGTCCCCCCGCTCCCGGTGCGCCGACCGCCCGCTGTTCCACACCTTCACCACGCCCCCGGGCCCGTCGCCGAAGTTCTCCAGGCGGCCCGCGTCGCCGATGACCGTGTAGTTGCGCCAGTAGTCCGGGGTGAAGTGGCACTGCTGGTAGGCGGCGAGAACCCCGTTGTCCAGGCGCATGTTGACCAGCGACACGTCCTCGACGTCGATCACGGGGTTGAGCGCGCGCTGGGTGTGCGGCGGCCAGTGGCCGTCCTCGGTGTACCAGTCGTCGGCCTTGGGCTCGCCCGGGGCGCGGCGGTGCGGGTTGTCGCCGTAGACCATGAGGTCGCCGAGCGCCTGCACCCGCTGGGCGTAGCCGCCCGCGAGCCAGTGCAGTACGTCGATGTCGTGGGCGGCCTTCTGGAGCAACAGGCCGGTGGTGTACCGCCGTTCGGCGTGCCAGTCCTTGAAGTACCAGTCGCCGCCGTAGCCCACGAAGTGGCGCACCCAGACCGTCTTGACCGTGCCGATCTCGCCGCGCGCCACGATGTCCCGCATCAGCCGGACCACCGGCATGTGGCGCATGTTGTGCCCGACATAGAGGCGGGTGCCGCTCTCGTACGCGGCGCGCAGGATCGCGTCGCACCCCTCGACGTCGATGGCGAGGGGCTTCTCCACGAACACGGGCTTGCCCGCGCGCAGCGCCTCACAGGCCAGTTCGGCGTGGGTGTGGTCGGGGGTGAGGATCACCAGGGCGTCGACGTCGGGGTCCTCGGTGACCTTGCGGTGGTCGGCGGCCACGCGGGCGCCGGGGAAGGCGAGGGCGGCCGCGGTGCGGGCGGCGGGGTCGTGGTCGGCGAGCGCGGTGACGCGGGAGCCCGCGCCGGGCCGGTGGGCGGTGCGGGCGAGGGAGCCGCGCAGCCCGTAGCCGAGGACGCCGAGTCGGAGGTCGGTCATGGGGGTGCCTTTCGGGTGCGTAGATGCCGTACAGAGCCGTTCGGAGCCGCCGAAGCCATCGAAGCCGTCGAAGCCGTCGAGTAGAAAACGCTTACCGTCGAGTCAGTGCGCCATTCACAGTCACCCCCTTGCACTTCTACCCCCACAACCTCTGGTGTACAGCCTCGCCGCAGTACACGCTTACTGTCCACGGCGTATTGCACACTCCGCCCCTCCGACCCGAGGATCCCCGCCATGACTCCGCCCCACCTCGCGCTCCCGCCCGCCGACCGGGTCCGCTCGCCGCTCACCGGCTGGACCCGCGCGCACTGGGAGGCGCTCGCCGACCGGCAGCTCCAGGCGCTGGTGCCGTACGCCACGCCACGGTTCGCGCAGTACCGCCTGCCGGGGCGCGGGAGTTGGTCGGGGGTGGTGTCGGACGGGCTCGAAGGCTTCGCGCGGTCCTTCCTGCTCGCCTCCTTCCGGATCGCGGGGGCGGGTGGCGACGTGGACCCCGCCCTGGTGGAGCGCTACGCCCTGGGTCTGACGGCGGGCACGGACCGTGGCGCCGGGGCGGGCGGCGAGGCCTGGCCCGAACTCACCGACTGCTCCCAGCAGATGGTGGAGGCCGCGTCGATCGCCGTCGCCCTGCACGAGACCCGGCCGTGGATCTGGGACCGGCTCGACACCGGGGTGCGAGAGCGCGTCGTCGACTGGCTCTCGGGCTTCGTCGGCGCCCGCACCTGGGACAACAACTGGCGCCTCTTCCAGGTCGTGGCCGAGCAGTTCCTCGCCTCCGTGGGCGCCCCGCACCGGCAGGCCGACATCGACGGCGGCCTCGACCGCATCGAGGACTGGTACCGGGGCGACGGCTGGTACAGCGACGGCGACGGCCGCAACTTCGACTACTACGTCGGCTGGGCCCTGCACCTGTACCCCCTGCTGTGGGCACGGATGGCGGGCCCGGGCCAGGACGGCGGCCGGGGCGTTGTGTACCGCGAACGACTCGCCCAATTCCTCACCACGTACCCGCACTTCTTCGGCGCCGACGGCGCGCCCGTGCACCAGGGCCGCTCCCTCACCTACCGCTTCGCCGCGACCGCGCCCGTGTGGCTGGGCGCCCTCGCGGACTGCTCGCCGCTCGCGCCGGGACTGACCCGCCGCCTCGCCTCCGGCACGGCCCGGCACTTCGTGGAGCGCGGCGTCCCGGACGAGCGGGGCCTGCTCCCGCTCGGCTGGTACGGCACCCATCTGCCGTCCACGCAGGCCTACTCGGGACCGGCGTCACCGTACTGGGCGAGCAAGGGCTTCCTCGGCCTGCTCCTTCCCGCCGACCACCCGGTGTGGACCGACCGTGAACTCCCGCTGCCCGTCGAGGAGTCCGACCAGCACACGGCGCTGCCCCGCCCCGGCTGGCTGCTGCACGGCACCCGCCACGACGGCATCGTCCGCCTGGTCAACCACGGCAGCGACCACAACGCGCTGGAGGGACCGGCCACCGACGACCCGCACTACGCCAAGTTCGGCTACTCCACGGCGACGGCCCCCGAGACCGCCCCGCGCGCCTGGGAGCGTGCCGTGGACGGCCACCTCGCGCTGCTCGCCCCGGACGGCACCGCCTCGCGCCGCCGCCGCATCCACCCGCTGGCCTGCGCGGGCCGCATCGCCTCGTCCCGCCACGACGCCCGCTTCCCCGGCACCGAGGACACGTACCCGATCCTCACCACCAGCGCCCTGTACGGACCGTGGGAGATCCGCGCCCACCGGGTGCGGGCGCCCGCGGGCGCGGCGGTCCGTGAGGGCGGGTACGCGGTGGCGGACGGGACGCCGCCGCACGTCGAGCACGGGCCGGGGTGGGCGCTCGCCCGCACGGAGGCGGGGCTGACGAGCGCGGTGGTGGGACTGCACGGGTGGGGCGCCGAGCCGGGCGCGGCGGGCGCCGACGGTGGGGCGGATTCCTGTGGTGCGGCGGGTCGCGAGGGTGCGGCGGGCACGGTCCGGGAGGTCGAGACCAACGCCTACGGTCCCCATTCGGCCACCCCGTACCTGATGTCCCGTGCTCATCCGGGCGGTGCGAGCGTGCACGTCACGCTGATCGTCCTCAGCCGGGACGACGTGCGGCCGCGGGCCCTCAAGGAGGCGATCGGCTGCGTGGTGCGCGGCGACACGGTGCGGATCACGTTCCCCGACGGCGAGGAGCTGGTGCTCTGAGGAACTCGGGCGTCGAGGCGCCGCCGTCGGCGCCGGACGGTCACAGGGGGGCGTCCACGTCCCCGCCGTCCTCGCGCCGCTGAATGCGTTCGGCCAGCTCGGCCGCCATGGCCTTGATCGTGTCGAGCCCGGCGCGCCCCCACGGCCGCGGTCGCACGTCCGCGACGCACACGGTGCCGAGGACGAGGCCGGTCCGGTCGGCGAGCGGCGCGCCCAGGTAGGACTGGATGCCGATCTCGTCGACGACGGGATTGCCCGCGAACCGCGGGTAGTCGCCGACGTCTTCGAGGACCAGGGCCCGGCCGCGCACCACGACGTGCGGGCAGTAGCCGCGCTCGCGGCCCGCCCGGCGTCCGAAGGATCCGGTCGGGGGCTCGGCCGCGTCGGGGTGCGGCTCGACGGCCTCGGGCAAGTGCAGCCCGGCGAAGAACTGCTGTTCCTCGTGGATGAAGGTGACCATCGCGTAGGGCGCGTCCATGATCCGCGCGAGCCGGTCCGCGAACGCGTCGAGGCCGGGCTCGGACCGCTCCCCCAGGCCCAGCTCCCGCAGCCGCCGCACCCGCGCGGGCGCCTCCTTGTCGACCGGGGTCAGCAGCAGCCGACCGGTCGCTTCGTACGTCATCGGCGTGCTCCAGGGATCATGTCGTGCGGGCTCCGAAGGTGGGCGCGGCGGGTGCGTGGGCGAGCAGATGGCGTACGAGCGTGAGGAGCGTCTGGATGCCGGAACTGGAGATGCGGGCGTCGCAGCGGACGACCGGCACCTGCGGGTCGAGGTCGATGGCGGCGCGCACCTCCTCGGGCTCGTAGCGGTGGGCGCCGTCGAACTCGTTGATGGCGACGATGAATCCCATGCCGCGCTGTTCGAAGAAGTCGACGGCGGCGAAGCAGTCCTCCAGGCGGCGGGTGTCCGCGAGGACGACCGCGCCGAGCGCCCCCTCGGACAGCTCGTCCCACATGAACCAGAACCGCTCCTGGCCGGGCGTGCCGAACAGGTAGAGCACGTGCGCCGGGTCGAGGGTGATCCGCCCGAAGTCCATGGCGACGGTCGTCGTGGTCTTGTGTTCCACGCCCGCGAGGTCGTCGGTGCCCTCGCTGACCGTCGTGAGCAACTCCTCGGTGCTCAAGGGCGCGATCTCGCTGACCGCGCCCACGAAGGTCGTCTTGCCGACCCCGAACCCGCCCGCCACGAGGATCTTCAGCGCGGTGGGGAAGGCGTCAGAGCTGTCGTCGTAGTCCATCGAGCACTGCCTCCAACAGGGACCGGTCAGTCGGGTTGTGGTAGAAGTCCGGGGCTCTCGTGGTGATAGCCCCGCAGTCGACGAGGTCGGACAGGATCACCTTGGTGACCACCGCGGGCAGCTTCAGCTGGGCGGCGATCTCCGCGACCGACGTGGGTGCCTCGCACAGGCCGAGCGCGAGGGCGTGCTCGGGGCCCAGATAGCCGGACGGGACGGTGCCGGTCGTCCGCACCTGGGACAGCAGGTCGAGCTGCGCCGTCGGTCTGGTGCGCCCGCCGCTGACCGTGTAGGGGCGGATGAGCCGCCCCGCGGCGTCGTCGAGCCACGGCCCGTCGTGCGGGGCCCCCACGCTCAGTGCCTCATCGACGCGGGCTCGACCGCGGGCTGCCGGGGCGCTGTGACCAGGTAGGGGCGCACGCTCTTCACGAGCATCGCCATCTCGTACCCCAGCACCGCCGCGTCCGCGTCCCGCCCGGCGAGCACGGCCAGACAGGTGCCCGAGCCCGCCGTGGACACGAAGAGCAGCGTGGAGTCCAGCTCCACGACCACCTGCCGTACGTCCCCGCCGTCCCCGAACCGGACGCCCGCGCTGCGCCCCAGGGAGTAGAGCCCTGAGGCCAGCGCGGCCATGTGGTCGGCGCTGTCCGGGTCGAGGCCATGGACCGACTTCACCAGTCCGTCGCAGGAGAGCAGGACGGCGCTGTGGGTGTGCGGCACACGCTGCACGAGGCCGCTCATCAGCCAGTCGAGATCGGATACCTGGCCGGTCGGCGCATCGCTCGCCATGGTGGATCGACTCCTTGAGGTACGGGGGTTCTCGAAGTTCTCGAGGTCTGCCGGGGCAGACGGGGTGGGGGTGGTGCGGGCGGACACCCTGCTCGGCGCGGCGGGCACGTCCGGGGCGACCGGCGCGGCTCGTGCCTCCGGTGCGCCCGGTGCCCTCGGTGCGACCGGCGCGACCGGCGCGGTCAGCCGCCCTGGTCAACGCGGCCTGCTCGGTCGCCGCGGTCGGCGGTGGCGGTGGGGCCGGGCCCGGGGTTCGTCCCGGCCGCGCCGTCCCGGGGCAGGTCGCGGGCCTCGGCGGCCTGGGCGAGGCCGATGCCGCGCTGGAAGGCGGCCATCAGGCCGGGGTCGTGACCGACGTGTTCGTCGTCCGCGCGGGGGGCCCTGGCGTCGCGCAACTGGGGTGCCAGGTGTTCCTGGGCGCGGCGCTTGGGCAACTGCGGTCTGCCGACCCGGCCGCGGACCGCGCCGTTGCGGGGCAGCGGCGGGGTGGCGGTGTGCTCGATGGCGCTCTGCCGGTCCTCGGGGCGGATTCCCGGTACGGCCTCGGCGGGGGTGGGCCGGTCGCCGCGGGGGCCCCGGACGGGCAGAGGGGCGGGCTGGGTGGTGGTTTCGGGGCCGGTGGGGCCCATGGTGCCCGGGTGCCCGTGCTGCGGGGTGGAGGGCGTGGGGGGCGTGGGGGTTGAGGGCGCGCCGATCCCCTGGATGCCGAGGGGGTCGTGGGAGTGGTGGGGATGGTGGGGGGCGAGGGATTCCTGGGGGGTGTGGGTTTCTCGGGGGGTGTGGGGTTCTTGGTACGGGGATGAGTGCGGCTGTGCGTGCGGGGTGTGGCGCTGGGCGGAGTGGCGGGGCTGGGCGGAGTGGCGGGGGCGAGGGGTGGTCGTCGCCGGGTCCCCGGCAAGGCCGGTGCCGGGTGCGGAGGGCTTGGCGGTGGCTCGGGCCGGGGCCGCTCCCGGGTGGGCCGAGGAGGCCTGCCGGGGCCCCGGGACGAGGCCGCTGGCGCCGCCGCTCGCCCCGGCGCCACCCACGCCGACCGTGCCACCTGTGGCACCCGTGGCACCCGTGCCCCCGCCGCCTCGGGCAGCCGACGGCGCCTCGTCCTGCTCGGCGCCGAGGAGACCCTGCGGCACGATCAGGACGGCTTGCACACCGCCGTAGATGTTGGTCTGGAGGCGCACCGCGATGCCGTGTCTACGGGCGAGCGCGGCGACCACGAAGAGCCCGATGCGCCCGTCCTGGAGCAGGCTGGCGACGTTGACCTGGTCGGGGTCGGCGAGCAGTTGGTTCATCCGGGCCTGTTCGGCGAGCGGCATGCCGAGGCCGCGGTCCTCGACCTCGACGGCGAGCCCGGCGGTCACGAGGTTGGCGCGCAGCAGGACTTGGGTGTGCGGGGCGGAGAACACGGTGGCGTTCTCGACGAGTTCGGCGAGCAGGTGGATGACGTCGGCGACGGCGTGCCCGCGCAGGGTGCCGTCGATCGGCGGCACCAGCTTGACCCGGGAGTACTGCTCTACCTCGGCGATCGAGGACCGCAGCACCTCCGTCATGGTCACCGGCCTGCTCCACTGGCGCCGGGACATGGCGCCGCCGAGCACGGCCAGGTTCTCCGCGTGCCGCCGGATGCGAGTGGCCAGGTGGTCGATGTGGAAGAGGCCCTTGAGGAGTTCGGGGTCCTCGACGGTGTTCTCCAGGTCGTCCAGGAGCGAGATCTCGCGGTGCACGAGGGACTGGAGCCGCCGGGCGAGATTGACGAAGACCTCGACCTTCTGCTCGCTGCCCGCCTGGCTGGAGAGCTGTGCCGCCTGCACGACGGCGGTGACGGCGCCGTCGTGCGCGCGGGACAGCTCCTCGGCGAGCGGGGCGAACTCGTCCCCCGCGGCCACGGGCCGCGGGGTCTGCTGCCCGGGCGCGGGCGGCGCGTCGCCCCGGCGCAGTTGTTCGACGAGTTCGCGCAGGTCGGCCTGGCCGCGCGCGGAGGCGCGGCGGAGCGCGCCGACGCGGTCGCGCACGGACCGCGCGGCCCGCTCGGCGGCGATCGCGGCGATCACGACGCTGGCGAGGCCGAGCAGCACGGCGGCGCCGAGCACGGCGATCAGGGGCGGCCGTGGCGGGGCCTCGGCCTCCCGGATCAGATAGAGCACGGCGGCGCTGCCGCACAGGCCGACCGCGACGGCGGGCAGCACGGCGATGCGCAGGAGCTGGGGCCGTATGCGCGCCTCGGGCAGGGGCGGCGCGGCGCGGCTCCCGGACCTGCCGTGCCGCCCGCTCTCCCGGCGGTCTGCGCGTGCTGCCGGTGCGCGAAGGTGAGACATCTGCGTCCTCGGTACGTGCGGACGACACGCCACGGCGGTCCGCCGCGGCACCTCGTCGATGGCATCGCGATGCCGGCCGGCAGGCCGTGATGTGATCCCTGCGTCGCCCGACGGCCACACACGGTAGTCGTCACCGCATCAAGTGCGGTGGGCAGTTGACAAACTCCGGCGGCAGGGGTCCCGCTCTGGTATGACGCGTCGCACGACTGCGCGAAAACGCTCGTACGGGTGCGCGAGGAACGGCACGGATGTCCACTCCGAGGGGGCGGGGCCCGGAGCGCGGGCCCGCAGCGGAGAGCGGGGGCAGCCGGATCTCCGGTCCCCGCGGTCCGCCGACTTCCGGGTCGGCCGCATCAGCCGCCCCTGTGCTCAGCCGACTTCCGGGTCGGCCGCGCCACCCGTCCCCGTGATCAGCCGACTTCCGCGACCTCGTGCCCCGGCGCGTTCGGCGTCGTCGGCTTCTTCCGGCCGCACGCCCTCGGGGCGCCGGCCGCGGTCTCCTGCGGCGCCCGGGCGACCGCCCGCCACCAGGGGGCCTGTGGCACGGCGTCGGACGACGGCTCGAAGGGCTCGCCAGGGATCGGCAAGGCGACGGCGGTGTCCTCGGCGCGAGCGGCGGCGAGGGTGCCCTCGCCGGGCTCCGACCAGGGGTGCGGCGCGAGGTTGAACGTGCCCCAGTGGATGGGCAGCAGGACGCCGTGCGGCGTGCCGCCCTGGAGGTCCAGGTGGGCGCGTACGCCTTCCTCGGGACGCATGTGGATGTCGGGCCAGAAGTCCGAGTACGCGCCGATCTGGATCATCGTGGCGTCGAACGGGCCGTGCTGGGCGCCGATCTCCTCGAAACCCGGGAAGTAGCCGGTGTCGCCGCTGTGGAAGACGCGGTGCTCGGGGCCGCGCACGCTCCAGGACGCCCAGAGCGTGTGCTGCTGGTTGCGCAGACCGCGACCGCAGAAGTGCCGCGCGGGCGTCGCCGTCAGGGTCAGGCCGCCGATGTCCGTGGACTCGTGCCAGTCCAGCTCGCGCAGCCGGTCCGCGGGCACGCCCCAGCGCTCCAGGTGGGCGCCGACGCCGAGCGGCACCGCGAACACCGTGTCCGTACCGGCGAGCGCCTTGATGCTGGGCAGGTCCAGGTGGTCGTAGTGGTCGTGGGAGATCACGACCGCGTCGACGGGCCCTAGCGCCGCGAGCGGCACCGGCACCGGATGCAGCCGCTTCGGCCCGGCGAAGGCGAAGGGGGAGCACCGCTCGCCCCACACGGGGTCGAAGAGGACCCGGCGCCCGTCGATCTCGGCGAGGACGCTGGAGTGCCCCATCCAGGTGAGCCGCAGGCCGCTCGCCGGGGGCCTGGCGAGGTCGGCGAGCGTCGTCGCGTGCACCGGGATCGGGTCGGACGGGGTGCGGTGGACCCGCTCCTCCTTGCGGAAGTAGATCTTGGCGAACTCCAGGGCGGATCCGGACGGTCTGGTCCGGGCATCCAGCGGGTTCTGGAACGAGCCGTTCGCGAAGTTCGGCGATCTCTGGATGCGCGCCAGGCGCTCCCCCGCGGGGTCCGCGCCGAAGGCGGCGGGCCGCAGTGAGCGGAGCCGGGGGCTCGAGAACCGGGACACGGCACCTCCAGGAACAGGATTGCTCAGGCTCCCCCCATTATGTGCGCCACCTCCGACAGCGGCCGCCGGGGCCGGGCCGCACGGCTCCCGCCGGGCCGCCGTCGGCCGCTTCCGGCCCCGATGTCACATCGGAGCACCTTCGCTCCGTCTCCTCCGTGAGACGGCGAAACCACGCCGCGTACGCACCGGAGGTGGCCCCCATGGCCCGCATTTCGCTCAGCCCGCCCCGCACGCTCTTCTTCCGCGCCATGGAGTGGTACTCGAAGCGCGCCTACGGCAAGGTCCTCGACCCCGGGAAGGCGATGGCGCACAACAGCCGCGTCCTCTGGTCCTACCTGCGCTTCGAGCAGTCCGTCGCCAAGTACGACAAGCTCGACGCCGGCCTGAAGGCGCTGGCCGAGATGGCGTCGGCGGCGTCGATCGGCTGCTCCTGGTGCATGGACTTCGGCCACTGGGAGAGCCAGCGGCGCGGCCTGGACCCGCGCAAGCTGCGCGACGTACCGCTGTGGCGCGAGAGCGATGTCTACACGCCGCTGGAGCGGGACGTGATGGCGTACGCGGAGGCGATGACCGCGAATGCGCCGGAGGTCGACGACGAACTGGCCGCCCGGCTGCTCGGCAGCCTCGGCGAGGCCGCGTTCGTGGAGCTGACCATGATGGTGGCCGTCGAGAACATGCGCTCGCGCTTCAACTCCGCGATGGGGCTGACGAGTCAGGGCTTCAAGGAGTTCTGCGACCTGCGCGACGTGCCCGCGGGGAACTCCCGGCCCGCCGTGTGAGCCGACGGCGCGGGGCCGATGGTGTACTACTGGGTTACTGACCGAACAGTCAGTAGCCCGGTCAGCAGCCTGGCGGACCAGCAGCCACTGGCACACCAGGCCGTACACCGGCAGTCCGTACACCCGTCGGCAGATCCGCAGGAGCCGCCCCATGCCCGCGCCCACCTCACCGCAGCCGCCCGCAGCCCCGCCTTTCCTGTCCCTCACCTGGACCGACCACGTCACCGGGCGACGCGGCTTCCTGGTGGTCGACCGGCTGGTGCGCGGGGTGTGCAGCGGAGGCCTGCGGATGCGGCCCGGCTGCACCCTGGAGGAGGTCGCCGGGCTTGCGCGCGGGATGACGATGAAGGAGGCCCTGCACTACGACCCCCGGGCCCGCTACATCCCGCTCGGCGGCGCCAAGGGCGGCATCGACTGCGACCCCCGGGACCCGGCGGCGTACGACGTGCTCGTGCGCTACCTGCGGGCGATGCGCCCCTACATCGCGGACTTCTGGACCATGGGCGAGGACCTGGGCCTGACCCAGGACCTCGTCGACCGGGCCGCCGCCGAGGCCGGTCTGACGTCCTGCGTGCAGGCCGTCTACCCGCTCCTCGACGACGAGGCGGCGGCCCGGCGGCGCCTCGCGGACGCGTTCGCCGTCGAGGTCGACGGGATCGGGCTCGACGCGCTCGTCGGGGGCTGCGGTGTCGCGGAGTCCGTGCTCACCGCGCTCGACGCGGCGGGCACGGACCCCGCGCACGCGCGCGTGGCCGTGCAGGGCCTCGGCACCATGGGCGGCGCCACCGCGCGCTTCCTCGCCCGGGCGGGACTCACGGTCGTGGCGGTGGCCGACATCAAGGGCACGATCGCCAACCCCGACGGCCTGGACGTGGAGGCGCTCCTCACCGCCCGGGACGCCTACGGCACCGTCGACCGCGCGGCGCTGCGCCCCGGCGACCGCGAACTCCCCGACGACGCCTGGCTGTCGGCCGACGCGGAGGTCCTCGTACCGGCCGCCGTGTCGTACGCCGTCGACACCGCCAACCAGGACCGGATCAGGGCGCGTTGGATCGCGGAGGCGGCCAACATGCCGGTGCTCGCGGACGCGGAGCGGCTGCTCACCGCGCGCGGTGTCACGGTCCTGCCGGACGTGGTGGTCAACTCCGCCACGAATGCCTGGTGGTGGTGGACGCTGTTCGGCGACATCGGCACCGCTTCCGCGTCGCGGGCCGCCGGGGCGACCGACGGGGCGGCCATGGCCGACGAGGCCTTCGCGCACACGCGTCGCGCCATGCGGGCCCTGGTCGGGCAGGTGCTCGCGCGGGCGCGCCGGGACGGTACGACACCACGCGCCGCCGCACACGCCCTGGCCGCGGACCGCCTCCCGGAGATCACGAACCGCTTCGGCTGGCACCGGCCGCCCGCGACGCCCTGACGCGCACGGCGGGGCGCGCGCCGTGCCCGCCGCGCATACGCCCTGGGTGACGCGCGTAGGTAGGGTGCACGGCGTGACAAGAGTGCGGTTGAGCGTGGCGGAGCGGCGGGTGGAGCTGCTGACCGCCACCGTCGAGCAGATCGAGGTACGCGGCGTGGCGGCCGTGCGCATCGCGGACGTCGCGGCCGCGCTCGGGGTGAGCAACGCGCTCGTCCTGTACCACTTCTCGACCAAGGACGAGCTGGTCGCCGCCGCGTTCGCGCATGCCGCCGAGGGCGATCTGGCGCATCTGCACAAGCTCCTCGGCCGCCGCACGTCGGCGGTGCGCCGGCTGCGGGCGGCGGTGCGCTGGTACGCGCCGACGGGGACGGCCAAGGGCTGGCGGCTGTGGATCGAGGGCTGGGCGTCGGCCCTGCGCGAGCCCGCGCTGCGCTCGGTCACCCGGGATCTGGACCGCCGCTGGAAGGCCGCGCTCGCCGGGGTGATCGCCGAGGGCGTGGCGGCGGGCGAGTTCCGCTGCCCCGACCCGCAGGCCGCGGCCCTCCGCCTGACGGCCTTCCTCGACGGCCTCGCCGTCCAGGTGACGGCCTATCCCGGCTCGGTGTCCCGCGCGCGGACGCGCACCTGGGCCGACGAGGCCCTGGCCCGCGAACTGGGCTTGTCCACGGACGACTTGAGCACCTGACTTACCCCGCCCTCGACCCTCGCGGGGCGCCCCAGTCCCACCCCTTCTCCGAAACCGGGGGCTGCGCCCCCTGGACCCCCCTGATCGGCGCTCCGCGCCTCGTCCTCAAACGCCGGACGGGCTAGATGATGTGCGGGTAATTTTCAGCCCCTCCGGCGTTTGAGGAGCGGGGTCTGGGGCGGAGCCCCAGTTTCGGGAAAGGGGTGGGATTGGGGAGCCCCCGGCAGCGCCCCGACCTCAGCCCACCCCTCACCGCAACTCGTACACCGCCACCACCGACACACTGTCCTGGATCTCCCCCGGCGCCACCGGCACCCCCTCCTGCTTGGTGAAGGCCGACGGCGACACCGTCAGGGGCCGGGGGTTGCCGGACTCGGCCTCGGTGAGGGAGACGAGGCGGCCGAGGCCGCGGCCCGTCAGGGCGGCGTAGTGCTCGGCCTTGGAGCGGGCGTCCGCGTGCGCGGCCTCACGGGCCTCGGCCCGCAGCGGCCGCGCGTCGGCCAGGTCGAAGGTGACCCCGTTGACCCGTACGGCGTCACCGGCCGCGGCCACCGCCGCCTTGACGACACGGCCGGTGCGATGCGGCTCACGCACCTTCACGCTGAAGCTCTGCGCGGCCCGGTACCCGGTGAGCTTGGACGCCCCGCCGCCGTCCTCGTACACGGCCGACAGCTCCAGGCTGTCCGTACGGACGTCGCGCTCGGCGACCTGCTGCCCGCGCAGGGCGCCGAGCAGCGCGTTCGCGGCGGCGTGCTGCGCGGCGAGCGCCTTCTCCGCGGTCGGCGCGGTGACCTCCACGGCCATGCCGACCACGGCCAGGTCGGGGGCGGCGCTCGCGGAGCCCGTGCCGGTGACGGTCACGGTGGAGGGGGTGGGGGTCGGGTCGTCCCGGAAGTCCGCGACCGCCGGAGCCGGGGCGTGAGCCGGAGCCGGAGCGGAAGCCGGAGCCGGAGCGAGAACGGAGGATGCCGGGGCTGATCCTCCGGGGACACCGGCGGCACCGGCCGCCGCGGCGCGCGCGACGAACGCCGACGGCAGGCCGAGCGCGGCGAGCACGACGACGGCCGCCACGAGCGCGCGCGGGGCGGTGCGCGCACGCGGAGGACGGGCGGGGGCGCCGGTGCGCACGGGCGGGGGCGGGGCTGCGGACATGGCGGGAGTCCTTCCGGTGTACCGGTCGTCCGCCCCCGAGGGGACGGCTGGCCGTCATCCCAGCACCCGCCAACCCGCGCACGGGGCCCGCCACTCCCGCCCTGTCACCTCACCGGTCGAGCCCGCCCGCCCAGAGCGCGGTCACCTCACCGGTCGAGCCCGCCCAGAGCACGGCCACCTCACCGGCCGAGCCCACCCCGCCCCCGCGGCGCCTACAGCGGCATCAAGTCCGGCCGCTTCGCGGCCACATGGTCGCCGGAGGACTCCCCGCGCAGCCGCCGCCCGATCCACGGCACCAGGTGCTCACGCGCCCAGTGGATGTCGTCGCGCCGTACTTCCAGGGTGCCGCGCGGCGGCAGCGGCGGCCAGGGCTGCTCCGGGTCGGCGGGCACCTCGATGCCGAGGGCCTGGGCGGCCCGCAGCGCCACCCGGGTGTGTCCCTCGGCGGACAGGTGGAGGCGGTCGTCGTCCCAGGCCCGTCGGTCCTGCACGGACTTGAGGGACCACAGGTCGAGCACGGGGCAGCCGTACCGGTCGGCGACCGCGCGGACATGGCCGTTGTACGTGGCGATCTTGCCGCGGAGGTGCTTGAGGAGGGCCACGCCCCGGGTGTCGAAGCCCGTGGTGACGACGACGGTGCCGACGGCGGAGGCGAGGTCGGCGACGGCGCGCTCGAACCGCTCGGCGACCTCGTCGGGGTCGGTGCCGGGCCGGATGATGTCGTTGCCGCCCGCGGCGAACGTGACCAGGTCGGGTGCCAGCTCCTTGGCGCGCGGCACCTGGTCCGCGACGATCTGGTCGAGGAGCTTGCCGCGCACGGCGAGGTTGGCGTACCGGAAGGAGTGCTCGGGCACGCGGTCGTCGAGGAGGACGGCGAGCCGGTCCGCCCAGCCGACGAAGGTGCCGTCGGGTCCGGGGTCCCCCACGCCTTCGGTGAAGCTGTCGCCGACCGCTGCGTAGGAGGTGAAGGTGTCCGTGGGTGTGTTTTTGATGAAGTGTGTCGACTCTGCTGTCACGTCGTCACATCTTTCCTGGCGACAAGTGACCTACGCCATCGTAATAAGGGGTTGACGCGGGGTGAGATAAGCCATTGGTCAAGATTGCGCCAACCCGGAATACGCGCCTGCGACGTCCGCGATCCGCCGGAGCCGGAACACGGCCGCGTCCAGATCGCCCCGGAGCCCGGTCCGCAGCCCGTGATGCAGCAGGACGGCGCCGCGGTGCACCGCCGCCGTCTCCCGGCACGCGTAGGCGGCCGCCGGGTCGAGCCCCCGCAGCCGCACCGGCGGTGTCTCCTGCCCGTACGCCTGCGCAGGGAGCCAGGCGAGGACGACGACCTCGTCCCCGAGGACGTACTGCACCGCGCAGAGGCCGCCGTCCGGATCCCGCAGCCGGTACAGGTCGCCGAGCTGCACGACGGGCCTGATCTCCTTGTAGAGCTCGACCCAGTCGCGGGCCTCGGCGAGCTCCGCCGCGCTCCACCGGGTCAGGTCGCCGCCGACTCCGAGCACGCCCGCCATCGCGCTGACGAAGCGGAACCTGAGCGAGCTGACGCGCCCGTTGAGCTGGGTGTTGGGGCTGTCGGTGACCCAGGCGGCCATGACGCGCGCCGGGTGGATCTGGCTGAATCCGTGCTGGATGGCGAGCCGGTCGAGCGGGTCGGTGTTGTCGGACGTCCAGACCTGGTCGGTGCGGGCGAGGACGCCGAGGTCGATACGGCCGCCGCCGCCCGAGCAGGACTCGATGGCGACGGTGGGGTGCGCGGTCCGCAGCCGGTCCAGGAGGTCGTAGAAGCCGTGCACATGGGCGTCCCACAGCCGCTGCGGGTAGGGCTCGCCGGGCCAGCCGGCGTCGGTGAAGCAGCGGTTGAAGTCCCACTTGACGTAGTCGACGGGCGCGCTGGACAGCAGGGCGTCGAGCTGGTCCCACAGGTGGGCGCGGACGTCCTCGCGCGCGAGGTTGAGGACGAGCTGGTTGCGGAACTCGGTGCGGGTGCGGCCGGGGTGGTGCTGCACCCAGTCGGGGTGGGCGCGGTAGAGGTCGCTGTCGGCGTTGACCATCTCCGGCTCGACCCAGATCCCGAACCGCATGCCGAGGGCGTGCACGTCGTCGGCGAGCGGCTTGAGGCCGCCGGGGAAGCGCTCGGGGTTGGGCGTCCAGTCGCCGAGCCCCGCCCGGTCGCTGACCCGTCGGCCGAACCACGCGTCGTCGACGACGAACAGCTCCACGCCGAGCCCGGCGGCCCGCTCCGCGAGGGCCCGCTGCTGCTCCTCGGAGATGTCGAACCCGGTGGCCTCCCAGGAGTTGTAGAGCACCGGCCGGACCTCGTCCGCGTCCGGGATCACGTGCGCGCGCTGGTACGCGTGCCAGGCCCGGCTGGCCGCGCCGAAGCCCCCGTCGGTCCACAGCCCCGCGAAGACGGGCGTGGTGAGGGACGCGCCGGGGGCGAGCAGTCGCTGCCCGGAGTCGTCGTGCCCGCTGCCGCCGGTGATCTGCACGGCGCCGTCCGGGAGCCGGTGCACCGCGATCCGCCAGGACCCGGACCAGGCGAGGGCGCAGCTGTGCACCTCGCCGTGCTCCTCGGTGGCGCCGTCGGCGTCGAGAGCCACCCAGGGCAGGTGCTGGTGCCCGGTGTGCCCGCGCCTGCTGCCGATGACCTGCTCGCCGTACGTGAGGTCGGAGCGTGCGAGCCGGGACTCGGCGGCCCAGCGCCCGTGCAGCTGCGAGAGCCGCCAGTGCTCGCGCGGCGGCAGGGTCCAGGTCGCGGAGTCGGCCCGCAGGACCTCCACGTGCGGTGCCGTGGGCGGGCCCTGGTGGGTGAGGACGGCGTACCGCTCGACGACGTCCCCGCGCATCCGGTAGGCGAGCGTGATCAGGAGGCCGTGCACGGCGTCGGTGAAGCGCAGCCGCAGTTCGTCGCCGGTGTCGTCGGCCGGTCCCAGGAAGCGCCACTCGGTTCCGCGTACCCCGCCGCCGCGCACCGAGAGCGCGGGCCGCACGAACCGCGGCCCGCCCTCGACCGGATACTCCTCGCGGCCGTCCAGCCACGACTCGAAGGGCCGCTCCGGGGGCGTCGGCGCCGCCGCGAGGGCCTCGGCGTCGGCCAGGGCGAGGCGCGGGCCCCAGTGGAGATGCAGCAGTTCGTCACGGTCCGTGAGACGCAGCGCGTAGCTGCTGGTGGGCCCCGAGAGGAGCCACGTCCGGCCGTCTGCGCCGATCTCGATCATCGAACCCCCAGAGCTCCACAGCTGCGGAAACAGATCTCAACAGGCACGCGCGTGTACGCACATCTTCGAGCCCATACGACCATCGGGGCAACGCCCGCGCACCTCCCGCGTACGCCACCCTGACGCACCCCCGTGCGCACCTCCGGGCACCCCCGCACCAGGACTGATTGCCTCAGGAACCCGTGTCGTATCGTCGAAGGCGCAACCACGCGCGGGCCGTGGGCCCGCGAGGTCGCGCGAAGCCGCCCCCGATCAAGAGGAGACCCCGTGACGCAGCAGGTCCCGTCGACCGAGCCCGAGCTGGCCGGCGTGCGCAACTTCCGTGACGTGGGCGGGCTGCCGACGCTCGACGGCCGCCGGGTGCGCCACGGCGTCCTCTTCCGCAGTGGTCACCTCGCGCACGCCACGGACGCCGACGCCGCGTTCCTCGGCTCGCTGGGCCTGCACACGATCTTCGACTTCCGCAACGCCGCCGACCAGCGCCTGGAGGGCCCGGACGTGGCGCTGCCGGGCGTGCGCAATGTGAACCTGCCGCTGACCGACCCGGCCGACGGCGCCGAGTTCTGGAAGATGGTCCGCGACGGCGACCTGGACCAGTTGCGCTCGGTCCTGTCCGACGGCAAGGCCGCGGGGCGGATGTCGGCGTCGTACCGGACGATCATCAAGGAGCGCACGGCCGAGCACAGCCGGGTCCTGCACGCGCTGGCCGAGGACAGTGTCCCCGCGCTCATGCACTGCGCGGCGGGCAAGGACCGGGCGGGCCTGTCCATAGCGGTGACGCTGCTCGCGGTCGGCGTGGAGCGCGACGCGATCAAGGCGGACTATCTGGAGTCGAACGCCGCGCACCGCCGCTACAAGGTGCACCGCAGCAGCACCTCGGCGGACGCGATGTCCCCCGAGGTCATGGAGCTGCTGAGCCCGCTGTTCGACGCCCGCGCCGAGTATCTGGACGCGGCCTTCGAGACGATCGCGCTGACGTGGGGCGACACCGACACGTATCTGGAGCGGGGCCTCGGTGTCAGCCCGCTGACACGGGAGCGGCTGCGCGACCGGCTCCTCGACTGACCCGGGCGTCCCGTCGGCCGGGACGCCCCGCCGCCCCTACTGGTTCTTGCCCCCGAGCACGAACAGCAGATAGACGAAGAACGCGAACACGTGGCCCACGGCCACATAGATGATCAACCGCACCCACAGGGCGCGCGGGAACTTCTCCTGCATGACCATGCGGCGCTCGGGCCGCGCCGCCTGCTCGGGGCCGGCCTGCCGCGGCTGCTCAGATTCCGTCATGTCGGTCTCCCTGGGTGGGGCCGCCGAGGCACAGCGCGGTGGCCGGGCTCTGCAGCAAGGTGTGGACGAAGAGGAGGTCGGCGCCGCCGTGGTCCGCGGCGGCGATCCGGTGCGGGGTCAGCGAGTCGAAGTGCGCGCTGTCGCCCGGGGCGAGGGTGTACGCGGTGTCGCCGAGCCGGAGCCGGAGCCGCCCGGTGAGGACGTACAGCCACTCCTCGCCCGGGTGGACCCGCACCATGTCGCCCTGCGCGCCGTGCGGGACGTGCACCCGCAGCGCCTGCATGCCCCGGCCGGGCGCGCCCGCCTGCCAGTAGGTCCAGCCGCCGGCCGCCGTGGGCTCCATGTCGGGGGCGCGGACGACGGAGTGCCGGTCGGCGGGTGTCTCGCCGAGGAGCTCGGAGACCGTCGTACCGTAGGTACGGGCGAGCGCGAGCAGCATCGGCAGGGACGGCTGGCGCAGACCGGTCTCCAGACGGGACAGGTGCGCGGGCGAGAGCCCGGCCGCGCGGGCGGCGGCCTCCAGGGTCAGGGCGGCGCGTCGGCGCAGGTCCCGGAGCTGGGGCGCGACGACGGGCAGGGCATCGGCGACGGTGTCGGCCCGGGGGTCGGCGGCGTCGTCGGGCTCCGGGGCGGCCCCCGCGGGCTCGGCAGGGTTCATGCTTCGATTCAGCCAGAGGCTTGCCTCAGGGGCAACTTTCTTGCCCCTGAGGCAAAAACCCTCCGATGGACCGCGTCACTGCCGGACCTCACGGCTACCGGTTCGCCACCGCCTGCTTCACCAGCGTCTTGCCGAAGTCCCACATCAGCCCGCCCCCGCTGTGCGCGTCGTCCATGACGGCGGTGAAGGCGTCCACGAACCGGTCGACGTCCTTCTCCCCCACCGTGAGCGGCGGGATCAGCTTGATGACCTCCAGGTGGTCGCCGGAGACCTGGGTGAGGATGTGGTGCTTCTGGAGCAGCGGCACCACCACCATCTGCGCGAACAGGCCCTTGCGCGCGGCCTGGAGCATCGTCCAGCGGCTGCGCAGCTTCAGGGACTTCGGTCTGCCGAACTCGATGCCGATCATGAGCCCGCGCCCGCGCACCTCGCTGAGCAGTTCGTAGCGGTCCACGAGCGCGCCGAGCCGCGACTTCAGGAGCTCACCGGTCACGCGCGCGTTCTCGACGACCTTCTCGTCCCGCATGACGGCGAGGACGGCGAGCCCGGCCGCCATGGCCTGCGCGTTGGCCCCGAAGCTCGCCGAGTGCACCAGGACCCGGTCCATGGACGAGTAGACCTTCTTGAAGATCCAGTCCTTGCCGAGGGTGGCGCCGACCGGCACATAGCCGCCGGACAGCGCCTTGGCCACGCACACCAGGTCGGGCTCGACGCCCTCGTCGTGCTGGTAGGCGTAGAACTCGCCGGTCCTGCCGAGGCCGGTCTGCACCTCGTCGGCGATGAGGAGCGCCTTGTGCCGGCGCAGCAGCTCCTGGGCGGCGCGCAGATAGCCCGGCGGTGCCTCGTGCACGCCCTTGCCCTGAATGGGTTCGACGATCAGCGCGGCGACGTCGCCCTTCTGCAACTCCGCGCGCAGGGCGTCCAGATCGCCGAGCGGGACCGCCGTGTCGGGCAGGAGCGGCGCGAAGCCGTCCCGGAACCCGTCCTCGCCGTTGACGGAGAGCGAGCCGGTGGTCAGCCCGTGGAAGGCGTGCGCGCAGTACAGCACCCTCGGCTTCCCGGTCGCGTACCGGGCGAACTTCAGGGCCGTCTCCACCGCCTCGGTGCCGCTGTTGCCGAAGAACACCCGGTCCAGGTGCGGGCTGTGGGTGAGCAGTTGCTCGGCGAGCAGGCCGGGGAGGGGCTGGCAGTCGAAGCGGGTGAGGTCGGCGAGGGAGGCGTCGAGGACGTCGTGCAGCGCCTTGCGCACGACCGGGTGGTGGCGGCCGAGGCCCATGACGCCGAACCCGGCGAGCATGTCCAGGTAGTCGTTGCCGTCCGCGTCCCAGAAGTGGGCGCCCTCCGCGCGTTCGTAGACCTTGTCGAAGCCGATGGTGTGCAGCATGCGCGGCAGTTGGTGGTTCAGATGGCGCGCGTGCAGTTCGTACCGTTCGCCGCCGCGCTCGGCGAGCAGCCGGCCGAGGTCGAACTCCTTGCTCATGCTGGTCATGCCCGACTCTCCTCGCCGGCCGCACCGGCTCTCTCGGTGCCGGTGGGACCGGCCTGTTCCGGCGCGTCGGCGCCGGTGGCGCGCCGGCGCGCGATGGTCGCGCTGATGCTCCCGGCGATCTCCACGGGGGTGAGCCCGAGGTCGGCGAGCACCTCGCCCCGCTTGGCGTGCGCGAGGAACTGGTCGGGGATGCCGAACCGCCGTACGGGAACGTCCACTTCGGCCTCGCCGAGGGCCAGCGCGACCGCCGCGCCGACCCCGGACGCCTTGCTGTTGTCCTCGACGACCGCGACGAGCCGGTGCTCCGCCGCGAGCGCGGGCAGCTCCGGGTCGACGGGCTTGACCCAGCGCGGGTCGACCACGGTGACGCTGATCCCACGCTCCCGCAGCAGGTCGGCGGCGCCCAGGCACACCGGAGCCATCACGCCGACGGCGACGAGCAGCACGTCGGCGGTCGTGCCCTCCTCTTCGGGGCCGCGGCTCAGCACGTCCATGGCGCCCACGCGGTCGACGGCCGGGATCGCGGGGCCCACCGACTCCTTGGGGAACCGCAGCAGCGTCGGCGCGTCGTCGACGGTGACGGCCTCGCGGAGCTGGGCGCGGAGCTGGTCGGCGTCGCGCGGCGCGGCGATCCTGAGGCCGGGGACGACCTGGAGGACGGACAGGTCCCACATGCCGTTGTGGGACGCCCCGTCGGGCCCGGTGACCCCGGCCCGGTCGAGGACGAACGTCACCCCGCAGCGGTGCAGCGCCACGTCCATCAGGAGCTGGTCGAAGGCGCGGTTGAGGAAGGTGGCGTAGACGGCGACGACGGGGTGGAGGCCGCCGGTGGCGAGGCCCGCGGCGGCCACCGCGGCGTGCTGCTCGGCGATGCCGACGTCCCACACCCGGTCCGGGTAGGCCTCGGCGAACCGGGTGAGCCCCACCGGGTGCAGCATGGCGGCCGTGATGGCCACGACGTCCTCGCGCTCGGCGCCGATGCGGACGATCTCGTCGCCGAACACCGAGGTCCAGGAGGGGCCGTTGGACGGGGCGAGGGGTTCGCAGGTGAGCGGGTCCATGACGCCGACGGTGTGGAAGCGGTCCGCCTCGTCGGCGAGCGCGGGTTCGTAGCCGCGGCCCTTCTCGGTGAGGCAGTGCACGAGCACGGGCCCGTGGAAGCGTTTCGCGCGGCGCAGCGCCGACTCGACGGCCTTGGTGTCGTGCCCGTCGATCGGCCCGACGTACTTCAGGCCGAGGTCCTCGAACATGCCCTGGGGCGCGAAGGCGTCCTTGAAGCCCTTCTTGGCGCCGTGCAGCGACTCGTAGAGGGTGCGGCCGACGACGGGAGTGCGCTGGAGGAACTCCTTGCCCCAGGCGAGGACCTGTTCGTAGCTGTCGGTGGTGCGCAGGGTGGCCAGGTGGTTGGCGAGGCCGCCGATGGTGGGGGCGTACGAGCGCTCGTTGTCGTTGACGACGATGATCAGGGGCTGGTTCTTGGCGGCCGCGATGTTGTTCAGCGCCTCCCACGCCATGCCGCCGGTGAGCGCGCCGTCCCCGATGACGGCGACGACGTGCCCGCGTTCGCCGAGGACGTCACGGGCCTTGGCGAGGCCGTCGGCCCAGCCGAGGGCGGTCGACGCGTGGCTGTTCTCGACGATGTCGTGGTCGGACTCCTCCCGCGAGGGGTAGCCGGAAAGGCCGCCCTTGCCGCGCAGCTTGGAGAAGTCCTGACGCCCGGTCAGCAGCTTGTGCACATAGCTCTGGTGGCCGGTGTCCCACACGATGCGATCGAGCGGTGACTCGAAGACCCGGTGCAGGGCCATGGTGAGCTCCACCACCCCCAGGTTGGGCCCGAGGTGACCGCCGGTCCTGGCGACCGCGTGCACCAGGAACTCCCGTATCTCCTCCGCCAGTTCGGCGAGTTCGCGCTCGGTCAGCGCCTTCAGGTCGCGCGGCCCCCGGATCGTCTCCAGAATGGTCATGCTCGGGCCCCCTTACTGGTTCGTTCTCAGCTCACTGTGACGTCGGGCACCCCGGACGGGACGCCTGCGGCCTCCATCTGCTCGGCGATCTTCATCGCCTCTTCGATGAGGGTCTCGACGATCTTCGACTCGGGCACCGTCTTGACGACCTCGCCCTTGACGAAGATCTGGCCCTTGCCATTGCCGGACGCGACACCCAGATCGGCCTCACGCGCCTCACCCGGCCCGTTCACCACGCACCCCATGACCGCGACCCGCAACGGCACCTCCATGCCGTCGAGCCCCGCCGTCACCTCGTCCGCCAGCTTGTAGACGTCGACCTGGGCGCGCCCGCAGGACGGGCAGGACACGATCTCCAGGCGGCGCTGGCGCAGGTTCAGGGACTCCAGGATCTGGATGCCGACCTTGACCTCCTCGGCCGGAGGGGCCGAGAGCGAGACACGGATCGTGTCGCCGATTCCCTCGGCGAGCAGCGCGCCGAAGGCGACGGCCGACTTGATCGTGCCCTGGAAGGCGGGGCCCGCCTCGGTCACCCCCAGATGCAGGGGGTAGTCGCAGGCGGCGGCCAGCTGCCGGTAGGCGTTGACCATGACCACCGGGTCGTTGTGCTTCACCGAGATCTTGATGTCCCGGAAGCCGTGCTCCTCGAACAGCGACGCCTCCCACAGCGCCGACTCGACCAGGGCCTCCGGCGTCGCCCTGCCGTACTTCTTCAGCAAGCGGGCGTCCAGGGAGCCCGCGTTGACGCCGATCCGGATTGGGGTGCCCGCGTCGTTCGCCGCCCGTGCGATGTCCCGCACCCGGTCGTCGAACTGCTTGATGTTGCCGGGGTTCACCCGCACCGCCGCGCACCCGGCGTCGATCGCCGCGAACACGTACTTCGGCTGGAAGTGGATGTCGGCGATCACCGGGATCTGCGACTTCCGCGCGATCGTCGCGAGCGCGTCCGCGTCGTCCTGCGTCGGACACGCCACCCGCACGATCTGGCACCCCGACGCCGTCAGCTCCGCGATCTGCTGCAGCGTCGCCCCGATGTCCGACGTACGCGTCGTCGTCATCGACTGCACCGAAACCGGCGCGCCGCCCCCCACGGCCACCGGTCCGACCTCGATGCGCCGCGAGACGCGGCGCTCGGCGAGGGGCCGGACCGGCAGCTCCGGGAGGCCCAACGTGACGGGCGCTCCAGGGCTCATGACGTCACCCGCGGTTTCCGTTGACGGTCTCACGCATGGCCCGCAGGGACTCCTTGAGGGAGCCCATGGTGGCGAGGACGGCCGTCGGCTCGTACCCGCAGTGCGCCATGCAGTTGGCGCACCGCTCGTCCTTGCCGCGGCCGTACTTGGACCAGTCGGTCTTCTCGATCAGCTCCCGGTACGTGGGGACGTACCCGTCGCTCATCAGATAGCAGGGGCGCTGCCAGCCGAAGAGCGAGTAGTTGGGGATCGCCCACGCCGTGCACTGGAAGTCGACCTTGCCCTCAAGGAAGTCCAGGAACAGCGGCGAGTGGTTCAGCCGCCAGCGGCGCCGGTTGCCGCCCGCGAAGGCCTTCTTGAACAGCTCGCGGGTCTGCTCGACGCCGAGGAAGTGCTCCTGGTCGGGCGCCTTCTCGTAGGCGTAGGCGGGCGACAGCATCATCTCGTCGACCTGCAGCTCGTCATTGAGGAAGTTGAGCACCTCGATGATCGTCTGCGGGGTGTCCGTGTTGAAGAAGGTCGAGTTGGTGGTCACCCGGAAGCCGCGCCGCTTGGCCTCCTTCATGGCCTCGACCGCCTCGTCGAACACCCCCTCCTTCGCCACCGACTCGTCGTGGCGCTCCCGCATCCCGTCGATGTGCACGGCGAACGCGAAGTACGGCGAGGGCTTGAACTTGTCCATCTTCTTGCGCAGCAACATGGCATTGGTGCAAAGGAAGACGTACTTCTTCTTGGCGACCAACTGCCGGACGATCTCATCGATCTGAGGGTGCATCAGCGGTTCGCCGCCGGCGATGGACACCATCGGCGCACCGGACTCGAGAACGGCGCCCACGGCCTGCGCCACCGGCATGCGCTGCTTGAGCACCCCGGCCGGATGCTGGATCTTGCCGCAGCCCTCGCACTTCAGGTTGCACGCGAACAGCGGCTCCAACTCGACAATCAGCGGGAACTTGTCCCGCTTGCGCAGCTTCTGTTCCATCAGGTACGTAGCGACCTTGATCGACTGACGCAGCGGCATGACCATCTGGCTCACCTCCGGGGGAGCAGCGAAGAACGGTGCCATTCGAAGAAAGCGGGAAGCACGGCACGGAGAACGCGGAAGGCCGATATTCCACCGCGCACCGTGCCGATTCGTACGAGTTCGTGCTGTGGGGCGTCCACGACCACCCGGACGGCGGCAACGGGGCGGGGCCCGGCCGTCACGGCGGTGCGCAGCGTGACGGCGGACTCCATGTCCACCGCGATGGCACCGGTGGCGAGCAGATCGCCGCGTTCGTGGCCGCGGACGACGTGGTCGGAGCCCGTGAGCGGCCCGGTGTGCACGGTGCGGCGGGGCAGCGCGCGCACCAGCTCCTCGACCAGGAGCTCGGTGCCCACGCAGGGCGTGGCGCCGCCGTCGTGGCGGGTCTCCCCGGCGACGACCAGATCGCCGGGGTGCATGCCGGGGGCGAGCCCGGCGCAGAAGCCGGTGGCCACGACGGCCGCGTCGTGCAGGGAGGGGCCCTCGAGCGCCTTGGCCACGGCGCGCTCGGCGGCCCGCGGTCCCATGCCCGTCCTCAGGACGGTCATGGGGCCGCTCGCACCGCCCCGCTCGCCGGTGCGCAGGGCGAGGTGCTCGATGCCGAGCGCACAGGCGACGAGGAGCGGTGCGGGGCCCGGCCGCGCCGGGGACACGGCCATCAGCCCCCCTTGCCGGAGCCGCCGACGGCCGGCTCTCCGTTGACGTACCGGCCGAGCGCGGTCAGCGGGAAGACCTGCCGGTAGAGGTGGTAGTTGATCGAGAAGTCCCAGGGGAAGCCGGTGCCGGTGAAGTACGGCTCGTCCCAGGAGCCGTCCTCGGTCTGCGCCTGCACCAGCCAGTCGACGCCGCGCTCCACGGACTTGGTGTCCCGCTGCCCCGCCGCGAGCAGCGCGAGCAGCGCCCAGGCGGTCTGCGACGCCGTGGAGGCGCCGCGCCCGACCCACTGTTCGTCGCGGTAGGAGCGCAGGTCCTCGCCCCAGCCGCCGTCGTCGTTCTGCACCGACTCCAGCCAGGCGACCGCGCGTCGGATCGCCGGGTGCGAGGCGGGCAGTCCGGCGGCGACGAGCGCGGGCAGCACCGACCCGGTGCCGTAGACGTAGTTGACGCCCCAGCGCCCGAACCAGGCGCCGTTCGGCTCCTGTTCGGCGAGCAGCCACTCCACGCCGCGCCGGGTGCGCGGGTCGTGGGACCTGCCCTCCCAGGCGAGCATCTCCACCACGTGCGCGGTGACGTCGGCGGAGGGCGGGTCGATGACCTCGCCGAAGTCGCAGAACGGCAGGCGGTTGGGGAAGGGGCTGGTGTTGTCGACGTCGAAGGCGGCCCAGGCGCCGTTCTTCGACTGCATGCCGAGGTTCCAGCGCACACCGCGCTCGATGGCGTTCTCCAGGCGCGGCTTGTCCGGGTGCGCGACCCGGCGCAGCGCGAGGACGACCTCGGCGGTGTCGTCGATGTCGGGGTAGTTGTCGTTGTGGAATTCGAAGGCCCAGCCGCCGGGGGTCAGTCCCGGCCTGCGCACCGACCAGTCGCCGGGCCGCACGATCTGCTCGCCCAGCATCCAGTCCGCGGCCTTGACCAGCTGCGGATGGTCGGCGGGCACCCCGGCGTCGGCGAGGGCGATGGCCGCGAGGCAGGTGTCCCACACCGGCGACTGGCAGGCCTCGATCATCCGCGCGCCGTCCTCGCGCCACACGGCGAAGCGGTCCAGGGACGCGAGGCCCGCCTTGAGGACCGGGTGGTCGAGGTCGTAGCCCATCAGGTGCAGCGCGATCACGGAGTACACGGCGGGCGGCTGGATGCCGCCCCAGCAGCCGTCGTTCTCCTGCCGCTCGATGATCCAGCGCGCGGCGCTGTTCATCGCGGCCTTGCGCACACCGCGCGGAGCGATCTTGTGATAAAGGTGCAGCGCCTTGTCCATGCGCTGGAAGACGCCGTCCCAACTCGCCACCGGGGCAAGGGGTTTGGCGGGATTCGGGGCGCTCGCGTCGGTGTGCAGCTCATCCAGCGGGAAGGGCGCGGGACGCACCGGGCGCTTGGCCGAGACGATGGTGAGCGGCACGATGGTCTGCCGCGCCCAGCAGCCGAAGTCGTAAATGTTGAGCGGGAACCACTTGGGAAAATAAAGGAGTTCGGGCGGCAGCTCGGGCAGGTCGTCCCACTTCCACCAGCCGAAGAGGGCGAGCCAGATGCGGGTGAAGACCCGGGCCGAGGCGATGCCGCCCCGCTCCCTGATCCAGGCGGACGCCTTGGCCATGTGCGGAGCGTCCGGGGCGTCCCCCGCGAGGCGCAGCGCCACGTACGCCTCGATGGTGGTGGAGAGTTCGCCCGGGCCGCCGTAGAAGGTGGCCCAGGTGCCGTCGTCGCGCTGCTCGCCGCGGATGAAGAGCGCGGCGGCCCTGGTCGTCGACTCGTCCTGGATGCCCAGGAACTGACGGAGCAACAGGTCCTCGGCGTCCATGGTCACATTGGTTTCCAGGTCGCCCTTCCACCATCCCTGGGCGTCCTGGCGGGACAACAGGAATTGCGTGGACCGTTCTATGGCGCGGGCCGCGGCACCCAGTGCGCCGGGCGCCGCGGGAGTGGTGTCGGTCGTTCCGGTGGCCGAGGCCGCTCGGGGCGTCGCCGCTCCGGTGCTTCCGTCGGTCGTCGCTGTCATGGCTTCCCCTTCTACGCAGTGCTTCATCTCTGCCGGGTCCGCCGTCGGCCGGGGCCCTGGAGGGACACAGGCCGGCGACTGCGATTCAGTTGGGGCCGATAGTGATCATCTCTTTCGTACGACGACGAAGTCGGCGAGCGCGGTGAGCTGCGCCCGCACCTGGTCCGGCATCTGGACCGCGTCCAGGGCCTCGATGGCGACGGCGTGCTGCCGTCGCGCCTCCTCGGCGGTCCACTCGCGGCCGCCCGCCTGCTCGATCAGGGCGGCACGCGCGGCGAACTCCTCCTCGGAGAAGCTGTCGAAGTCGTTGCTCTTGGCGTCGGCGGCGAGCAGCTCGCCGAGCCGTTCGGAGGCCGGGCCGCCCGCGGCGAGCGCGGCGACCACGGGCAGGGACTTCTTGCGCTGGCGCAGATCGCTCCAGGTCTGCTTGCCGGTGGCCTCCGGGTCGCCCCAGATGCCGAGCAGGTCGTCGACGGCCTGGAAGGCGAGGCCCAGGTGGTAGCCGTACTTCTCCAGGATGTCGGCGGTGGCGTCGTCGGCGCCGCCGAGGACCGCGCCGATGGAGACCGCGCAGGCGAGCAGCGCGCCCGTCTTGTTGCCCTCCATCTCCAGGCACTCCTCGACGGTGACCCGCTCGCGGTGCTCGTAGGAGATGTCCTGCGCCTGGCCGTCGATGAGGGCGCGGGTCGCTGTGGTGAGCCTGCGCGTGGCGCGGCCGGCCTCGACGGTGCCGAGTTCGAGCAGGACCTCGTTGGCGAGGGCGAACAGCGCGTCGCCGACGAGGATCGCCTGCGCGGGGCCGTGCACCTTCCACACCGTGTCGCGGTGGCGGCGCTGCTCGTCGCCGTCCATCAGGTCGTCGTGCAGGAGCGAGAAGTTGTGGACCAGCTCGACGGCGACAGCGCCGGGCACGCCGGTCTCCGGGCTCGCGCCGGCGGCCTCCGCGGAGAGCAGGGCCAGTGCCGGGCGCACGGCCTTGCCGCCGTCGCCGACGGACGGGTTGCCCGCCGCGTCGATCCAGCCGAAGTGGTAGGCGGCGACGGTGTCCATGGGCGGCGCGAGGCGGTCCACCGCGGACCGCAGGACCGGGGTGGCCAGCGTCCGGCCGCGTTCCAGCAGCGCGGTCACGTCCACAGCGGCCGGTTCGGCCGAGGGCACAGTCGGCACATTCTCTCCTCTGGTTCCGGTGCGGGGTTCCTGGGGCGGGGGCCCCAGCAGGTCGAGCTTCACGCCGCCTCCTCGAAGAGATGGCCATGGGGGCGGTCGAGTGCGGTCAGGGCCGCCCGGGCTGCGGTGATTCCGCTGCGTACAGCGCTTTCCATCGTCGCGGGCCAGCCGGTCGCGGTCCACGCGCCGGCCAGGTAGAGCCCGGACGCGTTGGTGTGCGCGCCCGGTCGCAGGCGGCCGACGCCCGGCGTGGGCGCGAAGGTCGCGGTGCGCTCCCGGGTCACGAAGAAGTCGAGGACCCGTGCGCCGTGCGCGGCGGGCAGGAGGCGCTCGAGCTCCGGCAGATAGCGCTCTCTGAGCGCCGCCACGGGAGCGTCGATCTCGTCCTGGGCCGCGGACTGCGACACCGCCAGGTACTGGCCCGCGGCCAGGCCCGAGGCGTCGGTCCGGTCGAAGACCCACTGCACGGGGGTGCCGAGCGCGGCGAAGAAGGGCCGCTTGAGAACCTTCCGGTCGTACACGACGTGGATGTTCAGGATCGGCGCGGTCTCGATGCCGAGCAGCCGGTCGGGCTCGTCGAGGGCGCCGTCGGGGAGCAGGTCGTGGGTCTCGGCCTGGGGCACGGCGAGCACCACCGTGTCCGCCGGGATGGTCTCACCGGGAACCTCGACGCGCCAACCGCCGTTCTCACTACGGGAGATGGAGGTGACACGTGCCCTCAGTTCGGTACGCACGCCCGCCGAGTCGAGCGCCTTGCGGGCCAGACCGTCATGGATGTCACCGAGGGGCACCCGCGCCCAGCCGATGTCGGCGGCGCCCGGGTCGGAGAGCAGACCGGTCTTGAACACCATCGCGGCGAGGCCGAGCGAGGCGTCGCCCGCGACGGCGTTGAGGGTGGCGACCCCGACGAGGTCCCACAGGGCCTCGATGGCGCGCTTCGACTGTCCGCGGGCGGCCAGCCAGCTGCCGAAGTCCTGACTGTCGAGCGCCGGGTCGGCCGGGTCGAGCCCCTTGAGGGCGAGCGCCGCGCGGCCGACGGCGGCGCGCTCGGCGAGCGACAGATGCGGGTAGGTGGCGAGGCTCGCGGCCAGGTGCAGGGGCACGGGCAGCGCGGTGCGGCGCAGCCGCCCGAGCCGATGCCGGTCGGCGTCGAGCACGGGTACGTCGAGTCGTTCCTGCAGCGGTGCCAGGTGCGCGCCCTCGACCCGGTCGAGGAACCAGCGGTAGGCGGTGCAGCAGCGCAGGTAGACGTGCTGGCCGTTGTCGACGGTCAGCTCGCCGCGCTGGAAGGAGAAGGCGAGTCCGCCGAGGCGCGGGCGGCCCTCGAGCAGGGTGACGTCGAGGCCGGCGTCGGCCAGGGCGAGGGCTGAGGTGATGCCGGCCAGGCCGCCGCCCACGACGACGGCGGACGACCGTTTGCCGGATCCGTCGGCGTCTCCTTCGGGCTGCCTGTCGTCCTGCCTCATGCGTCCTCCCTTTCGGCAGTTGCAGTCTGGGACGCCATGGTCATGCGGAGGGTTGCCCACCGTTTGAGCCGACGCGCGGGACCTGCGCCGGGGCCGTCGCACTTGCGCATCAGGTACGCCTCCTGACGGCCCCCCGGGAGACGCTGCGCGCGTCGAGCCCGGACAGACCGCGCACGGCGACGTACGCCTTCTCGCGTCCCGGCAGCGAAACGCGGCCCCGAAGGACCGCTTCCGGCTCCCGCTCGATGCGGTCGAGGAGGCGGCGGTAGATCCCCGCCATCGCCGCCACACAGGCGCCGCTGCGCCGGTCCAGCATGGGCAGCAGGCGGTAGCCCTCGGCGAACAGGGCCCGGGCGCGGCGGACTTCGAAGTGCACCAGGCCCGCGAAGTCCGACCCCGCGGGCGGCTCGCTGCCGGCGAACCCGGCGGAGCAGCCGAACTTGGCGAGGTCGTCGGCCGGCAGATAGGTGCGGCCCTCCAGCGCGTCCTCGCGAACGTCCCTGAGGATGTTGGTGAGTTGGAGCGCGAGGCCGAGCGTATCGGCGTACTCCGGTGCGCGCTCCGCGTGCAGCGCCCCCGGCTCGGTGCCGAAGACCCCGAGGGAGAGCCGCCCGATCGCTCCGGCCACACAGCGGCAGTAGACCTTCAGGTCGTCCCAGGTCTCGTACGTCTCGCCGCGCACGTCCATCAGGACGCCGTCGATCAGCTCGTCGAGCCCGCCGAGCGGGATCGGGAAGTGCCGGGCCGCGTGGCTCAGCGCCACGGCCACGGGGTCGGTGTCGTCCTCCGCCACCTCGCCGTCGCGGACCCGGGCGAGCAGGGCCCGGGTGTCGTTCAGCCGCGCCCCCTTCACCTCCGGCTCCAGGGCGCCGTCGCCGATGTCGTCCACGCGCCGCGAGAACGCGTAGAGCGCGGACATCGCCCGCCGCTGGGGCGTCGGCAGCAACCTGATGCCGTACGCGAAATTGCGCGCCTGCTGCCCGGTCACGGTCTCGCAATAGCTGTATGCGGCGAGTACCGGCGCGGACACGCGAGGTTCTGACTCCACGGTCCGGCTCACCCCTCTCCTCGCAGAACCGCACCCACCTCGCGCACCAGGCGCGGCTTCGTGGGCTTCGGCGGCCTTGGAAGTACGTCGTATCCGGCGGCGGCGATCGCCGCGACCGCCGCCCTCCCCCCTGCCACGAACCCTGCAAGCAGCAGCTTCAGCCTGCCGTGGACGCTACCCACCAGGGGGGTGCCTTCATTCAGGAGGCAGCGGGCGCGTTCCGCTTCATATGCAACCAGTGCGCGCACCGATGCGCCTGCCGTAGGGGCAGCCAGATCCCGCTCCTGGACATGAAAGCGCTTCATGTCCTCGGCGGGGAGGTAGACACGGTCACGGGCCAGGTCCTCGCGCACGTCCTGGAGGTGCTCCACGATCTGCAGCGCCGTGCACACGGAGTCCGAGAGGCGGACGCGCTCGGGCGTGGCCGTGTCGGTGATGGCGAGGACGAGGCGGCCGACGGGGTTCGCGGACAGCTCGCAGTAGGCCACGAGGTCGTCGTAGGTCTCGTACCGCTTGACGAGCTGGTCCTGGCGGTTGGCCGCGATCAGGCCGAGAAAGGGCTCGGGGGTCAGCCGGCGGCGGCGCACGGTGGGCACCAGGGCCCGCAGCAGCGGGTGGCCTGGCTCCTGGCCTGCGAAGACCTTGCCGAGGTCGGCCTCGAAGGCGTCGAGGAGTGCGACCGGGTCGGCGGCGGCCGCGGGGTCCGCGCCGAGGTAGCGGGCGTGGGCGGCGCCGCGGTCGAGGTCGGCGTCGCCGATGTCGTCGACCAGGCGGGCGTAGCCGTACACGGCCATGAGGTCCTCGCGCCAGGCGCGCGGGAGGAAGAACGGGGCCACGGGGAAGTTCTCGTCCGCGGCTTTGTCGAGGACGGCGGACGCATCGCGGAGCCGGAGATCGTCCGTAGCCATTGCCGTCACATCTCCCGTTCTACACTGCCGACCCAAAACATCCTATTTCGGACACGCCGCCCTGCCCCCCGTGCGGCCGACCGTGCCCGTCGCCACGATGTCGCGCGATATCGCCCCACTTGCCGCGAATCAGCACCGGTACAGCTTACGTTGTACAACGCACACCGAGTCGTCGGGGTGTTCGGCACATCACAACAACGCACCGATTGGCTTCAATCTTCCCTGAACTCCGGTGACTTGAGGGGCTCCTGGTGCCCGAAAACGGGTCAGGGCCCCGCCCGGATGTCCCGGCGGGGCCCTGACCCGTTCGGCCGCCACCCGCGTGCGGCCATTCGGCTACTTGCCGGTGAACTTCTCGTACTCCTTGATGACCTCGTCCGTCGGTCCGTCCATCCGCAGCTCGCCCCGCTCCAGCCAGAGCACGCGGTCGCAGGTGTCACGGATCGACTTGTTGTTGTGGCTCACCAGGAAGACCGTGCCCGCCTCCTTGCGCAGCTCGCGGATGCGGGCCTCGGAGCGCTTCTGGAACTTGCGGTCACCGGTGGCAAGGGCCTCGTCGATCATCAGTACGTCGTGGTCCTTGGCCGCCGCGATGGAGAACCGCAGGCGGGCGGCCATGCCGGAGGAGTAGGTGCGCATCGGCAGGGTGATGAAGTCGCCCTTCTCGTTGATCCCCGAGAAGTCGACGATGTCCTGGTAGCGCGCCCGGATCTGCTCGCGGCTCATGCCCATCGCGAGTCCGCCGAGGATCACGTTGCGCTCGCCGGTCAGATCGTTCATGAGGGCCGCGTTCACACCGAGCAGCGAGGGCTGGCCGTCGGTGTACACCTTGCCCTTCTCGGCGGGAAGGAGCCCGGCGATGGCGCGCAGCAGGGTGGACTTGCCGGAGCCGTTCGACCCGATCAGGCCGATCGCCTCGCCGCGGTAGGCGGTGAAGCTGACCCCGCGCACGGCGTGCACCTTGCGCACGCCGCGCTCCTCGCCGCGCCTGATGATGCGGCTCAGCGCGGAGGTGGCGCTGCCCTTGCCCGTCTTGGCGCCGTTGACGCGGTAGACGATGTGCAGCTCGTCCGCGATGACGGTGGGGATGTGCGTCCTGTCGGCGCTCTTGTCGTCAGCCACGGCCGTACCGCTCCTCCGCCTTCCAGAAGTACACGAAGCCGCCCACGGCGACGAGCACGGCCCAGCCGGCCGCGACCGCCCAGACGTGCGGCGGCAGGTTCTCGGAGCCGTAGCCGTCGATGAGCGCGAAGCGCATCAGGTCCATGTAGATGGCGGCCGGGTTCCACTGGAGGATGTCGGCGATCCACGCCGGGTGCTCCTTGAGCATCACCGGGATGGAGAACATCACGCCGGACGCGTACATCCACGTGCGCATCACGAACGGCATCAGCTGCGCGAGGTCGGGGGTCTTGCTGCCGAGCCTCGCCATGATCAGCGCGAGGCCGGTGTTGAAGAGGAACTGCAGCGCGAGCACCGGCAGGATGAGCAGCCAGGACAGCCGCGGGTAGCTGCCGAAGCCGACCGCCACCACGAACAGCACGATCATCGAGAACAGCAGCTGCTGGAGCTGCTGGAGCGAGAACGAGATCGGCAGCGAGGCGCGCGGGAAGTGCAGCGCGCGCACCAGGCCGAGGTTGCCCGAGATCGCCCGTACGCCCGCCATCACCGAGCTCTGCGTGAAGGTGAAGACGAAGACGCCTGTCACGAGGAACGGGATGTACACCTCCCGCTCCATGCCCCGGTCGGCCTTGAGGATCAGGCCGAAGATGAGGAAGTAGACGAGCGCGTTGAGCAGCGGGGTCGCCACCTGCCACAGCTGGCCGAGCTTGGCCTGGCTGTACTGGGCGGTGAGCTTCGCCTGCGAGAAGGCGAGGATGAAGTGACGCCGCCCCCAGAGCTGGCGGACGTACTCGAAAAGACCCGGACGGGCGCCGCTGACGGACAGGCCGTACTTGGCCGCCAGCTCTGCGGGGGACAGCCCGTCGTCGGGCGACGGTGGCGCGGTCACCGCGACTCCACCGTCCTGCGTTGTCTCACTCACGAGGGGAAACTTTCGTCTTCAGATGCACGGCCGGTCGGGCGTAGGCGTGGGGGGCCAGGGACCGGAATACGGCCCGAATGTTCTCAGACCAGAGCTTGTCAGATCACAGGAGGTCGGCCCAGCCGGGTCAGGCGCCACACCGTACGCCACTTCATGGGGCGCCGAGGTCCGCTCGGGCTGGTCCAGCCCTCCTTGAAACCGCCGAACCAGGCCTTCAGGGCGGGCCGCGAGGGGCGCCGGGCGAGGGTGAGCAGGAGCCAGACGCCGAGGTAGACGGGCACGAGCACGGCGGGCAGGTTGCGGCGGGCCAGCCAGACCCGGTTGCGGGCCACCATGCGGTGGTAGACCGCGTGCCGGGAGGGGGCCGTGGTGGGGTGGAACAGCACCATGTCGGCGCGGTAGTCGATCATCCAGCCCGCGTCCAGGGCGCGCCAGGCGAGGTCCGTCTCCTCGTGGGCGTAGAAGAAGGCGTCGGGCAGGCCGCCGACCTCCTTCAGGACCGCGGTGCGCACGGCGTTGGCGCCGCCGAGGAACGTCGTCACGCGGGAGGAGCGCATCGGGTCCGAGGCGCGCAGGCGCGGCACGTGGCGGCGCTGCGTGATCCCGGTGTCCGGGTCGGCGATGCGGAAGCTGATGATGCCGAGCTCGGGGTCCGCCGCGAAGGCCGCGCGGCACAGCTCGGCGGTGTCGGTGTGCGCGAGCAGTCCGTCGTCGTCGAGGAAGAGCAGGACGTCGACGTCGGTACCGCCCGGGCCGAAGGCCTCGATGCCCACATTGCGCCCGCCCGGGATGCCCAGGTTCTCGGGCAGTTCTATGGTGCGCACGCCCGCGGGCACGTCCGGCACGGGGGCGCCGTTGCCGACGACGACCACCTCGACCCGGTCGCCGTCCTGCTTGGCGACCGAGTCGAGCAGGGCGCGCAGCTCCTGCGGGCGGTTGCCCATGGTGATGACGACCGCGCCGACCTTCAGCGGCGCGGTCGGCGTCCCCGGTGTGCCGGAGGGGCTCGGTGTACTCACTTCAGCCTGCTCGACGCGAGGATGGACACGAGGTGCAGCACGGTCTGCAGGAGCGCGATGCCGGCGAGGACCGCGACACCCAGACGCGAGAAGAACAGATCGCCCCGCATCTGGTCCACGACCGCGATGACCAGGATCAGCAGCGACGCCTCGATGCCGAGGATGAGGCGGTGGAACTTCAGCGCTCCGGCGACCTTGCGGGCCAGGGCCACGCCGGACGCGCGCGGCTCGGACGCCGACTCCTGCACCGGCGCCATGCCCTGCTGGTGCCGGGCGACGGCGACGAGGTCGGTCTCGGCCTTGATCAGGATGGCGCCGAGGGCGGCCAGGGTGCCGAGGAAGGCCCACAGCCAGTCGATGCGGCCCGATCCCCACAGGTCGGCGGCGCGCAGGCCGAAGCCGACCAGGACCGCCGCGTCGCACAGGTAGGCGCCGACCCGGTCCAGGTACACCCCGGACATCGAGTACTGCTTGCGCCAGCGGGCGATCTCGCCGTCGACGCAGTCGAGCAGCAGGTAGAGCTGGACCGCGACGACGCCGAGGACGGCGCCCCAGATCCCCGGCACCAGGAGGGCCGGGGCCGCGAGGACGCCCGCGACGGTCATCAGGTAGGTCAGCTGATTGGGCGTGATCCTGGTGTTCACCAGGTAGCGGTCGCAGCGCAGCGAGATCTCCCGCATGTACATGCGTCCCGCCCAGTGCTCACCGCTGCGCCGGTCCTTCACCCCCGCGGGGTGAACGACGGGCCGGAGTTCAGCTACCGATGGCCTTGGCATAGTCGGCGTATGCGTCCTTGATCTGGTCGGTGTTCAGATTGAGGTGCTCGAGGATCGTGTAGCGGCCCGGCCGGGTCTGCGGGGCGTACTCGACGACCTGGACGAACTCGTCCACGGTGAAGCCGATCTCCTCCGGCAGGACCGGCAGGCCGTGGCGGCGCAGGACCTCCGCCATGTACGCCGACTCCTCACGGGCACCGCGCAGGTACATCGCGAAGGCGGCGCCGAGCCCGCACTGCTCGCCGTGGCTCGCGGCGCGCTTGGGGAAGAGCAGGTCGAAGGCGTGGTTGATCTCGTGGCAGGCGCCGGACGCCGGGCGGGAGTCGCCCGAGACGGACATGGCGATGCCGGTGAGGACCAGTCCCTCGGCGAGCACCTGGAGGAAGCCGTCGTCGCCGACGCCGCCGGGGTGGCGCAGGACCGCCTCGCCGGCCTGGCGGGCCATCGCGGCGGCCAGGCCGTCGATGTCCTCGCCGCGCTCGCGGGCGGCCAGCTCCCAGTCCCTGATCGCGGAGATGTTGGACAGGGCGTCGCCGATGCCGGAGCGCACGAAGCGCACCGGGGCCTCGCGGATGACGTCGAGGTCGATGACGACCGCGATCGGGTTCGGCACGCCGTAGGAGCCTCGGCCCGCGTCGTTGTCGAGGGTCGCGACGGGCGAGCACAGGCCGTCGTGCGACAGGTTCGTCGCGACGGCGACCAGCGGCAGGCCGACGCGCGCCGCGGCGAACTTGGCGCAGTCGATGATCTTGCCGCCACCGAGGCCGACGACCGCGTCGTAGCGGCCCTTCTTCATGGCGTCGGCGAGCTTGATGGCGTCATCGAGCGTGCCGCCGCCCACCTCGAACCATTCGGCGCCGGGCAGCGACGGCTCGAGCCGCTTGCGCAGCACCGCGCCGGAGCCGCCGCTGATGGCGATGGCGAGCTTGCCGGTCGACGAGCAGATCCGCTGGTCGGCGAGGACACCGGCCAGGTCGTTCAACGCCCCCGGCCGGATGTCCACGACGACCGGCGAGGGGATGAGCCTCGTCAGTACTGGCACGCGATCTCACGTCCCTTGGCGAGGTCGTCGTGGTTGTCGATCTCGACCCACTTGACGTCGCCGATCGGCGCCACATCGATCTTGAAGCCGCGGTTGACGAGCTCCTGGTAGCCGTCCTCGTAGTAGAGGTCGGGGTCGCGCTCGAAGGTGGTCTTCAGCGCGTCGGCGAGCTCGTCGGCCGCCTCGCCCTCGATGAGGGTGACGCCGATGTACTCACCGGTGGCCGTCGCCGGGTCCATCAGCTTGGTGATCTTCTGGACGCCCTTCTCGGGGTCCACGATGACCTTCATCTCCTCGTCGGCGAGGTTCTTCACCGTGTCGAGGGCGAGGATGATCTTCTTGCCGTCGCCGCGGGCGGCGAGCAGCGTCTTCTCGACGGAGACCGGGTGCACGGTGTCACCGTTGGCGAGGATCACCGAGTGCTTGATCGAGTCGCGGCCGCACCACAGGGAGTAGGCGTTGTTCCACTCCTCGGCCTTGTCGTTGTCGATCAGGGTGAGCTTGAGGCCGTACTTGGCCTCGAGCGCCGCCTTGCGGTCGTAGACCGCTTCCTTGCGGTAGCCGACGATGATGGCGACCTCGGTCAGGCCGATCTCGGCGAAGTTCTTCAGGGTGAGGTCGAGCACGGCCAGCTCGTTCTCGGTCCCCTCGCCCACCACGGGCACCAGGGCCTTGGGGAGCGTTTCGGTGTAGGGACGCAGACGCCGGCCGGCGCCGGCGGCCAGGACGAGGCCGATCATGCGGGTTCTCCTTCATCGTGTACGGCGGGTGCGCCACGCTTGTGAGCGGTCACCCAGAAGCGGATGCTCTCGATGAGCACCACGAGTGCCACGGCCACGGCGAGCGCCGTGAGCGCGACGGTGAAATCTGTGTCTGTCAGCAGGGCGGCGAGCACGGTGACCGCGAACGTCCTGCCTTCGTGCCCGCCGATCGCCCGTACCAGCCAGCGCGGCGGCGCGCCGACACCGCGAATGCGGTACACGGTGTCGTAGTGATGGTAGGCGACCGCGGCCACCAGGCCGAAAGCCGCGGGAAGGCTGCCGTTCACGTCGGCTTTGGCGGCCAGTACCAGAACGGTGCCGTATTCGGCCGCCCGGAAGAACGGCGGAACCAGCCAGTCGAGGCGTCCCTTGAGCGGCTGCGTGACGGCGAGGCCGGACGTGACGGCGTAGACGGCGGCGGCGATCACCGGCCAGGGGCTGCCGTAGGAGCTGAAGGCGGCCGTGCAGACGACGACGGCGGCGCCGACCAGGGCCAGGAGCGGCGCGAGGGGCAGCGGTGTCCGGCGCAGCGCGGCGAACGCGGCGGCGACGGTGCCGCTGTCGGCGAGGTCGGCGAGGGCCTGGGCGGCACGGTCGGTGCGGGGGGCCTTGCGCAGCGAGCGCAGGACGCGGCCGGCCGTGGTGTAGCAGGCGGCGAGGCCGCAGCCGATCAGGAGCACGACGAAGGTGATCCGCGGCGTGGTGACGGCGGTGAGGACGGCGATGAGGGCCCAGCGCTCGCCGATGGGCAGGACGATCATGCGGCGCACCCAGACCGTCCAGCCGACGCCGTCGAGCTTTCCGGAGAGCGTCGCGGTGGGGCTGGTGTTGACGGCGGCATTGCCCGCGTCGTCGACGTTCCCCTCGTTGAAGGAGAAGTCCACGACGTGCCGGCAGGTCTGCAGGATCATCGCGCCGAGCGCGAGCGCCCATACGTCATCACTGCCCCCGCCGCGGGCGGCGCCGAGGGCGAGGCCCGCGTAGTACGCGTACTCCTTGGCGCGGTCGAACGTCGCGTCGAGCCAGGCGCCGAGCGTGGAGTACTGCAGTGAGTAGCGGGCGAGCTGGCCGTCCGTGCAGTCGAGGACGAAGGAGAACAGGAGCAGCAGTCCGGCGGCGACGAAGCCGCCGCGGGTGCCGGTCGCCGCGCAGCCCGCCGCGATCACGGCGACCAGCAGGGAGGCGGTGGTGACCTGGTTCGGGGTGAGGCCCCGGCGCGCGCACCAGCGGGCGAGATAGCGCGAGTAGGGGCTGATGCAGTACGTCGTGAAGAAGCCGTCGCGGGCCTTCACCGCGCCGCGCAGGCGCACGGCCTCGTCGTCGACGGCGGCGACGGCCTGGCGCGCGGTGTTGCGGGACTCGGGGTCGTCGGGCACGGCCGCGATGAGCGTGCCGAGTTCGGGCCGGTGCACGTCGGTGCCGGTGGCTTCGACGGCGGCGGCGACGCGGTCGGGCACGGCGCCGGAGGCGAGCGCCACGGACGCGCGGCCGCCGTCGGCCGCGGCCTCGGCTCCACCGGCCCCAACTGCCGTACGCAGCGCGGCCGTCAGCTCCCGGCGCGCCCCCGCCTGCGCGGTCACGGCGCCGGGCACGGCCGACACGGGGAAGCGCGGGTCGGTCAGGCCGAGCCGCAGGGCGTGGACGTGGCCGACGAAGCGGCTGTCGACGAGGGCGACGCGCTCGTCGGCGGGCAGGTCACGCAGCAGGGCCTCGAGCTCTTCCGGGGACGCCGCATCGGGGGCGGTCCGCACGTCGAAGCCCAGGGACCGCAGATCGCCTTCGAGCGGCGAACCGGGCACCGGCCGGCCGGTGAGGATGGCGGTCGACAGACGAACTCACTCCTTGATTCCCGGCGCGGCTCGCGCGGGCACGTGCGTGACGGGGGCACCCGGGCAGCGAGACGGCCGGGCGGCATGTCGGCAGAGGCTATCGGATGAATGGAAGCGGGCGTTCACCGCCCGTTCACGCCCCGATCAGCGCGGTCTGCGTGGTTCTCGACCGCCGCGATCATCATGGTCGAAAGCAGCCCGCGGCCACAAACCGCGGGGTCCACACCCGTCCAAGCCAGCCTAAGGTGGACGTCCATGACATGGATGATCACAGGTGGAGCGGGATATATCGGGGCGCATGTGGCGCGGGTCATGGCCGGGGCGGGTGAGCGGGTCGTCGTCGTGGACGACGTCTCGTCGGGTGTGCCGGAGCGACTGCCCTCGGACATTCCGCTGGTACGGGGCACTTCGCTCGACGGGGCGCTGCTGCGGCGGGTGTTCGCCGAGCACGCGGTGACGGGTGTGGTGCATCTCGCCGCCCGCAAGCAGGTCGGCGAATCGGTGGAGCAGCCGCTGCGTTACTACCGGGAGAACGTCGGGGGCCTCACGACGCTCCTGGAAGCGGTGGTGGACGCGGGCGTGGAGCGGTTCGTCTTCTCGTCGTCGGCGGCCGTCTACGGCAATCCGCCGGACGCCGACCTGGTCGCGGAGGACACGCCCTGCGCGCCGGTGAGCCCCTACGGCGAGACGAAGCTGGCGGGCGAGTGGCTGGTGCGGGCCGCCGGGCGGGCCCACGGGCTGACCACGACGTGTCTGCGCTACTTCAACGTGGCGGGCGCCGCGAGCCCGGAGCTCGCGGACACCGGGGTCTTCAACGTGGTCCCGATGGTCTTCGACCGCCTCACCCGCGGCGAGGCCCCGCGCATCTTCGGCACCGACCACCCCACGCCCGACGGCACCTGCGTGCGGGACTACATCCACGTCAGCGATCTCGCCGAGGCGCACCTCGCCGCCGCGCGCAGGCCGGTCGAGCCGGGCAGCGATCTGACGGTGAACATCGGCCGGGGCGAGGGCGTTTCCGTACGCGAACTCCTCACCGTGATCGCGGAGGTGACCGGGGACCACCGCGAGCCGCTCGTCGAGCCGCGCCGGGCGGGCGACGCGCCGCGCGCCGTGGCGGACGTGCGCCGCGCGGCGAAGGAGCTGGGCTTCGACGCCCGGCGGGGCGTGCGGGAGATGGTGGAGTCCGCGTGGGCGGGCTGGTGCCTGCGTCACCCGGAGGCCGTGCGCGGCTAGCCACGCCGGGACCCGGCCCGTCCACCCGCCGCTCGCAAGGCTCTGACCTGCGGAGCATTTGCGCAGGTCAGAGCATATGACAACGGTTCTCAAGAGCGTGTTGCACATACCCCCCACCCGTAGTTGACTGAAGGTCGCGACCGGACCTGGGCGCCGACGGACGACGACGGAGGAACGCACCATGGGGGCAGGACACGACCACGGCCACGCGCCGCCCGCCAAGGGCACGGCCACGGCCGCCTACAAGGGTCGTCTGCGCATCGCGCTGTCCATCACGGTCACCGTCATGGTGGTCGAGATCGTCGGCGGCATCGTCGCCGACTCCCTCGCGCTGATCGCGGATGCGACGCACATGGCGACGGACGCGCTCGGCCTGAGCATGGCGCTGCTCGCCATTCACTTCGCGAACCGCCCGCCGAGCGAGAACCGCACCTTCGGCTACGCACGCGCCGAGATCCTGGCGGCGCTCGCCAACTGTCTGCTCCTGTTCGGCGTCGGCGGGTACGTCCTGTACGAGGCGGTGCAGCGGTTCGTCACGCCCGCCGAGACCGAGGGCGGCCTCACGATGGTCTTCGGCCTGATCGGCCTGCTGGCCAATCTGGTCTCGCTGGCCCTCCTGATGGGCGGCCAGAAGGACAGCCTCAATGTGCGCGGTGCCTTCCTTGAGGTCCTCGCGGACGCGCTGGGGTCGGTCGCGGTGCTCGTCTCGGCCGCCCTGATCCTGCTCACGGGCTGGCAGGCCGCCGACCCCATCGCCTCCATCGTCATCGGGCTCATGATCGTCCCGCGCGCCTGGAAGCTGCTGCGGGAGACGCTGAACGTCCTGCTCGAATCGGCGCCCAAGGGCGTCGACATGGCCGAGGTCCGCGCCCACATGCTGGCCCTGCCCGGCGTGGAGGACGTGCACGACCTGCACGCCTGGACGATCACATCAGGGATGCCGGTCCTGTCCGCGCACGTGGTCGTCAGCTCCGAGACGCTGACCGCCATCGGCCACGAGAAGATGCTGCACGAGCTGCAGCTCTGCCTGGGCGACCACTTCGACGTCGAGCACTGCACGTTCCAGCTGGAGCCGGGCGGCCACGCGGAGCACGAGCCGGGCCTCTGCCACTGACTTCGCCACTGACGCGGGGCGGCTGCCGTCACGGAGCCCCCCGCGACGGCAGGACAGGGGATCACGGACGGTGGTACCCTGGCCAGGACTTTGACGGCAGACACGGAAGAGAAAGAGGTGGGTTGATGACTGTCGCGGCTGACGCTGCTCTGCGCGGCGACACGACTGTCCCCACTTCCCGGGCCCACGCCTGACCTTCCGTACGTCGCCTCGCGCACGTACGTCGCGTACGCAGCGTGCGTACGTCCTCCGTGTCACGGCCGGGCCCACTCATTCAAGGGTTCACTCCGTTGACTCAGAACGCGATCACCAACGCCTTCTTCGCCCTGCACCACGGCCTGCCCCGGCAGGGCCCCGGCTCCGACGCCACCACCCGCGCGCTGCTCGCCCTCGCCGGTGAGCTGCCCGCCCGTCCGCGCGTGCTCGACCTGGGCTGCGGCCCCGGCCGGTCCGCGCTGCTCCTCGCCGCCGAGGCCGGAGCCGAGGTCACGGCCGTCGATCTGCACGAGCCGTTCCTCGCCGAACTGCGCGCGGCGGCCGACGCCCGCGGGCTCGGCGACCGTGTGCGCACCGTCAAGGCCGACATGGGCGAACTGCCCTGCCCGGACGGTTCGTTCGACCTGATCTGGGCCGAGAGCTCGGCCTACTCCATCGGCTTCGACACCGCCCTCGCCACCTGGCGGCGGCTGCTCGCGCCCGGCGGGACGCTCGTCGTCACCGAGTGCGAGTGGACGACCGCCGACCCGTCCGGGGCGGCGCGTGCCTTCTGGGACCAGCACTATCCGCTGCGCACCACGGAGGAGAACACGCGCGCGGCACTCGCCGCCGGGTACGCGGTGCTCGGCACCGTGTCCCAGCCGGAGTCCGACTGGGACGAGTACTACGGTCCGCTCGGCGCCCGCGCCGACGGGGCCGACCCCGGGGCGCCCGGCATGGCCGAGGCCCTGGCCGCCACCCGCGCCGAGATCGCGATGCGGCGGGAGCACGGGGCGGAGTTCGGCTACACCGGCTACGTCCTGCGCCCGGCGGGCGGCGGCTGGCGCACCCGGCCCGAGGCGGCGTCCGGCGCCGACCGCGCGGCGGTGCGCGCCGTGAACGCCGCCGCCTTCCCCACCGAGGCGGAGGCCGACCTCGTGGACGCGCTCCGCGAGGACCCCGGGGCCTGGCTCGACGGACTCTCGTTCGTGGCCGAGGCGCCCCTCACGGACGGCTCGAACACGCCGGGCGGGGAGGTCGTGGCGCACGCCCTGGTCACCCGCTGTCACGTGGACGGCGCTCCGGCCCTGTGCCTGGCGCCGGTGGCCGTACTACCGGCGTACCAGGGAACGGGCGCTGGTTCGGCCGTCGTGCGCGCCGTGCTGCACGCCGTGCGCGCCCGTGGCGAGCAACTGGTCCTGGTCCTCGGGCACCCGGACTACTACCCGCGGTTCGGGTTCACCCCGGCCTCGGCATACGGGATCCGGCCAAGTTTCGAGGTGCCGGATGAGGCGATGATGGCGCTGGTCCTCGACAGGGCCGACACGGACGGTGGGGTGCCGGTTCCGTCCGGCACGATCGCCTATCCGGCGGCCTTCGGGGTCTGATCCCGGCCGTCCCCAGGCCCGGCGCCCGGCACGCCGCGGCCGAATCCGCATGTCCCGTCCCCACGGTCGGGGACGGGACATGCGGGGCCCCCGGAGTGCCGGGAGAGCCCCTGTCGTACGGCAGACTTGGCCATCCGAGACCGAAGCGAAGGATGGGTATGCCGATCACACCTGCCACCGCGGCGAACAGCTCGTCGAACGGCACCGGAGAGACAATCCTGCTGGAACTCGTCGACGAGGACGGCAGGACGATCGGCACGGCGGAGAAGCTTGCCGCTCATCAGGCGCCAGGGCAGTTGCACCGGGCGTTCTCCGTCTTCCTCTTCGACGAGCAGGGCCGACTGCTGCTGCAGCAGCGGGCGCTCGGCAAGTACCACTCCCCCGGCGTCTGGTCGAACACCTGCTGCGGGCACCCGTACCCCGGCGAGGCGCCGTTCGCGGCCGCCGCCCGGCGCACCTTCGAGGAGCTCGGCGTCTCGCCGTCGCTGCTCGCCGAGGCGGGCACCGTGCGCTACAACCACCCGGACCCGGAGTCGGGCCTGGTGGAGCAGGAGTTCAACCACCTCTTCGTGGGCATGGTGCAGGCCGAGCTGCGCCCGGACGCGAGCGAGGTGGGCGACACGGCGTTCGTGACCGCCGCCGAGCTGGCGGAGCGGCACGCGAAGGGGCCGTTCTCCGCGTGGTTCATGACCGTCCTTGACGCGGCGCGGCCGGCGATCAAGGAGCTGACGGGGCCGGGCGCGGGCTGGTAGGCCACGGGCGCCGCGGGCCCCGCCCGGCGGGCCTCAGATCCCGTTGGGTTTCAGGGGCAAGGCAGCCCAGATGACCTTGCCCCCGCTCGCCGTGTGCTCGACGTCGCACGCGCCGCCCGCCTCGCGGGTGATCTCACGCACGAGGAGCAGTCCGCGGCCGCCGGTCTGGCCGTAGTCGGCCTCCAGCGCCGTCGGGCGGTAGGGGTGGTTGTCCTCCACGGAGACCCGCACCCACTCCGCGCCGACCGCGACCTCCACGGCGAGCATCGGCGAGAGCAGTGCCGCGTGCCGCACCGCGTTGGTGACCAGTTCGGAGACGATCAGCAGGAGTCCCTGTACCAGCTCGTCCGGTGCCGGCACCCCCTGACGCGCGAGCAGATCGCGCACCGCATGCCGTGCCTGGGGCACCGAGGCGTCGACGGCGGGGGCGGTGAACCGCCACACGCCCTCGTACGGCACCCGCCCACCTCCCCCGGGGAGCGGGCCCGGCCCTCTCCCGTCGTTCCCCATTGCCCGGTCCCCGCCCTCGCGCTCGGTTGTCACCACACGTCGAGTGTTGGTAACGCGCTGGTCCGTACCGCGCTACTGACCAGAAGTCAGCGACTATCGACGGGATTTGATCGCCCCCGCGTGACGTCGTCAGTTGCGCGACTGCTCCTGCCCTTCTTGTTCCGCCTTCAAGGGTTCTTCAGCTTGTACGGCTTGCGGGGCGTCGCCGTCGCCGCCCACGCGCTCCGAGACCAGGCTGATCAGGCGTCGGCCGCCGACGGCCGTGGCGATCAGGCCGAGCCCGTCGAAGAGCAGCGCGAGGGAGAAGAAGCAGCCGATGACGTACTGACTGCTGCTCGGCCAGTCGCCGAGCACGAGCACGCCGAGCAGCACGCCGAAGGCGCCCTGGAGCAGCGTCACGGCCATCTGCGGTCCGCGCACCACCAGGCTGCCGACGAGCCGGAACACACCGCCGGTGAGGAAGAGCAGCGCCGCGAACATCGTCAGCGCCTCCGCGGCCACGTCGGGCCTGCGGATGACGACGACGCCCGCCGCCAGGTTCAGCGCGGCGACCACCACACCGAGCCAGAAGAAGTTCGAGCCGCGCGACTGCACCGCGTGGAGGAGCGCCACCATGCCGCCCACGAGGAGCAGCCAGCCGAACAGGAGCATCGAGGTGAGCGTGGCCACCCCGACGTACACGATGCCGATGAGCCCGCCGAGGACGAGGATCGCGCCGAGCACGGCGAGCCAGCCGAAGCTGCGCCGCAGGCGCTCCCCCTCGGCCGTGCCGCCGGTGCCGCCGGTGCTGTCAGAGCTGGCCTGAGCTGCGTCTTTGCGTGTTCCGCCGATCACCATGAGGGCCTCCGTCCGCTGTGCGAAGTCGCCCCTTCTTGATCGTACGTTCGCGGGGTGCGGATAGCATCCGGCGCATGGAGCCGCAGCTGAGGCACGCCGTCGCCGACGGCGTCGCCACCGTCGTCATCGACCACCAGGCCAAGCGCAACGCCATGACGGCGGACATGTGGCGCGCGCTGCCGCCGCTGCTCACCGCGCTCGCCGCGGACCCCGCCGTGCGGGCGCTGGTCCTGACCGGCGCCGGGGACACCTTCTGCGCGGGCGCCGACATCTCCTCGCTGCGGGAGGAGCCCGCCCGCGCCCAGGAGCTCGCGGTGCGGGCCGAGGAGGCCCTCGCGGCCTTCCCCAAGCCGACGCTCGCGGCGGTGCGCGGGTACTGCGTGGGCGGCGGCTGCCAGCTCGCGGCGGCCTGCGACCTGCGGTTCGCCGACGAGGGCGCGGTGTTCGCGGTCACCCCGGCGAAGCTCGGCATCGTCTACCCGGCGTCGACGACGCGCCGTCTGGTGTCGCTCGTGGGGCCCTCGACCGCCAAGTACCTGTTGTTCTCCGGCGAGTCGATCGACACCGGGCGTGCGCTGCGCAGCGGGCTGGTGGACGAGGTGCTGCCCGCCGGTGAGCTGCAGGGGCGCGTCACGGAGTTCACGCGGATCCTGGCCGCGCGCTCGCTGCTCACGCAGGCGGCGGCGAAGGAGTTCGCGTCCCCGGCCGCCGGTGCGGACGGCCCCGGCGGCGCGGACGCGGGGGCCGCGCGGGAGGTCCACTGGGCGGAGCAGATGCGCGCGAGCGGCGACACCGCGGAGGGTGTCGCCGCCTTCCTGGAGCGCAGGCAGCCGCGCTTCGCCTGGACTCCGCCCGAGCCCGAGGTCCCGGCTACGCCGACTGCTCCGCTTCGCTGAACCGGCTGCGGTCGCGGAACATCTCAACGATGTGGGCGGGCGCCTTCTCCGGCGAACCGGCGTCGTAGGGCGGCTGGGGGTCGTACTCCATCATCAGCTGCACGGCCTGGGCGCGTTCGTCGCCCGCGATCCTGCCGACGAGGGCGAGGCCCATGTCGATGCCGGACGACACACCGGCCGCCGTGACGTACTTCCCGTCGAACACCACCCGCTGCCCGGTCGAGCGCACGCCGACCTTCTCCAGCTCCTCCAGGGCCAGCCAGTGCGACGTCGCCCGGCGGCCCTCCAGGAGCCCGGCGGCGGCGAGCGCCAGGGAGCCCGTGCACACGGACGTCGTCCAGGTGCTGGTCGCGTCGGCGGTACGCAGCCAGCCGAGCAGGGACTCGTTCTCCATCTGGTCGCTCTGGCCGGGGCCGCCGGGGACCACCACGATGTCCGGGCTCCGCACCTCGTCGAAGGTCTTGTCGGCGATGAGGGTGAGCTGGCCGGTGTCGTCGTGCACGGGTCCGGCCTGCTCGGCCACGAAGACGACCTCGGCGTCCGGGATGCCGGCGAGCGTCTGGAACGGGCCGATGGCGTCGAGGACGGTGAAGCGTTCGTACAGGGCGATGGCGATCTGCATGCGGGCTCTCCTTGGGGAGGCGGGTCGGATGACGGTGTGCGGTGGTGGCTGGTGAGTGGTCGGGCGATGGGTCAGGCGGAGGCGGTGAGGGGGCTGTGGAAGCGGCGGCGGTACTCGGCCGGAGCCGTGCCGAGCGCCTTGACGAAGGCGCGGCGCATGGCCTCCGGGGTGCCGTAGCCGCACGCGCGCGAGACCTCCTCGACGCCGTCGGCGGTGTCCTCCAGGAGCCGCCGGGCGTGCTCGACGCGGACGCGGTCGACGTACTTGCCCGGCGTCATGCCGGTCTCCGCCCGGAAGGCGCGGGCGAAGTGCCGGGGCGAGAGCCGGGCGCGCTCCGCGAGGGACTCCACGCTCAGGTCTCCCCCGGGGTGCTCGGTGATCCACTGCTGGACCTCGCGCAGCGGCTCACGGCGGGCCGTCTGCACCGCCAACTGGGCGCTGAACTGCGCCTGGTTGCCCGGGCGGCGCAGGAACACGACGAGGAACCGCGCGATGGTCAGCGCCGTGTCCCGGCCCAGGTCCTCCTCGACGAGGGCGAGCGCGAGGTCGATGCCCGCCGTGACGCCCGCCGATGTCGACACGTTCCCGTCCCGGACGTAGATGGGGTCGGGGTCCACGTCGATCTCCGGGTGGTTGCGGGCGAGTGTGTCGCAGTACGCCCAGTGGGTCGTCGCGCGGCGGCCGTCGAGCAGGCCCGCGCGCGCCAGCAGGACGGCCCCGGTGCAGACCGAGATCAGCCGCTCGGCCAGCGGGGCGTGGGCCCGCAGCCAGGCGACCAGTGCCTCGTCCTCGTCCCTGGTGCCCGCGCCGCCGGGCACCAGGACGGTGTGCGGCACCGGAGCGCCGTCCCGTCCCGAGTGCTCCGCGAGCGTGGAGTCGGGGACCAGCGTCAGGCCGCTCGACGTCCGCACGGGGGCGCCGTCGAGGGAGGCGGTGCGCACCCGGTACGGCGGGGAGTCCGGGTGGTGGTGGCTCGCGCCCGTGAACACCTCGGCGGGGCCGGTGACGTCGAGGCTCTGGACGCCGTCGAAGAGGACGATCAGGACGGTTCGCTGCTCCATGCCCACGATTCTTGGGGTGCGGCGGGATGGCCGCAATGACGGGCAGCCCACCTTTCCTGCCATCCTTTCCTGCCATCCCTTTCTGTCGTTCGCTCCCGGCGCTCCCGCAACTCCCGCAACCTTCTTCTGCCACCGCCCTTCTTTCTGTCATCCGCGCCCGGAAGCCCTTCAGCTCATACCGACCAGTCGGTAACGTGTGGCCATGACCTCTTCGACGACCCCGGCCCCGGTCGGCGCGGCGCTGCCCCCGCGCGCGGGACGGCGCTGCCACAACGTGCTCAACGCCCTCCACACCACCCACTACTTCTCCCCGGACGTGGGCCGCGAGCTGGCCCCGCTCGGCATCAGCCACCCGAAGGCCGTCAACTTCGCCATCCGGGCGGCGGCCCTGGGAGCCGTGGGCGCGGGCACCGTGACGGCCACGTTCTACAACTACAAGCCGGACACGGTGGCCCGGTTCGTGCCGGAGATCTGGCGCACCGCCGCGCCCGAGGACGTCCTCGCCGCCCGGCTGCGCGGTGTCGACACGACGCTGCGGCGGCTCCTCGGGGACGAGGCGGTGGCGTCCCCGGAGATGGCGGAGGCGGCCCGGCTCGCGCTGCGGGCCACGGAGGCCTGTTCGCCGGGCGGCCGCCCGCTGTACGCCGCGCACGCCGCCCTGGCCGTGCCCGACGAGCCGCACCTGGCCTACTGGCACGCGGCGACCCTGCTGCGCGAGCACCGCGGCGACGGCCACCTCGCCGCGCTCCTGGACGCCGAACTCGGCCCGGTGGAGGCGCTGGTGACCCACACCGCGACGGGCAAGGGCATGACGCCCACGTGGAACCTCAACACCCGGGGCTGGACCAAGGAGGACTGGGACGCGGCCGTCGAGCGGCTGCGCGGGCGCGGACTCGTGGACGCCGACGGCGAGCTGACGGAGTCCGGCGTCGACCTGCGCAAGGCGATCGAGGAGCGCACCGACCGCCTGGACCGGGCGCCCTACGAACACCTCGGCGCCGCGGACGTGGAGCGGCTCACGGAGCTGGGCACGGTCTTCGCCGGGGCGGCGCTGCAGGCGGGGGCGTTCCCCGCGGACCTGCTCGGCAAGGGCTGAGCTGCCCGGCGCATGTAGACCCGCCCCCGGGGTACTCGCCCGTTCCGCGGCCTCGAACGATCCTCCGTAAATCCGCCAAGGGGCCGGGGAGACGAAGGGAGTACCTCGTGTTCCGTGCGATCGCAGACGTGCTGCGCCAGATCGCTGGGGCGATCGCCACTGTGGTCACCCTGCCGTTCCGGGTCCTGGCCCGGCTGTTCGGCGGAGCTTCACGTTCCGGGAGCCGGTCGGGCCGGGCCCGCCGGGTCTGACTGCCTCGCTGTCGGTGCCACCTGCCACAATTGGCGGGCAACCCCAGTGAGAAGGCGGTACCGGAACGTGACGACCACCCCAGCGTCCATCGAAGGCAGGATCGCCGAGGAACTCGGCGTGCGGGAGCGGCAGGTGAAGGCCGCCGTGGACCTGCTCGACGGCGGGTCGACGGTGCCCTTCATCGCGCGCTACCGCAAGGAAGCCACCGAGATGCTCGACGACGCGCAGCTGCGCACGCTCGAGGAGCGGCTGCGCTATCTGCGGGAGCTGGAGGAGCGGCGGAGCGCCATCCTCGACTCGGTGCGCGAGCAGGGCAAGCTCACCGACGAGCTGGCGGCCCGGATCCGCGAGGCCGACACGAAGGCCCGCCTGGAGGACATCTACCTGCCGTTCAAGCCGAAGCGGCGGACCAAGGCGCAGATCGCCCGCGAGGCCGGTCTTGAGCCGCTGGCCGAGGGGCTGCTCGGGGACCCGACGGTGGAGCCGCAGGCCGCGGCCGCCGCGTTCGTCGACGCGGACAAGGGCGTCGCCGACCCGCAGGCCGCCCTGGACGGCGCCCGCGCCATTCTCACCGAGCGGTTCTCCGAGGACGCCGACCTCATCGGCGAGCTGCGCGAGCGCATGTGGGTGCGCGGCCGCCTCGCCGCGAAGGTGCGCGACGGCAAGGAGGAGGCGGGCGCGAAGTTCGCCGACTACTTCGACTTCGCCGAGCCGTTCACGGAGCTGCCCTCGCACCGCGTCCTCGCGATGCTGCGCGGCGAGAAGGAGGACGTGCTCGACCTGGTCCTGGAGCCGGAGGAGGCCACCGAGGGCCCGTCGTCGTACGAGGGCTCGATCGCCCGGCGCTTCGGCATCGCCGACCGCGGCAGGCCCGCCGACAAGTGGCTGACGGACACGGTGCGCTGGGCGTGGCGGACCCGCGTCCTGGTGCACCTCGGCATCGACCTGCGCCTGCGGCTGCGCACGGCCGCCGAGGACGAGGCGGTGCGGGTGTTCGCCGCGAACCTGCGCGACCTGCTGCTCGCCGCACCGGCGGGCACGCGCGCGACGCTGGGCCTCGACCCCGGTTTCCGTACAGGCGTGAAGGTCGCCGTCGTGGACGCCACCGGCAAGGTCGTGGCGACGGACACCATCCACCCGCACGTCCCCGCGAACAAGTGGGACAAGTCCCTGGCCACCCTCGCGCGGCTCGCGCAGGAGCACGACGTCGACCTGGTCGCGATCGGCAACGGCACGGCGTCCCGCGAGACGGACAAGCTCGCCGGTGAACTCATCACCAAGCACCCCGAGTTGAAGCTCACGAAGGTGATGGTGTCCGAGGCGGGCGCTTCGGTGTACTCGGCGTCGGCGTTCGCCTCGCAGGAGCTGCCGGAGCTCGACGTGTCGCTGCGCGGCGCGGTGTCGATCGCCCGCCGCCTGCAGGACCCGCTCGCCGAGCTGGTGAAGATCGACCCGAAGTCGATCGGCGTCGGGCAGTACCAGCACGACCTGTCCGAGGTGAAGCTGTCCCGCTCCCTCGACGCGGTCGTCGAGGACTGTGTGAACGGCGTGGGCGTGGACGTGAACACGGCGTCCGCGCCGCTGCTCGCCCGGGTCTCCGGCATCGGCTCCGGCCTCGCCGAGAACATCGTGGCGCACCGCGACGCGAACGGCCCCTTCAAGAGCCGCAAGGGCCTCAAGGACGTGCCCCGGCTCGGCCCGAAGGCCTACGAACAGTGCGCGGGCTTCCTGCGCATCCTGGGCGGCGACGACCCGCTTGACGCCTCCAGCGTGCACCCCGAGGCGTACCCCGTGGTGCGGCGGATGGCGGGCACCGCGGGCGGCGCCGTCGGCTCCCTGATCGGTGACACGGCCACGCTGCGGTCCCTGCGGCCCGCCGACTTCGTCGACGACGTGTTCGGCCTGCCGACCGTCACGGACATCCTCAAGGAGCTGGAGAAGCCCGGGCGCGACCCGCGTCCCGCCTTCAAGACGGCCACCTTCAAGGACGGCGTCGAGAAGATCTCCGACCTCGCGCCCGCCATGGTCCTGGAAGGCGTCGTCACGAACGTCGCCGCGTTCGGCGCGTTCGTCGACGTCGGCGTCCACCAGGACGGCCTCGTGCACGTCTCCGCGATGTCCAGGACCTTCGTCAAGGACCCCCGGGACGTGGTGAAGCCCGGCGACATCGTCAAGGTGAAGGTCCTCGACGTGGACGTGCCGCGCAAGCGGATCTCGCTCACGCTGCGACTCGACGACGAGGCCGCGCAGGACGCCTCCGCGCCCGGCGGCCGCAGGGAGCGCGGCGGGCGTCCCCCGCAGCAGCGCGGCGAGCGGGGCCGGGGCGGCGGCAAGCAGCAGGGCCAGGGCGGCGGCCGGGACCAGGGCGGCCGGGGCGGCAGGCCTCAGCAGCGTCAACAGCGCCAGGGCCCGCCGCCGGCGAACGACGCGATGGCGGAGGCGCTGCGCCGGGCCGGGTTGGTCGACCCCAAGCAGCGCTGACACCGGGGGCGTCGGGGCGCCCGGAGGAACGGGGTCACGGTGGCGGCTGCCTCAGGGGGCTGCCACCGTGACGAGCCGTCCCGACCGCCAGGCCGACCCGACAGGTCGGCCCGTCAGGCTGACCCCTCAAGCCGACTCCTCAAGCCGACTCCTCAAGCTGAGCGAGCACCCCTCAGAGCGACAGCTCCGTCACCTTGCCCTCCGACACCTCCAGGCGGCGCGTGACGCGGACCGCGTCGAGCATGCGGCGGTCGTGGGTGACCAGGAGGAGCGTGCCGGTGTAGGAGTCGAGGGCCGACTCCAGTTGCTCGATGGCGGGCAGGTCCAGGTGGTTGGTGGGCTCGTCGAGGACCAGGAGGTTCACGCCTCTGCCCTGGAGCAGGGCCAGGGCGGCGCGCGTGCGCTCGCCCGGTGACAGGGTCACCGCGGGACGCAGCACGTGGTCGGCCTTCAGGCCGAACTTGGCGAGGAGCGTGCGGACTTCCGCCGGGTCGGTGTCGGGCACCGCCGCCCGGAACGCGTCGAGCAGCGACTCCGCGCCGTGGAACAGCGCCCGGGCCTGGTCGACCTCGCCGACGACGACACCCGAACCGAGCGCGGCATGGCCCTCGTCCACGGCGACGCGGCCGAGCAGCGCGGCCAGGAGCGTCGACTTGCCCGAGCCGTTGGCGCCGGTGATGGCGACGCGGTCGGCCCAGTCGAGCTGGAGGTCGACCGGCCCGAGCGTGAAGGACCCGCGGCGTACGACCGCGCCGCGCAGGGTGGCCACGACCGTGCCGGAGCGGGGCGCCGCCGCGATCTCCATCCGCAGCTGCCACTCCTTGCGGGGTTCCTCGACGACGTCGAGGCGCTCGATCATGCGCTGGGTCTGGCGCGCCTTCGCCGCCTGCTTCTCGCTGGCCTCGCTGCGGAACTTGCGGCCGAGCTTGTCGCTGTCGGTGGCCTTGCGGCGGGCGTTCTTCACGCCCTTGTCCATCCAGGTCCGCTGCATCTGGGCGCGGTCCTGGAGGGCGGCGCGCTTGTCGGCGTACTCCTCGTAGTCGTCGCGGGCGTGCCTGCGGGCGACGTCGCGCTCCTCCAGATACGCCTCGTAGCCGCCGCCGTAGAGGTTGATCTGCTGCTGGGCCAGGTCGAGTTCCAGGACCTTGGTGACCGTGCGGGTCAGGAACTCGCGGTCGTGGCTCACGACGACGGTGCCCGCGCGCAGGCCGCGGACGAAGGACTCCAGGCGGTCGAGGCCCGCCAGGTCCAGGTCGTTGGTGGGCTCGTCGAGCAGGAACACGTCGTAGCGGGACAGCAGCAGCGAGGCGAGGCCCGCGCGCGCCGCCTGGCCGCCGGACAGCGCCGTCATCGGCTGGTCGAGGCGCACGCCGAGGCCGAGCGACTCGGCCACCTCCTCGGCGCGATCGTCCAGGTCGGCGCCGCCGAGGGCGAGCCAGCGCTCCAGGCTCTGCGCGTACGCGTCGTCGGCGCCGGGCGCACCCGCCACGAGGAGTTCGGTGGCCTCGTCCATGGCGGCCTGCGCGGCGGTGACGCCGGTGCGGCGGGCCAGGAACGCCTGGACGGTCTCGCCGGGGCGGCGGTCGGGTTCCTGCGGCAGGTGGCCGACCGACGCGGCCGGCGGGGAGAGGCCGACGCGTCCGGACTCCGGGATGTCCAGGCCCGCGAGGAGGCGCAGCAGCGTGGACTTGCCGGCGCCGTTGGCGCCCACCAGGCCGATGACGTCGCCGGGGGCGACGACGAGGTCCAGGCCCTCGAAGAGGGTGCGGTCGCCGTGGCCGGCGGCGAGTTCTTTGGCGACAAGGGTGGCGTTCATCAGGCCCCGAGCCTAATGCGCGGGGGCGGGGTGCGGCGGGGGTGGTACCGGAGGCGCGGGGGCGGCGCGTCGCGGCGGCGGAGCAGCGGGCCGCCGGTCCGCGGGCCCATCGTCTCGGGGCGGGCCGCCGGTCCGCGAGGCCGCCGTATCTCAGGGCGAACCACCCGTCCGCAGGCCCGCCGCCTCAGGACGGACCACTCAACCGCGAACCCACCGCCTCAGGACGAAGCCGCCGACACCAGCACGCTGTCCGGCGTCCGCGCCACCACGAAGCGAGCCCTGTCCGGCAGGGCCACCCGGTGCTCGCCGGGTTCAAGGACCTCGTCGAGGACTTCCTGGACGCGGGTGCGGTAGAGGCGGTCGACGCGGTAGACGGTGAGCCGGACGCGGCACGTGGAGGTGACCTCGGTGACCACGGAGTCGCCTGCCACCGCGAGCCGGGTCAGTCGGCGCTGTGCCAGCGGGCTGCGGTCCAGGGCGTACTCGATCTGGGCGACGAGCAGCGGGACGATGGGCGCGAGGCCGTCCACGTACGCGACATCGACGCCCGCGCCCTCGAACGACGCCCGCACCGCGTCCCGGGTCGGCGCGGGCACCTCCCGCGCGAACGCCACCGCCCCGTAGGTCCGCAGCTCCTCCGCGGGAACCCCCGTCGCGTCCGCCGCGATCTCCGCGCCGATGCCGATGGTGCGCAGCGCCGCAGCGAGCTTCGCGTTCAGCGCCACCCGCGCCCCGATGAGGAGCACCCGCCGCCCGGCCCCCGGCGCGACCCCGTTCAGCAGCCGCCCCAGCTCCGCGCGGTACTCGCCGCCGCGGAAGCGGAACGGCCCTATGCCGTGGTAGCCGTTGAGCTCCAGGTCGGCGCGCTCGGAGGTCTGCCAGGCGAAGTCGCGCCACACATAGTCACCGTCATCGGCGTCGTCACCGTCATCAGCGTCGTCGGCCTCGTCACCGTCGTCGGCACTGTCGGCGCGCGTCCGCTCGATCACCGCCGTGACGGCCCCGCACTCCAGTCCCTCGCACTCCGGGCAGCCGTAGATCACGTACCGTCCGTCGACGAGCGGGGCCTCGGCCTCCAGGAGGAGGCGGCGCACATGGGTCGTGAAGATCGCCGGGGGGATGTCGGACGCCAGTGGGGACACCGCGTCGAGGTCGGCGAGCTGGAACAGCAGCGGGCGGCCGTTCACGATGAAGTCGACGAATTCGCGGTGCACTTGGTAGTCACCGCCTGCGAGAACTCCACCGGCGCGCATCGCCGGTGCCAGGCCGAAGGTCGCATACTCGGCAGACATGCTGTGAGTATCCCCACCCGGTACGGGGTCTGAGCACGGCATGGGGTATTCCGCTACGTTTCCGGGATGGGTGGGACTGAGAAGGCTGATGTGACGATCGTCGGCGGCGGGGTCATCGGCCTCACCACCGCCGTGGTGCTCGCGGAGCGCGGCCATCGCGTCCGGGTCTGGACGCGGGACCCGGTCGAGCGCACGACCTCGGCGGTTGCGGGCGGCCTGTGGTGGCCCTACCGCATCGAACCGGAGGCACTCGTCGGCGAGTGGTCGGTGCGCTCGCTCGAGGTGTACGAGGAGTTGGCGGCCGACGCGGAGCGCACGGGCGTACGCATGGTCGAGGGCGTACACGCCGAGCTCCGCTTGGACGGTCTGGGGCCGTGGGCCGCGCGGGTGCGGGGGCTGCGCGCGGCGACGGCCGAGGAGTGCGCGGGCGGCGGCCTGTGGGCGCGGCTGCCGCTGATCGACATGCCGGCGCACCTGGCGTGGCTGCGGGAGCGGCTGCTGACGGCGGGCGGCACGGTCGAGGAGCGGACGGCGAAGAGCCTCGACGAGGCGCTCGACGCGTCCCCGTGCGTCGTCAACTGCTCGGGGCTCGGCGCCCGGGACCTCGTACCGGGAGACCCGGTACGTCCCGTGCGGGGGCAGCTCGTGCTCGTGGAGAACCCCGGGATCCGTACGTGGTACACGGCCGCTGACGCCGCGTCGGCGACGACGACGTACTTCATGCCGCAGCCCGGGCGGCTGGTGCTCGGCGGGACGGCCGACGACGGCGACTGGTCCCTGGAGCCCGATCCGGCGGTGGCGAAGGAGATCGTCGAGCGGTGCGCGCGGGTGCGGCCCGAGATCGCGACGGCGCGGGTCATCGGGCACCGGGTGGGGCTGCGGCCCGCGCGCGCGTCGGTGCGCCTGGAGAGCGAGGCGCGCGAGGGCGGGCGGGTGCTCGTGCACAACTACGGGCACGGCGGGGCCGGGGTGACGGTGGCGTGGGGCTGCGCCGGGGAGACGGCGCGGCTCGTGGCGGAAGCCACCGCCTGAGAGCAGAAGCCGTACCGGCCACGGCGCGAGCGCCGTGGCCGGTACGCGGATCCGAGCGAACCTCAGCAGAACTCGGCAGGCCTCAGCGAGCCGGATCTGGCTGCTGCTCGGCGTCCGAGTCGGTGTCCGTGTCGTCCCCGTTCTCGGACGGGCCGATCTGGAGCTCGAACTCGCCGACGCCGTACTGCTCGTGACCGGCGATGACGGCCTTCTCGACGGCCTCCGTGCCGTGCTCGCCCCGCACGATCAGCGGGTCGTGACGCAGATCGCGCATGAGCGCCACACACATCCCGATCATGACCAGGGTGAAGGGCGCCGCCACTAGGATCGTCAGATTCTGCAAGCCCGTGAGGGCGTTCTTCTTCCCGTCGCCGATGAGCAGCATGATCGCCGCGACGGCTCCCGTCACCACGCCCCAGAAGATCACCACGAGGCGACCGGGTTCGAGTGAACCCTTCTGGGAGAGCGTGCCCATGACGATCGAGGCGGCGTCCGCCCCGGACACGAAGAAGATGCCGACGAGGATCATCACGAGCAGGCTGGTGGCCGTCGCGATGGGGTACTCGTGCAGCAGACCGAACAGCTGCGCCTCCGGGGTGTCGTCACCCTTGAAGCCGCCGCCCTCCTTGACCTTTATGGCGCTGCCGCCGAAGACGGCGAACCACAGCAGGCTGACCGTGCTGGGCACGAGGATGACGCCGCCCACGAACTGCCTGATGGTGCGGCCGCGGCTGATGCGCGCGATGAACATGCCGACGAACGGCGTCCACGAGATCCACCAGGCCCAGTAGAAGACCGTCCAGCTCCCGAGCCAGGCCGAGACGCCCTCACCGCTCGATGCCTCGGTGCGCCCGATGAGCTGGGGCAGGTCGCCCAGGTAGGAGCCGATGGAGGTGGGGATCAGGTCGAGGATGATGACGGTCGGACCCGCGATGAAGACGAAGACGACCAGGACCAGGGCGAGCACCATGTTGATGTTCGACAGCCACTGGATGCCCTTCTCCACGCCGGACACCGCCGAGGCCACGAACGCCACGGTCAGTACGGCAATGACGGAGATGAGCAGCCCGGTGGTCGCCTTGTCCCGCCAGTCCAGCTCCTCGATGCCACTGCCGATCTGGAGCGCGCCGAGGCCGAGGGAGGCCGCGGAGCCGAAGAGCGTGGCGAGGATGGCGAGGATGTCGATGACCCGGCCCCACGTCCCGTGGGCGTGCTTCTCGCCGATGAGCGGGACGAAGACGGAGCTGATGGTCTGGCGCCGGTTACGCCGGAACGTGCTGTAGGCGATGGCGAGGCCCACGACCGCGTAGATCGCCCACGGGTGCAGCGTCCAGTGGAAGAGGGTCGTCGCCATGGAGGTCTCCATGGCGGCGGCCTTGTCCGCGGGGTCGGTGCCGGGCGGCGGCGTGGAGAAGTGCGCGAGCGGTTCGCTCACGCCGTAGAACATCAGACCGATGCCCATGCCGGCGCTGAACATCATCGCGACCCAGGACACGGTGCGGAACTCGGGCTCCTCACCCTCCTTGCCGAGTGTGATCTTGCCGTACCGGCTGACCGCCAGCCACAGCGCGAAGACCACGAAGCCGGACGCCGCCAGCATGAAGGCCCAACCACCGTTGTGGATCAGGCCTTCGAGCATGTCCGACGAGACGTCTTCGAGGGTGTCCGTGGCGACGGCACCCCACACCACGAAGGCCAGGGTGAGCCCGGCGGTGACGCCGAAGACCACCCGGTCGGTCTGTGGGGACCGGCCGACGGAGGGGCCCGCCGCAGGCGGCGGGCCTCCTCCGCCGTCCGCTTTATCTGTTTCCTGGGTCACAGGTGCACCTTTCGCGGAGTCGTTGATCGACCTTGGGTTCTTCTCCGCTACCCCCTACCACATGTGACGTGCGCTCCGATGCCTCAACAGTCGGTGTCGGGCTGCCCGGTGACGAGGTGGTACGGCGCGCGTTCGTCCAGGAGCAGCGGGACGAGTGCGCGCGCGGACTGCCGCAGCGGCACGAGAGCGCCCGCGCCGTCCCGCTTCACGGTAACGCCGTGGAGGCCGAGTTCGTCCTTGACGTCGGCGAACTGTTGCGGCGTCAGCCGGTAGCCGCACGCCGGGTCCTCGATGATTTCGCCGGGCTCGGCCGGGTCGTTGTCGGCGCCGCCCAGGTAGACGGGTCCGCGGTCGCGCAGGCCCGCGAGCCGGGACGCGGTGCTCGCCGCCTCCAGGCGCCACCGGTGCTCGTCCGCGTACGAGAACAAGCCGGTGAGTGCCGAGAGTTGTGAGTGCACCCGGCGCCGGTTGTTCAGGGCCTCGTCGTTCTTCTCGGCGTCGGTGAGAGGATCGACGCGGCTCTCGATGAGCAGTCCGGCGGCGTGCTTGAGGCCGGAGGCGTTGCGCAGGATGCGCTCCTGGCCGTCGCCCGCGACCTGCTTGATCGGCTCGCCGGTGACCGGATCGGTCCAGATGCCGTACGTGCCCGTGGTGTAGCCGTCCGCCTCGGCGGCGGGCCGGACGTAGTCGAGGGACAGCGCCTTGGCCTCCCGGTGCACCGCGCCGTGCGTGTTGAGGTTGCGCGGCCACAGGTCGAACAGGTCCTTGTCGTAGTACTTGGGCGTGGCCCCGTACTCGTGCAGGTCGTAGATGGCGTCGGGCTTGTGGTCGCGGATGACGGCGGCCATGGCGCGGCCCTCGGCGGTGGCCAGGGAGATGTGGTCGCGGTTGATGTCGACGCCGTCGGAGTTGCCGCGGGTGTCGGCGGCGCGCCCGTCGGGGTTGGCGGTGGGCACGACGAGGAGGGTGGTGCGGGACAGGAAGCGCCGGGTCTTCTTGTCCTTGGCGTACGCCAGGTCGCGGATCGTGCTGAGACAGGCGTCGCGGCCGGACGGCTCGTCGCCGTGCTGGCTGCACACGAGCAGCACGGTGCTCGCAGTGCGGCGCTCGCCGATCCGCACCAGCTGGACGGGCCGGTCCTGCTTGGTGGTGCCGATGCGGGACACCGACACCCGGTCGGTGGCCTTGTCGACGGTTCTGAGGAGTCGCTGCTCCTCGGGCTGGCTGGTCCAGCGCGCTCCGTTGCTCTCCTCGAAGCCGGTGCGCGGCGGTGTGGGCGGCGGGGCCGCCTGCGCGGGAGCCGTCAGGAGAGGGGCGGCGAGGGCGGCACAGGCCGCAGCCAGGGCCACGGCACGGATGCGGGGTGTCATGAGGTGCGGCCTCCAGGGATGGGGGTGATCGGGCGCGGCTTTCCGACGCCCTCAAGCCGGGACTCACGCGGAATGTCGCTGTGCGGGGTCGTGGCGAGGGCCTTCGCGCCGCCCACGAGCGGGACCCGCGCGACGGTGCGGGCGAGGTCGACGGTCAGGGTCGGGGTGTCGGCGGGAGCCGTGATGAGGTTCCGGTCGGTGCCGCCGACGATCAGCGCGAGCCGGTGGCCCTTCGGTACGACGTGGTCGCTCGCGGCCAGGTCGAGAGTGATGGTGTACGGCTTGCCGGGCGTCAGCGGCTCCCCCTGGTGGTCGGAGGCGTGGTTGCCGAGGTCGGCCCAGCCGCGGCTGAAGATGGTGTAGTCGACGTCGGCGGTCCTGGCCTCGGTGTTCTTGAAGCAGGAGCTGTCGCCGGGGGTGCTCGCGCCCCAGCAGGAGCGGTCGGGAAGCGTGTTGATGCCCTCGTCGTCGTGGGCGTAGTCGCGGATGGTGTCGGGGCCGAGGTCGACGAGGACGGCGCTCAGATGGGCCGTGCGGGTCGTCGGCGTGACGGTGACCTTCACCTGCGAGGAGCCGGAGACCCGCAGGTCACGGGCGAGCGGTCGGGTGGTGAACCCGGCCTTGGCGGACGTGGACGAGTCGATCGTCGCGGCCCAGTCGGTCTCGCTGAGGCGCCGGTCGTCGGTGAACGTCTCGGTGCCCTTGCCGGGGCGGGTGCCGAGGACGCCGACGCCGGGCGCGCCGCCCTTGGTGGGGCGCAGCGCCGTGGTGTGCGTGGCGCGCGGCGGCCAGGTGCGGTCGGTGGTCCAGCGGTCGGGGGCGCGTTCGACATCGGCCATGGGCTCGCGGTCGATGCCGTTGCGGTGGCCGAGGAGTTCGTGGTCGAACCAGCGGTGCAGGGTGCGGACCCAGTCGGCGCGCCGGAAGTCGAAGGGGTCGACGTGTCCGGCCTGGCTCAGCCAGATCTTGCGCTGCACACCGGCGTCGGCGAGGGCGTCCCACCACTGGCCGAAGTGCTTGGTGCGCACGTTCAGGTCCTGCAGGCCGTGCACGACGAAGACGCTGGCCCTGACCTTGCGGGCGTCCGGCACGTGGTCGCGCTCGGTCCACAGCGGGGTCCAGTCGCCGGTGCGGGGCGCGCCCTGGATCAGGCGCTGCTTGACGTGGCCGCAGCGGGCGGCGGCCTCGGGGCTCTCCACACCGCGGGCGAGCCCGTCGGGGCCGCTGTTGAACAGCGGGGCGCCCTTGGCGAAGTAGTAGTCGTACCAGGAGGAGATGGCGCCGATCGGCACGATCGTCTCCAGGCCCTCGACTCCGGTCGCGGCGACGCCGTTGGCGATGGTGCCGTCGTAGCTCTTGCCGATCATGCCGGTGCGGCCGTTGGTCCAGCGCGCGTCGGTCCGCTGCTCGCCGGTGCGCGAGGTGTAGCCGTGGGCGCGGCCGTTCAGCCAGTCGACGACGGCCTTGGCGGACTGGACGTCGGAGCGGCCGCCGATGTCGACGCAGCCGTAGGAGCGGTTGGTGCCCGCGAGGTCGACGGCGACGAAGGCGTAGCCGCGGGGCACGAAGTAGTTGTCGTAGTAGAGCGGGAACTGGACGGGGTTGCCGTTCTCGTCGTACGTCTTCTTCTGGCTCTCGTTGCCGCGTCCGCAGCAGGAGTAGTACGGACTGGCGTCCATGATGACGGGTATCTTCCGGCCCTTGGCGGCGGGTTCGCGGGGCCGGACTATGTCGACGGCGACGCGGTCGGTCTTTCCGTCCGCGTCGCCGTCGATCCGGGTGTCGACCCACACGGACTCGCGTATCGCGTCCGCGTAGGAGTAGACGGGTCTGCTCTCCTTGGCCTTCCCGGCCGTGGCCGAGCTGTCCTGGGCGGCCGGGGTGCGGGGCGCGGAGTGCGCGGCGCCGCCCGGGGACAGGAGTGTGGCCAGCAGGGCGGCGAGGGCCGCTGCCAGGAGCGTTCTCCACATCGGGAGGGTCACAAGGCGCGTGCGTCGCGCGCGTATCGGCATGGCGCGGAAGGTACACGCGTCAACAGCCGCCGGAAAGAGGGCCGTAGAAGGATCGGAAAGGTCCATGGGACGTGATCGCACATGTCGGCCGAATGGCGATCGTGTGACATATGCGGCCATGGACATGGCCAGGGGCGGGAGTGCTCAATAGGGTCGACCGCATCGTGCTTCACCTCGTGCCGGACGCGGCTCGGCGGCCCCGTATCCCTGGGG
>NZ_JBHXTE010000054.1:0-64782 GCF_042677545.1 Streptomyces sp. NPDC127108 | reverse complement strand
CCACCCGGTTGAACCGGGTGGGCCTTCGACGTGACTGCTGCCGACGGTGGTTACACCGTACGGAACGCCAGGACGACGTTGTGGCCGCCGAAGCCGAACGAGTCGTTCAGCGCCGCGATCGTGCCCTCGGGCAGCGGGCGCGGCTCGCCGCGGATGATGTCCGCGTCGACCTCGGGGTCGAGGTTGTCGATGTTGATCGTGGGCGGGGCCACCCGGTGGTACAGCGCGAGGACCGTCGCGACGGTCTCCACGCCACCGGCGCCGCCCAGGAGGTGACCGGTCATCGACTTCGTCGAGGCGATCGCCATGTGGTCGACGTCGTCGCCGAACGCCTGCCGCAGCGCCTTGATCTCACCGACGTCGCCCTGCGGGGTCGAGGTGGCGTGCGCGTTGATGTGCACGATCTCGGCGGGCTTCAGGCCGGTGTTGTCGACCAGGTTCTGCAGCGCGGCGGCGATGCCGTTGCCGGACGGCTCGGGCTGCGTGATGTGGTGCGCGTCGGCCGAGATGCCCTGGCCGACGGCTTCCGCGTAGATCCGCGCGCCGCGGGCCCGCGCGTGCTCCTCGGACTCCAGGACGATCACGCCCGCGCCCTCGCCGAGCACGAAGCCGTTGCGGTCGCGGTCGTAGGGGCGGGACGCGCCCTGCGGGTCGTCGTTGTTCTTCGACATCGCCATCATGTTGCCGAACGCGGCGATCGGCAGCGGGTGGATGGCCGCCTCCGTGCCACCGGCGACGACGACGTCGGCGCGGCCGGTCCGGATCATCTCGATCGCGTAGCCGATGGCCTCCGCGCCGGACGCGCAGGCCGAGACCGGGGTGTGCACCCCGGCGCGGGCGTTCAGGGTGATGCCGACGTTCGCCGCGGGCGAGTTGGGCATCAGCATGGGAACCGTGTGCGGGGAGACGCGGCGTACGCCCTTCTCCTTCAGCACGTCGTACTGGTCGAGGAGGGTCGTCACACCGCCGATGCCGGAGGCGATGACCGCGCCGAGCCGGTCGGGGTCGACGGCGGCATCCTCGCCCGCCTTCGCGGTGAAGCCCGCGTCCTTCCAGGCCTCGTCGGCCGCGACAAGCGCGAACTGCGCCGAGCGGTCGAGCTTGCGGGCCTGCGGGCGCGGGATGGTCTCCGTCGGCTCGACGGCGATGCGGCCCGCGATGCGGACCGGCAGCTCGGCCGCCCAGTCCTCCTCGATGAGGCTGATCCCGGAACGGCCTGCGAGCAGACCCTCCCAGGTCGATGCCGCGTCGCCACCCAGCGGTGTGGTTGCGCCGATACCGGTGACGACCACGGTGCGATTGGTCGAGTTCACTGGATTTCTCTCTCCACGATTTGGTTCAGATGCGGATGCGGCGGCGCCACCACCGGGTGGCGGCTGGCATGAGCCCCGGCCGGTCCGAGCCTGCGGTCGTCAGGCTCGGACCTGATGTCAGGCCTGGTGCTCGAGGATGTACTTGGTCGCGTCGCCGACCGTCTTGAGGTTCTTGACGTCGTCGTCCGGGATCTTGACGTCGAAGCGCTCTTCGGCGGCGACGACGACCTCGACCATGGACAGCGAGTCGACGTCCAGGTCGTCGGTGAAGGACTTGTCCAGCTGGACGTCCTCGACCGGGATGCCGGCGATCTCGTTGACGATCTCCGCGAGACCGTCGACGATCTCCTTCTCAGTGGCGGCCATGTTGGCGCTCCTTCTTATGTATCCAGAGGGTGTGGCGGCAACCGCGTGGATCCGAAGATCCGCTGCGGGTGCCTAGGGGAGGGTAACGACCGTCGCGGCGTACACGAGACCCGCCCCGAAGCCGATGACGAGCGCCGTGTCGCCGCTCTTCGCCTCACCGGTCGCCAGAAGCCGCTCCATGGCGAGCGGGATCGAGGCGGCCGAGGTGTTGCCGGTGGTGCGCACGTCACGGGCGACCGTGACGTGCTCCGGCAGTTTCAGAGTCTTCACCATCGAGTCGATGATCCGCTCGTTGGCCTGATGCGGAATGAAGACGTCCAGGTCGTCCGCGGTGATTCCGGCCGCGTCCAGCGCCTGCTGGGCGACCTTCGCCATCTCGAACACGGCCCAGCGGAACACCGCCTGGCCCTCCTGCGTGATGGCAGGGAACTTGTCGGGGGCGCCGTCTCGGTACGCCTCCCACGACTCGGTCTGCTTGATCGTGTCGGACTTGTCGCCCTCCGACCCCCAGACCGTCGGGCCGATCCGCGGCTCCTTGGCGGGGCCCACGACCACCGCGCCGGCACCGTCGCCGAACAGGAACGCCGTGGCCCGGTCGTGCAGGTCGGTGAGGTCGCTCAGCCGCTCCACGCCGATGACGAGGACGTACTCGGCGGAGCCCTCGACGACCATGCCCTTGGCGAGGGTGAGGCCGTAGCCGAAGCCGGCGCAGCCCGCGGAGATGTCGAACGCGGCGGGCTTGCCCGTGCCGAGCTTGTCCGCGATCTCGGTGGCGATGGCCGGGGTCTGCTTGAAGTGCGAGACGGTGGAGACGATCACGGCGCCGATCTGCTCGGGCGTGATGCCCGCGTCGGCGATCGCCTTGCCCGCCGCCTCGACGGACATCGCGGCCACGGTCTCCTCGTCGGAGGCCCAGTGGCGGGTCTGGATGCCGGAGCGGGAGCGGATCCACTCGTCGGACGAGTCGATCGTCTCGAGGATGACCTCGTTCGGCACGACCCGCGTGGGCCGGTAGCCGCCGACGCCCATGATCCGCGCGTACGGGGCGCCCTGGCTGGGCTTGATCTTCGACATGCGCTACGGCTCCTTGTCTCGCTCAGGAATGCTCGGCGACGAGCGTGCGGGCCGCGTCGAGGTCTTCGGGGGTCTTCACAGCGAGCGTCTTGACACCCTTGAGCGCGCGCTTGGCGAGACCGGTCAGGGTGCCGCCGGGGCACACCTCGATCAGCGCCGTCACGCCGAGCTCCTGGAAGGTCTCCATGCACAGGTCCCAGCGGACCGGGTTGGCGACCTGGCCGACCAGGCGGGAGACCACGTCGGCGCCGCTCGCGACGGGCTTGCCGTCCCGGTTCGAGAGGTACGTCAGGCGCGGGTCGGAGATCTCCAGGTCCTTGGCGGCTGCCTCGAGCGCGGCGACCGCGGGTGCCATGTGGTGCGTGTGGAACGCGCCCGCGACCTTCAGGGGGACGACCTTGCGGACGCCCTCCGGCTTGTCCTCGGCGAGCGCGGCGATCTGTTCGGCGGTGCCCGCGGCCACGATCTGGCCCGCGCCGTTCACGTTCGCCGGGGTCAGGCCGAGCTTCTCCAGGTGCGGCAGGGTGACCTCGGGGGCGCCGCCGAGCAGCGCCGCCATGCCGGTCTCCGTCACGGCGGCCGCGTCGGCCATGGCCAGGCCGCGCTTGCGCACGAACCGCAGGGCGTCGTCCTCGGTGAGCACACCCGTGTACGCGGCGGCCGTGATCTCGCCGACGCTGTGCCCGGCGACGGCGCCGGGCGCGATGTCACCCAGTGCCGCGGCGGAGAGCAGACCGGCGGCCACGAGCAGCGGCTGCGCCACCGCGGTGTCACGGATCGCGTCCTCGTCCGCCTGCGTTCCGTAGTGGGCGAGGTCGAGCCCGATGGCGTCCGACCAGGCGGCGAGCCGGTCGGCGGCACCGGGGAGGTCGAGCCAGGGAGTCAGGAAGCCGGGCGTCTGAGCGCCTTGGCCGGGAGCGACGAGTACGAGCACACTCACACTCTCTCTTGTGGACAGTACGAACCGCCCGTGGGGACAGGGACGAAGAACCGCTGAGGGAATTGTAGGGCCCCGACAAAGACTCAGGCCTGGGGATCACCGTCTGCGAGACGTCCCAGGATCAGCGCGATGCGCAGAGTGAACGCCGAGCGTACGTCCGAGGGGGACCAGCCGGTGACGTCAGTCACACGTCGAAGCCGGTAGCGCACGGTGTTGGGATGCACAAAGAGCATCCGTGCGGCGCCCTCCAGGCTACTCGCCTGTTCCAGGTAGACGCTGAGGGTCTCGAGGAGCGCCGAACCGGCCTCCTCCAGCGGTCTGTAGATCTCCTCCACCAGCTGTTCGCGTGCCGCCGGATCGCCCGCGATCGCCCGTTCCGGCAGCAGATCGTCCGCGAGGACGGGGCGCGGCGCGTCCTGCCAGGCGCCGCACGCCTTCAGGCCCGCGGCGGCCGCCTGCGCGGAGCGGGTGGCGGCGAGCAGGTCCGGCACGATGGGCCCGGCCACCACGGGCCCGGCCGCGTACGGACCGATCAGTGCCTTCGCCACGGCCAGCGGGTTGTCGTTGCCGCCCGCGATGACGACGAGACGGGTGCCGAGCACGCCGGTGAGGACCTGGAGCTTGGCGTGCCGGGCGGCCCGCCGGATGGCTTCCACGGTGAGCTCGCTGTCACCGTCAGGGGCGGTACCGAGCACCACGCACACGTGGTCCGGCGAGTTCCAGCCAAGGGCGGCGGCACGGGAGACGGCACCCTCATCGGCCTCCCCGGAGAGCACGGCGTTCACGACGAGCGACTCCAGGCGCGCGTCCCAGGCACCGCGTGCCTCGGCGGCCTGTGCGTACACCTGCGCGGTGGCGAAGGCGATCTCGCGGGCGTAGACGAGCAGCGCCTCGCGCAGGATCGACTCGTCGCCGGGCGCGGCGACCTCGTCGATCGCCGACTCCATGACCTCGATGGTGGTCCGCACCATCTCCACGGTCTGGCGCAGCGTGATCGCCCGGGTCAGCTCGCGGGGCGCGGTGCCGAAGACGTCCGTCGAGATCGCCTGGGGGGCGTCGGGGTGCCGGAACCACTCGGTGAACGCGGCGATGCCGGCCTGGGCCACCAGGCCGATCCAGGAGCGGTTCTCCGGTGGCATGGCCCGGTACCAGGACAGCGTCTCGTCCATGCGCGCGATCGCCTGCGCCGCGAGGCTGCCGGACGACTTCTCCAGGCGCTTCAGGGTCGCGGCGTGCGCGTGGGCGCGGCCGCCGCGCCGGGCGTCCGCTCCGGCGTCCTGGTGGGCTGAGTTCGCTGAGGGTTCGGGCACGGGGACAAGACTGCCTTATCGGGACGGCGGTGTGCGGGGCCGGGTCTACGGTGGAGGCGTGATTGAAGTACGGCGTTCCGGTGAGCGGTATCCCGGGGGCGACCCCATGGCGGGGATCGACTCCTTCCACGCCTTCTCCTTCGGGCCCTACTACGAGCCCGACAACCTCCGCTTCGGCGCGCTCCTGGCCTGCAACGAGGAACACCTCGCGCCCGGCGCCGGGTTCGACGAGCATCCGCACAGCCACACCGAGATCGTCACCTGGGTCGTCGCGGGCGAGCTGACCCACCGCGACTCCACGGGGCACGAGTCCGTCGTCCGTCGCGGCGACGTCCAGCACCTCAGCGCGGGCGCGGGGGTCCGGCACGTCGAGCGCAACGCGGGCCCCGAGCCGCTGGCCTTCCTCCAGATGTGGCTGACCCCCAAGGACCCCGGCGGCCCCCCGGCCTACGACATCGTCCGCGGCATCGCCGACTCCACGCCCTACGCCGTCCCCGCCGCCTCCGCCCTCCTCCACGTCCGCCGCCTCGCCCCCGGCGAACGCACGGCCCTCCCCGACGCCCCCGCGGTCTACGTCCACGTGGTCGACGGCGAAGTGGCCCTGGCGGACGAGGAACTGGGCCCGGGCGACTCGGCCAGGCTGACGGGGGAGGCGGGGCTCGACGTGGTGTCGTACGACGGGCGGGCGGAGCTGCTGGTGTGGGAGATGGGGTAGGACTGCGCCGGGCAGCGCTCTGCCGCCTCCGCCCTGTGGGCAGCTGGGCCGCCCAGAGGGCGGAACGGGTGGGCACAGGGCGGACCCGCGGCGCCGGGCAACGCACTCTCCGTACCTCAGCCGCGGCGCGCCCGCGCCTAAAGTTCGGCCAGCACCGCGTCCGTGAACGTCGGCCAGACCTCCACGGCCCACGGCCCGAACGCCCGGTCCGTCAGGGCCACGCAGGCGGCCCCCGCGTCCGGGTCGACCCAGAGGAACGTGCCCGCCTGCCCGAAGTGCCCGAAGGTCCGCGGCGACGAGGAACTCCCCGTCCAGTGCGGCGACTTCCCGTCCCGGATCTCGAACCCGAGCCCCCAGTCGTTGGGGTTCTGGTGCCCGTACCCGGGTAGCACGCCCTTGAGCCCGGGGTAGGTCACGGACATGGCCTCGGCCACGGTCCGGGGGTCGAGCAGCCGGGGCTGCTGCACCTCGGCGGCGAACCGCACGAGGTCGTCCACGGTCGACACCCCGTCCTTCGCGGGCGAGGCCCCGCCGTCCAGGAACGTCGAGGACATCCCGAGCGGCTCCAGGACGGCCTGGCGCAGATAGTCCGCGAAGGGGATCTCGGTGGCCTTGGCGATGTGGTCGCCGAGCACCTCGAACCCGGCGTTGGAGTACAGCCGCCGCGTCCCCGGCGCCGCCGCCACCTGGTGCTCGTCGAAGGCGAGCCCGCTGGTGTGCGCGAGCAGGTGCCGCACGGTCGACCCCTCGGGCCCGGCGGGCTCGTCCAGCTCGACCGCCCCCTCCTCGTACGCGACGAGCGCCGCGTACGCCGCGAGGGGCTTGGTGACGGAGGCGAGGGCGAACCGCTGCCCGGTGGGCCCGCGCGTCCCGGCGACGGTGCCGTCCGCGCGGACGACGGCGGCGGCAGCGGTCGGGACCGGCCAGTTCTCGATCAACGCCAGGCTCTGCATGCGTACGAGCCTAAGCGTCGTTGAGTTTCAGCTGCATGTAGGGGTCGGGCTTGCGGACGAACCCGAGCGAGGCGTACAGCGGCTCGGCGTCGGGCGACGCGGTGAGGTCGACCTGCCCGGCGCCCCGCTCCCGGAACCAGTCGAGCAGCGCCTCCACGCAGGCGCGCGAGAAGCCCCGGCGGCGCATGCCGGGGTCGGTGGCGACGCTGAAGATGTAGCCCGCGACGCCGTGCGGGTTGCCCGCGCGCCCGATGCGGTACTCCAGGGTGCCCACGGCGAGCGCGGCGAGGGCGCCGGGCCGCTCCGGGTGGTCGACGACGAACGCGGCGAAGTCCCCGTCGGGGTCGGCGAGGCGTGCGCGCACGGTGGGGATGGACTCGGCGTGCCAGTCGGTGACGGAGGTGGCGGGCAGGGTGCCGTCCAGGGTGAACACGGAGTCGATCATGACCTGGCGCAGGCGTATGACTTCTTCGGCGTCCGCCGCCGCGGCGCGTCGTACAGGATTCATGGGCCGCACGGTAGCCAGCGCACCCCGGTGCCGTCCCGTGGATTGTGGCCGGGTCCGGCGATCTTTCGAATTGCTCTTGCTTGGAGTGCGCTCCAAGGTTCTAGCGTGGGGGCCATGACGGTGATGGAGACCACCCCCGCACCCACACCCGCCCCCACCCACGACCCGGCAGCGCCCGAGATCTGCCCGCCCCCGCCCGCCCATCCGCGGCCCGACGGGCAGGACCACTACACGATCAGCGAGGTCGTGGCGGTGACCGGCCTGACCGCGCACACCCTGCGCTGGTACGAGCGGATCGGTCTGATGCCGCACATCGACCGCTCCCACACGGGCCAGCGCCGCTACCGCAACCGCGATCTGGACTGGCTGACCCTCGTCGGCAAGCTGCGCCTGACCGGCATGCCGGTCGCCGACATGGTGCGCTACGCGGAGCTGGTGCGCGAGGGCGACCAGACCTTCAAGCAGCGCCGGGAACTCCTGGAGCGCACCCGCAGGGACGTCCGGGCCCGGATCGCGGAACTCCAGGGCACGCTCGCCGTCCTGGACCACAAGATCGACATCTACTCCTGAGCCGAGCGGTCCCAGCACCCCCGGCCCATCCTGAATCCCAGCGGAGGCAGCACCCAGTGAAGATCACCACCGCCCGGCTCGGCACGGCAGGCCCCGAGGTCGGCGTCCAGGGCCTCGGCTGCATGGGCATGAGCTTCGCGTACGGCCCCACGGACGCCGACGAGGCCCGGGCCACCCTGGAGCGGGCACTCGACCTGGGCGTCACGCTCTACGACACCGCCGACGCGTACGCGCGCGGCGAGAACGAGGAGTTCCTCGCCCCCTTCTTCGCGGCGCACCGCGACGAGGTCGTCATCGCCACGAAGTTCGCCCTGTCCATCGACCCGGCCGACCCCACGAAGCGGATCATCAACAACGCGCCGGAGTACATCCGCGCCTGTGTCGACGCCAGCCTGAAGCGCCTCGGCGTGGACGCCATCGACCTCTACTACATGCACCGCCGCGACCCGAGGGTGCCGATCGAGGAGACGGTCGGCGTGATGGCCGAGCTGGTCGCCGCCGGCAAGGTCAAGCACCTCGGGCTCAGCGAGGTCACCGGCGACGAGCTGCGCGCCGCGCACGCCGTGCACCCCATCGCGGCCCTGCAGTCGGAGTGGTCGCTGTTCAGCCGCGACATCGAGCGCGCCGTGGTCCCGGCCGCCGCCGAGCTCGGCGTGACCCTCGTCCCGTACTCGCCGCTCGGCCGGGGCTTCCTGACCGGGTCCTTCGTGAGCGCCGACAAGGAGCTGACCGAGGGCGACGTCCGCCGCCAGCAGCCCCGCTTCACCGGCGCCAACGCCGAGGCCAACGCGGCCCTCCTGGACCCGCTCCGCACGGTCGCCGCCGCACACGACGCGACCTCGGCCCAGATCGCCCTGGCCTGGGTGCAGCAGCGGGCCGAGCTCCACGACCTCCCGGTGGTCCCCATCCCCGGCACCCGCAAGCGCACCCGCCTGGAGGAGAACACGGCGTCCACCCGCATCACCCTGACCCCCGCCGAACTGGCCCTCCTGGACCCGATCGCGGCCCGGGTGTCCGGCGACCGCTACGCGGACATGTCCTTCTCCTCGGCGGGCCGAGAGTAACGGGGCACCCGCAGGAGGCGCCCCGTAAGGGGCGCGGGGAACTGCGCGCCCAGCCACAACGCACCCGCAGCCGCAGAACGGCCCATGCACGAGCCCCCTGCGGCGCAGTCCCCCCAAGGCCCAGGGGCCAGCTAAAGCTCGGCGAGCAGCTCCGCCTTCTTCGCCGTGAACTCGTCGTCGGTGAGCAGCCCCGCCTGGTGCAGCTCCCCGAGGTGCCGGATCCGCTCGGCGATGTCGGCGGGGTCACGCCGAACAGCCGGCGCGGCGGCGGGAATCACGGCGGGCGTGGGCCCCGACGCCCGCACGGCCGCGAGGACAGCCGCGGCGAACGGCAGCGACTCGTGCACGGGGCCGTAGCCGAGGCCGAACACGACGGCCGCCGGATCCTGGTCGGCCTGTGCGGGCTGGGCGGGCTGCGCGTCACGGCGCAGCAGCCGCAGATGGCCCTCGAAGACCTCCGGCGAACGCCACTCGACCCCGCTCAGGTCGGTGACCAGGAAACTCTGGTCACCGGCCTTCCACTTCGCCGACGAGGCCCCCGTCCAGAACCAGCGGAAGGCCACCGTCTTGCCGTCGAAGGACGCCTTCCCGTCGTACGCCTTGAACTGCAGCGGCGCCTCGGGCACGGCCACCAGATGGCGGTCCGCCGGGCCCGGGTCGTCCGCCGGGAGGGCGGCGCGCAGTTCGTCCGCGTAGTACTCGGCGAGCGTCTCGCGCTCTGCCGGGAGCACCAGGCGGTAAGGATCGGAGCCGTCCTTGAGCTGTCCTGCCGCCGCCTCCATGAGCGGATCGGCGCCCGGTCTCGGGACGGCATGCAGGACGGTCGTCCCGCGTTTGCCCGGTGTGAGCGTGACCCCCGCGATCGCCTCATGAGGGATGCGGCGCTCACCGAGAGCCTGGAACAGCTTCGGCGTACGGATCCCCCGTTCGAAGCGGATGAGCACGGAGTCGGACTCGAACTCCCAGGCGGCGTGAAATCCGGCCAGTACATCACCCATGCGGCTCATCGTATGCGGCACGCGCTTCTCCGTCTCTCCTGCGGCGGGCCGCTGTTTCGTCGATTTCTACGCGCGTCAGGCCGCTGTCGTACCGGACATACCTTCCCGGCAGGCCACGGACTTATGGGCGCAGCGCACCTTGTCGTACGCGCCGACCCCGATCTGGGCGAAGTTGCGCAGGCTGTCCGTGCCCGGCTCGAAGTAGCCCGTGTGGCCCCGGGCGCGGTCGGCGGACACCACGCGCGCGCCGAAGCCCGCGGAGACGGGGTCGGCGCCGTGGCCGAGCCCGCCGACTTCCATGTGCGGCACATCCTGGATCCAGTCGTCGCTGTCCCGTGCGGCCCAGATCCGCGCGCGGCTGCCGAGGCCCGTGGCGCTGTCGGCGCGCATGCCGGGGCTGCCCGCGACCGCGATGTCGGTGACCCGCGACGGCAGCCGGTCGGCCGCGACCCCGCACACCACGGAGCCGTAGCTGTGGCAGTACAGCGCCACCGCGGCCCGGCCGGGCAGCGCGCTCACCAGGGAGTCGAGGCGGACCGCCCCGTCGTTGGCGCGCATCGAGGTGGCCGCGTCCACGCCGAGGCCGACGGGCGCGGTGTAGTCGGCCCAGGCGATCACGGCGGTACGCGCGCGGGGGTCGACCGCGCGCTCCGCGCGGTACAGCGACTGCGCCATGCCGACGGGCGCCGCGTACTTGCGCTGGGTGCGCTCGAAGGTGAGGACGTTCGTGTCGACTCCGGGCACCACGACCGACACCCGTCCGGCCCGGTCGAGGTCTCCATAGACCTCGGCCATGCGCCCCGACCCCATCGGGTCGAAGGCGAGGACCTGGCGTTCGGGGCGCATCATCACGCCGAACCGCTTCATCCTGCGCTCCGCCTCCTGCTTGCCCACGGGCGAGAGGCGGTCGTCGTGGACGCGCTTCTTCTCGATCGCGCGTGCCTGTTGCAGGGCGACGCGGTTCGCGCGGTAACGCAGTTGCACGGGGGCGCCGTTCAGGTTGCCGACCGCGAGGGGGTAGCGGGCGGCGAGGCGCGTGCGCTGGTGGGCGGTGAGCGAGGCGAAGAACTGCGCGATCCGGGCCGCGGGGGCGCCGGAGTCGGGCAGGTCGCGCCCGTCGATGCGCCCACGGTCCCAGGCGGCCAGGGTGGCTTCGAGCGGTGAGCCCGCGCCTCTGTTCTGGCGCACCGCGGTCCAGCCGGTGGTCGCGAGCATGACGAACACCACGGTGAGCGCGAGCAGTGCGCGCCAGACGCCGAGTTGGGGGGATGAGTCGAAGGAAGTCACTGCGGGACACCCTAGGAGAAGCGTGAAGCCTCCCGTGCACCGGGTGAGGCAGATCACGTTTCTGGAGGGGTAATTGTGGTGAAGCGGACACTTCTCTTGCGTGTTCGTCACGCTCTGTGCGCAGGGTGCGTACGAGGCGCATGCGTGGCGCGCGGTGACGCGGAGTGCGCCGTGGTCACTCAACGTGGGTGCGCCGGTGGGGAAATCACCCGTCGGGGTGTTCGGCGCGTTCGGCGTCGGGGTGCGTCAGCCCGTGCGCCAGTCCGCGGAGAGCGCGGGGCCGAGGTGGTCCAGGTAGGACTCCGTGATCGCGCGGATCGAGTCGACGCTGATGTCCTCGCCCGCGCCCCACAGCCGCCCGGTGACCCGCATGACGCCGCTGAACGCGGCGACCGCCACCCGCGGGCGCGGATCCACGGCGAGGTCGATGCCCTCGCGTTCGGCGATCAGCTGTGCCACCTGCTCCTCCACCTCGATGGAGCGGCGCAGATGGACGGCGAGGAGTGCGGGGGTCGACTCGATCATCCGGTAGGTGCGCATGTGGAGTTCGACCGGCACGACGGCCTCGATGGACTCGCCCACCGCGTCCCAGGAGCCGAGCACCGCCCCGCGCAGCGCCGCGAACGGGGCCTCGTCGGCGGGGCGTTCGCGCAGCGCCCGCACGAACCGCGCCTCCACCATCCCCTGCATGGCGAAGGCGGCCTCCTGCTTGCCCGCGAAGTGCCGGAAGAAGGTGCGCTGGGAGACCTCGACGGCCTCGACGATCTCGTCGACCGTCGTCTCCTCGTACCCCTTGGTGGTGAACAGTTCGAGCGCCGCGCGCAGCAGGGCGTCACGCGTGCGCTGCTTCTTGCGTTCGCGCAAGCCCGGACCGGTCACGCCCGCACCCCGTCTCTCCCGCTGTTTCCGCCCGTTTGGCCAGCTCACCATACCTGCGAGGGTGTGCCTGTGAGCTAAATGACAGCGACCGACTTATGCCATGCGCTGTCAACTGTCAGTGGCTGACATTAACCTCGGCGCATGACCAGTCAGACCACCGTCGACAAGGCGGACGAGACACCGGATCCCGTCCCGACCACCGCTCCCGGCAGCGGACTTGACGCCCCGCGCGGCCTGCGCGGCCATCCGTGGCTCACGCTGTTCTCCGTCGCGATCGGCGTGATGATGGTCGCCCTGGACGGCACGATCGTCGCCGTCGCCAACCCCGCGATCACCAAGGACCTCGGCGCCTCCCTCGCGGACGTCCAATGGATCACCAACGGCTATCTCCTCGCGCTCGCCGTCGCCCTCATCACCGCCGGAAAGCTCGGCGACCGCTTCGGCCACCGCCAGACCTTCCTCATCGGCGTGGTCGGCTTCGCCCTCGCCTCCGGGGCCATCGGCGTGTCCGGCAGCGTCTCCCTGGTCATCGCCTTCCGCGTGCTCCAAGGGCTGTTCGGCGCGCTCCTGATGCCGGCCGCGCTCGGCCTGCTGCGGGCCACGTTCCCGGCCGCGCAGCTCAACATGGCCATCGGCATCTGGGGCATGGTCATCGGCGCCTCCACCGCGGGCGGCCCCATCATCGGCGGCGTCCTGGTCGAACACGTCAACTGGCAGTCCGTGTTCTTCATCAACGTGCCCGTCGGCGTGCTCGCGCTGGTGCTCGGCGTGCTGATCCTCAAGGACCACCGGGCACAGAACGCGCCGCGCTCCTTCGACATCCCCGGCATCGTGCTGCTCTCGGCCGCGATGTTCGCCCTGATCTGGGCGCTCATCAAGGCGGGCGACCCGTGGGGCTGGGGCAGCGGGAAGACCTGGGCGTTCCTCGGCGCCTCCGTCGTGTGCTTCGCGCTGTTCGCCTGGTGGGAGAACCGGGTCGCGGAGCCGCTGATCCCGCTCGGCCTGTTCCGCTCGGTGCCGCTGTCCGCGGGCACCGCCCTCATGGTCCTGATGGCCTTCGCCTTCATGGGCGGCCTGTTCTTCGTCACCTTCTACCTGCAGAACGTGCACGGCATGAGCCCCGTCGACAGCGGACTGCACCTGCTGCCGCTGACGGCCATGATGATCGTCTCCTCGCCGCTCGCCGGAGCGCTGATCACCCGGTTCGGGCCACGCGTGCCGCTGGTGGGCGGCATGGTGTGCACCGCGGTCGCGATGTTCGGCATGACCACGATGACGACGGGCACCGGCACGCTGCCGATGTCCCTCTGGTTCGCGCTCCTCGGCCTCGGCCTCGCCCCCGTCATGGTCGGCGCCACCGAAGTCATCGTGGGCAACGCCCCGTTGGAGCTCTCCGGCGTCGCGGGCGGCCTCCAGCAGGCCGGCATGCAGGTCGGCGGCAGCCTCGGCACCGCGGTGCTCGGCGCCGTGATGTCCAACACCGTCGACTCCGACCTCAAGGGCAACTGGCAGGACGCCGGGCTGCCCGGTGGCCCGCCACCCGGCCTCGACAAGGCGGCCGCGACCGGGTCCGTGCCGGAGAAGGTCGGCCAGGCCCCCGGCGTGGACGAGGGCGTACTCGGCACCATCACGGACGTCGTGCACGACACGTTCATGTCGGGCATGGGCGTGGCCTTCACGGTCGCCGGAGTCGTCGGCGTGATCGCGGCGGTGGTGGCCACCCTGACGAAGCGCGGGGCGAACGCGGAGGCGGGCGCCGGGGCCGCGCACATCTAGGGACGCGGGGCGGGTCCCTAAGGGCAACCCCGAGGCCCAGGAAAGCCGCCTCGGGGAAGGGCGTCCGGGGCGGCTCCGGGGGCTTTCGCCTATCAGGGTGAGCGGTACGGAAACCCCTTTCCGGCCCCGTGTCCCACGGTCGAGAGTGGCGACAAGTGAGCGATACGACACGGGGGTTGAAGCACATGCGTACGACCACGCGAACCACCCTGCCCGCCGCCGCGGCCGGAGCCACGGCCGTCCTGGCGCTGACCACGGCCGCCCTGGCCGCCGTGGTCCTGACGCCCGCACACGCCGGGGCCGCCGGGCCACCACGGCTCGGCGGCTGCGGCCCCGGGGAGCTCTGCCTCTGGGAGAAGGCGGGCTTCAAGGGCCAGCGGCACACGTACGAGCTGGCCGGTACGGACATCGAGAGCTGTGTCGCGCTGCCGGAGGGGGGCAGCGCGCAGGCCATCGCCAACCGCACCGGCCGGCCCGTCACGACGTACCAGTCGGCGGAGTGCGCCGAGACGGGGGAGTTCAACACCTATCCGGGCAACGGCACCTGGGCCCCGGAGTCGCCCTACAAGGTGCGGGCGTTCAAGATCTGGGAGAGCTGAGCGGCGGTCCCGCCTCGCCGACGGAGCCGTCGGCCGCGGCCTGGCGGGGCACGGTGGTCTTCGCGGACACCCCGGTCAGGGTGCTGACCTGCGCGCGCAGGGCGATGACCTCCGCGGTCAGGGCCTCGATCGCGGCGGTCTGACGGCGCTCCTCGGCGTCGTCCTTCTCGAACCGGGCGATGAACCACGCCGCGATGTTGGCGGTGACGACACCGAGCAGCGCGATGCCCGACAGCATCAGGCCGACCGCGAGCACCCGGCCGAGCCCGGTCGTCGGCGCGTGGTCGCCGTAGCCCACGGTGGTCATCGTGGTGAAGGACCACCACACGGCGTCGCCCAGCGTCTTGATGTTGCCGTCCGGCGACTCCCGCTCCACCGAGAGCACGGCCAGCGAGCCGAACATCAGAAGACCGACCACGGCGCCCACGACATACGTCGTCAGCTTGATCTGCGACGCCATCCGGGCCCGCCGTCCGACCAGCAGGAGGGTGGAGACGAGCCGCAGCAGCCGCAGCGGCTGGATCATCGGCAGGATCACCGCACACAGGTCGAGCCAGTGCGTGCGCACGAACCGGGCACGGCGCTCGGCCAGCGCGAGCCGCACCAGGTAGTCGACGGCGAACGCGCCCCACACGGACCACTCCACCGCGGTGCACGCGCTCGTCACGGACTCACCCGCCTCGGGCCTGACTATGGGCACGGCGTAGGCGACCGCGAAGGCCACGGCGAGCGCGAGCAGCGGACGCTGCGTCCGGCGCTCCCAACGGACCTGTGCCGACTGTTCCTTCATGACCGCATCGTAGAAAGCCCGAAGGGCGGCGGGCCCGGTGCCCACCGCCCTTCGCACTGATGAGGTGTTTATGTACCAGTCGTGCCGGTTGTGCCGGCCGTCAGGCGTCGCCCCCGGCGGCGCCCGGGTCGGCCGCCGCGACGTCCAGGAGCTGATAGCGGTCGATCGCCTGCTTCAGGACGGAGCGGTCGACCTTGCCCTCACGGGCCAGCTCGGTGAGCACGCCGACCACGATCGACTGGGCGTCGATGTGGAAGAAGCGGCGGGCGGCACCGCGCGTGTCCGCGAAGCCGAAGCCGTCCGCGCCGAGCGACTGGTAGGTGCCCGGCACCCAGCGCGAGATCTGGTCGGGCACGGACCGCATCCAGTCGGAGACGGCCACGAACGGCCCCTCGGCGCCGGTGAGCTTCCGCGTCACATAGGGGACGCGCTGCTCCTCCTCGGGGTGCAGCAGATTGTGCCGCTCCGCCTCGACGGCCTCACGGCGCAGCTCGTTCCAGGAGGTCGCCGACCAGACGTCCGCCCTGACGTTCCACTCGGCGGCGAGGATCCGCTGGGCCTCGACGGCCCACGGCACCGCGACGCCGGAGGCGAGGATCTGCGCCGGGATCGCCCCCTGCTCGCCCGCCTTGAAGCGGTGGATGCCCTTGAGGATGCCCTCGACGTCCACGTCCTCGGGCTCGGCCGGGTGCTGGATCGGCTCGTTGTAGACCGTCAGGTAGTAGAAGACGTCCTCGCCGTGCGGGTGGTCCGCCGACGAGCCGTACATCCGGCGCAGGCCGTCCTGGACGATGTGCGCGATCTCGAAGCCGAAGGCCGGGTCGTAGGCGACGCAGCCCGGGTTGGTCGAGGCGAGCAGCTGCGAGTGCCCGTCCGCGTGCTGAAGGCCCTCACCGGTCAGGGTCGTACGTCCTGCGGTCGCGCCCAGGACGAATCCGCGTGCGAGCTGGTCGGCCATCTGCCAGAACTGGTCGCCGGTGCGCTGGAACCCGAACATCGAGTAGAAGACGTACACGGGGATCAGCGGTTCGCCGTGGGTGGCGTAGGCCGAGCCCGCGGCGATCAGGGACGCCGTGCAGCCCGCCTCGGAGATGCCGTCGTGCAGCATCTGCCCGGTCGGGGACTCCTTGTAGGCGAGCAGCAGATCCCGGTCCACGGCCTCGTACTGCTGGCCGAGCGGGTTGTAGATCTTCGCACTCGGGAAGAAGGAGTCCATGCCGAAGGTGCGGTACTCATCGGGCGCGATCAGCACGAAACGCTTGCCGATCTCCTTGTCCCGCATGAGGTCCTTCAAGAGCCGCACAAACGCCATGGTGGTGGCGATGGACTGCTGCCCGGAACCCTTCTTCACGGATGCGTACGTCTTGTCCTCGGGCAGGCGCAGAGGCTCGGAGCGCACCACACGGGTCGGGACATAGCCGCCGAGGCCCTTGCGGCGGTCGTGCATGTACTGGATCTCTTCCGAGTTCCGCCCCGGGTGGTAGTACGGCGGCGCGCCGTCCTCCAGCTGCTTGTCCGTGATCGGCAGGTGCAGCCGGTCGCGGAAGCCCTTGAGGTCGTCGACCGTCAGCTTCTTCATCTGGTGGGTCGCGTTGCGGCCCTCGAAGTTCGGGCCGAGCGTCCAGCCCTTGACGGTCTGGGCCAGGATCACCGTCGGCTGGCCCTTGTGGGCCTTGGCCGCCGCGAACGCCGCGAAGATCTTCTTGTGGTCGTGACCGCCGCGGCCCAGGTGCAGGATCTGGTCGTCGGTCATGCCCTCGACCATGGCCCGCAGCCGCTGGTCGTCGCCGAAGAAGTGGTCGCGGATGTAGGCACCGGTCTCGGTGGCGTACGTCTGGAACTGGCCGTCGGGCGTGGTGTTCAGCTTGTTGACCAGGATGCCGTCCCGGTCCTGCGCGAGCAGCGGGTCCCAACTGCGGTCCCACACCAGCTTGATGACGTTCCATCCGGCGCCGCGGAACTGCGACTCCAGCTCCTGGATGATCTTGCCGTTGCCACGCACCGGGCCGTCCAGGCGCTGCAGATTGCAGTTGACGACGAAGGTGAGGTTGTCGAGCCCCTCACGGGCGGCGATGGACAACTGCCCGAGCGATTCGGGCTCGTCCATCTCACCGTCGCCGAGGAACGCCCAGACGTGCGACTTGGAGGTGTCGGCGATGTCGCGCGCCGCCATGTAGCGGTTCATCCGCGCCTGGAAGATCGCGCCCAGCGGGCCGAGGCCCATGGAGACCGTCGGGAACTCCCAGAAGTCCGGCATCAGCCGGGGGTGCGGATACGACGAAAGGCCGTACGGCGCCTTCGACTTCTCCTGCCGGAACGCGTCGAGCTGCTGCTCGGAGAGCCGGTCGAGGAGGAAGGCGCGGGCATAGATACCGGGGGAGGCGTGCCCCTGGAAGAAGATCTGGTCGCCGCCGTCGCCCTCGTCCTTGCCGCGGAAGAAGTGGTTGAACCCCACGTCGTACAGCGACGCCGAGGAGGCGAAGGTGGCGATGTGACCGCCGACCCCGATGCCGGGGCGCTGGGCGCGGGACACCATCACGGCCGCGTTCCAGCGGGTCGCGTTCAGGACCTTGCGCTCGATCTCCTCGTTCCCGGGGAAGAACGGCTCGTCCTTGGTGGCGATCGTGTTGACGTAGTCCGTGCTGCGCATCTCGGGCACGGCGACGCGCTTCTCGCGGGCGCGCTCGATCAGGCGGAGCATCAGATAGCGGGCCCGCTCACGGCCGCGCTCGTCGACGGCGGCGTCAAGGGAGTCGAGCCATTCCTGGGTCTCTTCTGGATCGAAATCCGGGACCTGGCTGGGAAGGCCGCCAATGATGATCGGGTTGCGATCGGATCCGGAAGCCACGCTGTTCCTTCGCTGTGTTGTCGCGCGGTGAGCGCGTTTCGGTTCGTGCTCGGACTTGGTCTCTGCTCCGGCCCTGGCCGGGCTCTGCTCTGGACTCTCTGGGCTCATACGTACGACGCTCACCATCGTCTACCCCGGCGCGGTCCACGTCATCTCTACCTCCAGGTAACCGGGACGACGGCCGCCGTCCCTGGGGTAGGCTCGACCAAATCGCAACGATACGCCCATCCCGCCCAACGGCTCCGAGGAGCCGTCCGGCCCCTTCCGGATGCGGCCACAGTTGCGGTGACACGGTCGGGAACGTCACCGTTTCGGCGGTCTTGACGGCTGGGTACTTGCGCGATCCGTCCCGCCCGTGTGGACTACGGCCAATGCCCCACGTACGCGCGGGGCCGAAGGCATTCCCAAGAACAAGATCAGGAGGCAATCCGTGAGCGCGACCGCGGACCACGCGGAGACGAACCTTGCCGTAAGGCTGGGGTTCCAGCCCGACATGGTGGTCCAGGAGATCGGCTACGACGACGACGCCGATCAGGAGCTCCGCGAGGCCATCGAGCAGGCCACCGGCACAGAACTCGTCGACGAGGAATACGACGACGTGGCTGATGCCGTGGTGCTCTGGTTCCGAGAGGACGACGGGGACCTGACCGATGCGCTGGTCGATGCCATCGCGTACATGGAGGAAGGCGGTTCGATCCTCCTCCTGACACCGAAGACTGGGCGGGAGGGGTACGTCGAGCCCAGCGACATCGGTGAGGCCGCAACCACCGCGGGTCTGTCCCAGACCAAGAGCATCAACGCGGGCAAGGACTGGAGCGGCACGCGGCTGCTCACGCCGAAGGCGGCTGCCAAGAAGCGGTAGCTGGCCGTAGGCCCTCTGTAGCCCCCGTGAGGCCCCCGACGGTTCGTCCGTCGGGGGCCTCACTTGTTTTCCCACCCGCCCGCCCTTCCTGGGGCTCCGCCCCAGACCCCGCTCCTCAAACGCCGGAGGGGCTGTCCCCCCACCCACCCTTCCAGCCCGTCCGGCGATTGAGGACGAGGCGCGGAGAGCCGATCAGGGGGGTCCAGGGGGCGCAGCCCCCTGGGGCGCCCCGCGAGGGCCTGGCGGCCACCCGTACGCTGGGGGGCACCCCAATGGCCCAGGCGAAGGGAAGTGGCTCCTCGTGGCGATCGAGGTCGGCGTCAAGGCTCCGGAATTCGTGCTCAAGGACAACCACGGGCGCACGGTGCGGCTCGCGGACTTCCGGGGACAGAAGAACGTGGTCCTGCTCTTCTACCCGTTCGCGTTCACCGGGGTGTGCACGGGCGAGCTCTGCGCCCTGCGCGACGAGCTGCCGAAGTTCGTCAACGACGACACCCAGCTGCTCGCCGTGTCCAACGACTCCATCCACACCCTGCGGGTCTTCGCCGAGCAGGAGGGCCTGGAATACCCCCTCCTGTCGGACTTCTGGCCGCACGGCGAGACCTCGCGGGCGTACGGCGTCTTCGACGCGGACAAGGGCTGCGCGGTGCGCGGCACCTTCATCATCGACAAGGACGGCGTGGTGCGCTGGACCGTGGTCAACGGCCTGCCCGACGCACGGGACCTGAACGATTACGTGAAGGCGCTCCAGAACCTCTGAGAACACCCGTGTGGAAGCCTGTGGCCACCGGGAACCGGTCACTAGGATCCACACGTTGATCCGATGGCAAGCACGACTGGGGCTCCCCGCCCCTGGACACTATTTGGGAGGAATCGTGGGAGTCAGCCTCAGCAAGGGCGGCAACGTATCGCTGAGCAAGGAGGCGCCGGGCCTGACCGCAGTTCTGGTCGGCCTCGGCTGGGACGTCCGTACCACCACCGGCACGGACTTCGACCTGGACGCCAGCGCCATCCTGACGAACGCGGAGGGCAAGGTCAGCAGTGACGCCAACTTCGTGTTCTTCAACAACCTGAAGAGCCCCGACGGCTCGGTCGAGCACACCGGTGACAACACCACCGGTGAGGGCGAGGGCGACGACGAGGCGATCAAGGTCGACCTCTCCGCGGTGCCGGCCGACATCGAGAAGATCGTCTTCCCGGTCTCGATCTACGACGCCGAGAACCGCCAGCAGTCGTTCGGCCAGGTCCGCAACGCGTTCATTCGCGTCGTGAACCAGGCGGGCGGCGCTGAGCTCGCCCGCTACGACCTCTCCGAGGACGCCTCCACGGAGACGGCCATGGTCTTCGGCGAGCTGTACCGCCACGGCGCGGAGTGGAAGTTCCGCGCCGTCGGCCAGGGGTATGCCTCGGGTCTGCGCGGCATCGCGCAGGACTTCGGCGTCAACGTCTGAGCCGAGCAGTATCCAGCCGAGCAGTCCGGCGCCGCACACGACAGGTGCGGCGCCGGACGTGCTCGGCATCGCACGGCCGCCGTGCCCCGGCTCTCGCGCCGGGGCACGCGGCAGCCACAGGCAGCACCTCGGGGAGGACCAGCATCATGGGCGTCACGCTCGCCAAGGGAGGCAATGTCTCCCTGTCCAAGGCCGCACCCGATCTCACGAAGGTGATGGTCGGCCTCGGCTGGGACGCTCGCTCCACCACCGGAGCCCCGTTCGACCTGGACGCCAGCGCGCTGCTGTGCCAGTCGGGCCGGGTCCTGGGCGACGAGTGGTTCGTGTTCTACAACAACCTGACGAGCCCCGACGGCTCCGTCGAGCACACCGGGGACAACCTCACCGGCGAGGGCGACGGCGACGACGAGTCGCTGATCCTCGACCTCACCAAGGTCCCGGCCCACTGCGACAAGATCGTCTTCCCGGTCTCCATCCATGATGCGGACAACCGGGGGCAGACATTCGGTCAGGTCAGCAACGCGTTCATCCGCGTGGTGAACCAGGCGGACGGCCAGGAGCTCGCCCGCTACGACCTCAGTGAGGACGCCTCCACGGAGACCGCGATGATCTTCGGAGAGGTGTATCGATACGGCGGCGAGTGGAAGTTCCGCGCCGTCGGGCAGGGGTACGCGTCCGGCCTGCGGGGCATCGCTCTAGACTTCGGAGTCAATGTTTCCTAAAGGACTCTCCCCGGGTTCCCCAAACGGCTGACGGTCCACCCGGCAGCCGACTGAGGAGTCCGGGGGCACCCCCCGGTGAAGGCTTCGCGAAGCCGGATCCGGGGACGGCGCGGGGGAGACCCGTACACACACGATTGGGTAGCCAGTGGTTCTGAAAACCTTCGGCTGGTCGTTCGCAGTTACTGCGCTCGGCCTGGTCGCAGCGGTGCTCTTTGGGGGGTGGACGGCGTTCGGGATCGTGGCGATCCTGTCCATCCTCGAGATCTCGCTGTCTTTCGACAACGCGGTGGTCAACGCCGGAATCCTGAAGAAGATGAATGCCTTCTGGCAGAAGATCTTCCTCACCATCGGCATCCTCATCGCCGTCTTCGGCATGCGCCTCGTCTTCCCGGTCGTGATCGTCGCCGTCAGCGCGAGCATGGGCCCGATCGAAGCCGTCAAGCTCGCGCTCAACGACAAGGACCAGTACCAGCAGCTGGTCACCGACGCGCACCCGTCGATCGCGGCGTTCGGTGGCATGTTCCTGCTGATGATCTTCCTCGACTTCGTCTTCGAGGACCGGGACATCAAGTGGCTCGGCTGGCTCGAGCGCCCGCTGGCCAAGCTCGGCAAGGTCGACATGCTGTCGGTGTGCATCGCGCTCATCGTCCTGCTCGTCTCCGCGATGACCTTCGCCAAGCACGCGCACCAGCACGGCGGCACTCACGCCGACAAGGCTGAGACCGTCCTGATCTCGGGCGTCGCGGGTCTCATCACGTATCTCATCGTGGGCGGACTCTCCAGCTACTTCGAGGACAAGCTGGAGGAAGAGGAGGAGCGCGAGCACGAGGCCGAGGAAGAGGCCAAGGCCAAGGGCAAGCAGGTCTCCGTGATCCAGCTCTCCGGCAAGGCCGCGTTCTTCATGTTCCTCTACCTGGAGGTCCTGGACGCGTCGTTCTCCTTCGACGGCGTCATCGGTGCCTTCGCGGTCACCAACGACATCGTCCTGATGGCGCTCGGCCTCGGCATCGGCGCGATGTACGTCCGGTCGCTCACCGTCTACCTGGTCCGCCAGGGCACCCTCGACGACTACGTCTACCTGGAGCACGGCGCGCACTACGCCATCGGCGCCCTCGCCGCGATCCTGCTCATCACCATCCAGTACGAGATCCCCGAGCTCATCACCGGCTCCATCGGCGTGATCCTCATCGGTGCCTCGTTCTGGTCGTCCGTGCGCCGCAACAAGCGGCTCGCGGCCGAGGAGGGCTCCGGCTCGGACGAGAAGGCAGAGGTCTCGTCCGGCGTGTAGCGGTCCCGCCGCCCCGAACACCGCGATGGCGGCGTCCCCGACCGGGGGCGCCGCCATCGGCGTACCCGGGGTGACGTACGGTGAGCCGACTTCGGGATCCGGACGTGTGGGGCCCGCCTCGGTGAGGAACGCTCTTGTGCGGGGCGGTAGTTGAGGCGTGGCCCGGGGGACCGTCCCGAGACGTACGGACAGCAGCGCGGGGCATCTTTCTTGGGGGTGGCATGTCCTTCTGGGACGGTCTGCGGCCGGGGCGTTCGATGGACTTCGCATCGGGCAGCGCCGCGACCAACTCCATCGAACTGACCAAACGGCATCCGACGGTCTCACTGACCAAACAGGGCGCCGCCACGGGCAATCTGCGCGTCACCCTGACCTGGCAGATGCGCACGTCCGACCTCGTCGGCAAGAAGCGCGGCGGCGGCAGTCTGCTGCGGCACCCGCTGAAGATGTTCCAGCCGGAGCCGGTGCAGGCGCACACCCAGAGCATGGTCAACGTGGACCTCGACCTGGGCTGCCTGTACGAGCTGACGGACGGCAGCAAGGGCGTGGTGCAGCCCCTCGGCAACTTCTTCGGGAGCCTCAACTCCCCGCCGTACGTGAAGGGCAGCGGCGACGACCGCTTCGGCTCGGGCTCCGGCGAGACCCTCTACGTCAACCTCGACCACCGCGAGTCGATCAAGCGCCTGCTGGTCTTCGTCTACATCTACGACCAGACGCCCGCCTTCGACCGCACCCACGCCAAGGTGACGCTCTACCCGAGCAACGGCCCGCGCGTGGAGATCGACCTGGAGGAGCGTGCCCCGCAGGCCCGCTCCTGCGCGGTGCTCACGATCGAGAACATCAAGGACGAGCTGATCGTGCGCCGCGAGGTGCGGTACGTGTACGGCTTCCAGGCCGAGCTGGACCGGCTGTACGGCTGGGGGCTGCAGTGGGGCCGCGGCTACAAGACCAAGGTGGGCGGCACCTGAGCCGTCCCGCGGGAGCCGCCCCGGGGGACGGGCGCCGGGCGGCTCAGCGGGACAGGAACTGCGGCCCCTGCGGCGGCAGCCGGAAGTTCGGGTCGGGCACCGGCGCGGGCGCGACCGGATGCGGGTAGCCGTACGCCGGTACGGGGGGCTGGGTGGGCGCGGGCTGCGGGTAGCCGTAGGACGGCTGGGGCGCGGGGTAGCGCGGCGGCTCCGGCGGGTAGCCGTACGCGGGCTGGGGCGCCGGGGGCGCGGCGGCCGGGTACGGGACCGAGGGCTCGGCGGGCGGCAGGGTGTGCGCCGGGGGCACCGGGGCGGGACCCGTCGTCCCCAGGCGCTGCGTCTGCGGCGCGGACGCGTCGGGTGACGGCTCCGGCACGGCCTCCGACTCGTCCACGGAGATGCCGAAGTCGGTGGCGAGGCCCACCAGGCCGTTGGAGTAGCCCTCGCCGAGCGCGCGGAACTTCCAGCCCTCGCCGCGGCGGTACAGCTCCCCGCAGATCAGCGCGGTCTCGGCGCCGGTCTGCGGGGTGATGTCGAAGTACGCGAGGGGCTCGGCGTCGGACGCGGCCGGGGAGGCGTCGTACAGCAGGATCCGCAGGGCGCGGACGTGCTCGAAGGGCACGTCGTCGGCGGACGCGACGAGCAGCACCCGGCCGACCGCCGGGTCCAGGCCCGCGAGATCGGTCTGGACGGTGTCCGTCAGGCCCTCGGCGACCCGCTTCTTGCCCAGGCGCCAGACCTTGCCCGAGGGGTGGCGCGGCTGGTTGTAGAAGACGAAGTCCTCGTCCGAGCGCACCCGGCCGTCGATGCCGAGCAGCAGCGCCGACGCGTCGACGTCGGGGGTGCCCTGGCGCGGCGTCCAGCGCAGCACGGCGCGGACGGCGGTGGCTTCGAGCGGGACGTTCGACCCCTTCGACATCGCGTGCGTCATGCGGTCATCCTGCCTTCCTGGTCCGGCGCCGGACAACGCGGGGCCCCGGCCTCCGGCCCGCCGTGTCCCCGCCCGGCTGGCCGGCCCGCGCCCGGGCGTACGCTTTCGGACACCTGCCCGTCCCGGCACGGTCCTGCCCGTGTCCTGCCCGTCTTGTGGCCTATGACACCTGCCTGTGCCGGTGTGGGGCACTCGTGTGCGACATGGCCGGGTTACCTGAATTTCATGGCCGGAGGGAACCTCCGACACCCGCCCCTACGTACTATTACCGGCCACATCACTTCGGATCGCGTCGGCGATACGGGCGATATCAGGAGAATTCCAGGGGAACCCCATGCGTCATTTCGGGCACATAGCCCCAGAGGTGCGAAAGCGCCTCTTCCACAGGGAGCCGTGTGCCTTCACCGCGGACTCCCCGCCACAGCTGCTCGCGGTGGCGCTCGGCGCCACGCTGTACAGCCCGGCCACCCGGCCGCGGCTCGCGGACGACATCCTCAAGCAGGCCAGCCGTGGCGTGATCTCGATGGTCATCTGCCTGGAGGACTCCATCGGCGACGCGGACGTCGTGGCCGCCGAGGAGAATCTGATCCGGCATTTCGTGGACCTCGCCGGGCGTCCGGACGTCGAGCCTCCTCTCCTCTTCATCCGGGTCCGCACTCCCGGGCAGATCCCTGACCTGGCCCGCAGGCTCGGCCCCGCGATCCGTCTGCTGTCCGGATTCGTACTGCCGAAATTCACCGAGGAGCGCGGCGTCCCGTTCCTGGAGTCCCTCTCGGCCGCCGAGGCCGCCACCGGGCGCCGCCTTTTCGCGATGCCGGTCCTCGAATCGCCCCAGCTGCTGTATCTGGAGAGCCGCCCCGAGGTCCTCGCGGGCATCGCCCGCACCGTCGACAAGTACCGCGAGCGGGTGCTCGCGCTGCGCCTCGGCGTCACCGACTTCTGCTCCGCGTACGCCCTGCGCAGACCCCCGCACATGACGGCGTACGACGTCCAGATCGTCGCGTCCGTCATCGCCGACGTGGTCAACCACCTCGGCCGGGCCGACGGCACGGGCTTCACCGTCACCGGGCCCGTCTGGGAGTACTTCCGCGTCCAGGAGCGGATGTTCAAGCCGCAGCTGCGCCAGAGCCCCTTCCTCCAGGTCCGCGCCGAGGAGCTGCGCCAGGCCCTGATCGAGCACGACCTGGACGGCCTGCTGCGCGAGATCGAGCTGGACCGGGCCAACGGTCTGCTCGGCAAGACCTGCATCCACCCCTCGCACGTCCTGCCCGTGCACGCCCTCTCGGTCGTCAGCCACGAGGAGTTCAGCGACGCGCAGGACATCCTGCGCCCGGAGCGGGACGGCGGCGGCGTCATGCGGTCCGCGTACACGAACAAGATGAACGAGGTGAAGCCGCACCGCGCCTGGGCGGAGCGGACCCTGCGGCGCGCCGAGGTCTTCGGCGTCGCCCGCGAGGACGTCGGCTTCGTGGAGCTGCTCAGTGCGGGGTTGCCCTCGTGACGGACGTAAGGAAGACAGAAGACGTGGTGTGGTCGGGTGAGTGGGTCGCCGAGCGGCTCGGGGTCGAGCTGGTCGAGGACGGGGGTCCCGAGGGTGGGGGCCCCGAGGGCGGGGGCACCGAGGCCGGGGGCGCCGGCGCGGAGGGTGCCGCCGGGCCGGGGCCGCTCAAGGAACTGCTCGGGCTCGCCCTGCGCCGCAACCCCAAGCGGGCGCACCTGCTCGTCTCGAACGTCCTCGGCAAGCACGTGCCGCAGCACCCGTCGGTGATCTGGCGCTCCGGGTACGACCTCGGCGTGCGCGTCCGCGAGCTGCTCGGCCCGGACGAGGCCGCCCGCGCCGTCGTCCTCGGCTACGCGGAGACCGCGACCGGCCTCGGCCACAGCGTCGCCGACGGCCTCGCCCTCGCCCCCTACCTGCACTCCACCCGCCGCCCCGTCCCCGGCGTCGAGCGCGCGGGCGGCTTCGAGGAGTCCCACTCCCACGCCACCTCCCACCTGCTGCTCCCCGAGGACCCCCGGCTGCTCGCGGGCGACGGCGCCCTCGTCCTCGTCGACGACGAGTTCTCCACCGGCAACACCGTCCTGAACACCATCCGCGACCTGCACGAGAGCTTCCCGCGCGAGCGGTACGTCATCGTCGCCCTGGTCGACATGCGCGGCCCCGACGACCGTGCCCGCCTCGACGCCTTCGCGCGCGACCTCGGCGCCCGCGTCGACCTGATCGCGCTCGCCTCCGGCACGGTGCGGCTGCCCGCCGACGTCCTGGCGAAGGGGCAGGCGCTGGTCGCCCGGCACGAGACGGAGGCACCGGCGCCGGTGCCCGCGCCGGGCGGGGGGCGGGCGCCCGTCACCCGCGTCGACCTCGGCTGGCCCGCGGGGGTGCCCGACGGCGGCCGGCACGGCTTCACGGCCGCGCACCGGGCGCGCCTGGACGCGGCGCTGCCGGACATGGCGGAGCGGGTCGCGGCCGCGCTGCCGGACGCGGCCCGCCGGGTGCTCGTGCTCGGCTTCGAGGAGCTGATGTACGCGCCGCTGGCGCTGGGTGTGGCGTTGGAGCGGAGGGTGGGCCGGGGCCTTGGTGCCGGTGGTGCCGGTGGTGCCGGTGGTGCCGATGGCGCGGCAGGTGTCCGCGGAGGTGGCGCCCTGGCTGTCGGTGGTGGCGGCGCTCTGGCTGTCGGTAGTGGCGGCGTCCCGGCTGCCGGTGGTGGCGGTGATGGCGTGGAGGTCCGCTACTCCACGACCACCCGCTCACCCGTCCTCGCCGTCGACGACCCCGGCTACGCCATCCGCACCCGCCTCGTCTTCCCGGCGCACGACGACCCGGCCGACGGTCCGGGCCCGCGCTACGCGTACAACGTGGCGGGCGGCGGCTTCGACGCGATCGTCGCGGTCGTGGACTCGGCCGCGGACACGGAGCGGCTGCACGCGGCCGACGGCCTGCTGGCCCAGCTGTCCGCGCACACCGGGCAGGTGCTGCTCGCGGTCGTCCCCTCGTACGTGCCGTCGTCCGTCCCCCCGTACGACCCTTCGCACGCCCCGGACCTCGCGGACGCCGACGCCCGCACCACCCCCACCACCCCCGAAAGGCCCTCCTCCGTGCTGCCCGACCCCCTCCGAGGCCCCGCCTTCTCCTCCTACGCGCCCGACGACGTCGGCTGGCTCCTTCAGGACCTGTCGGACGTCACGCTCGAAGCGCCGACCGAGGAGCGCGAGGAGGCCATCCAGAGCGGCGGCGCGCACTACGCCGAGTCGCTGCCGGTGGAGTACCAGCCGAGCCCGCGCTACCAGGAGCTGTTCCGGGCCGCGCTCGACGCCTCGGCGGCCCGCATCGCGCAGGCCGTCGGCACGGTCACCGAGACCGTCCTCGCCGAACGCGCGTCCCGCGACGGCACCGGCCGTCCGGTCCTTGTGTCCCTGGCCCGCGCGGGCACCCCCGTCGGCGTCCTGATGCGCCGCTGGGCGCAGCACCGGCGCGGCCTCGACCTGCCGCACTACGCCGTGTCCATCGTGCGCGGCCGAGGCATCGACGCCAACGCGCTGCGCTGGCTCGCCGCCCACCACGACCCGGCCGACGTCGTCTTCGTCGACGGCTGGACCGGCAAGGGCGCGATCACCCGTGAACTTGTCGCCGCGATCGAGGAGTTCGAGGCTGCGGGCGGAGCCCACGGCTTCGACCCGGCGGTGGCGGTGCTCGCCGACCCCGGCTCCTGCGTGCGCACCTACGGCACCCGCGAGGACTTCCTCATCCCGTCCGCGTGCCTCAACTCCACGGTGTCCGGGCTGATATCGCGTACGGTGCTCCGCGCCGATCTGGTCGGCCCCGACGACTTCCACGGCGCGAAGTTCTACCGCGACCTCGCGGACGCCGACGTCTCCGGCGACTTCGTCGACGCGATCTCCGCCCGCTTCGACGAGGTGGCCGACGCCGTGGACGTCCAGGTCAAGGAGCTGCTGGCCGCGGACCGGGCGCCCACCTGGGAGGGCTGGGCCGCCGTCGAGCGCATCAGCGAGGAGTACGGCATCCACGACGTGAACCTCGTGAAGCCCGGCGTCGGCGAGACCACCCGGGTGCTGCTGCGCCGCGTCCCGTGGAAGATCCTCGCCCGCCAGGGTGCGGGCGCCGACCTCGACCACGTCCGGCTGCTCGCCGAGCAGCGCGGCGTGCCCGTCGAGGAGGTGGCCGAACTCCCCTACACCTGCGTGGGGTTGATCCACCCGAAGTACACGCGCGGCGCGACCGGCGCCGACGGCAAGGCGGTGGCCGGCGCATGAGCACCCCGCACCCCTCTCCCGCCCCCGGCGCCCCCGGCTCCGTAGGCCCCCGCCCGCTCGTCGCGAGCGACCTCGACCGCACCCTCATCTACTCCGCCGCCGCGCTCGGCCTGCGCATGCCCGACGCCGAGGCCCCGCGGCTGCTCTGCGTCGAGGTGTACGAGGGCAAGCCCCTGTCGTACGTCACGGAGGCCGCCGCCGCGCTCTTCGTGGAACTGGCGGAGCGCACCGTCTTCGTACCCACGACGACCCGTACCCGCGAGCAGTACCACCGCATCCATCTCCCCGGCCCCGTACCGGAGTTCGCGATCTGCGCCAACGGCGGGCACCTGCTGGTCGACGGCGAGTCCGACCCGGCATGGCGGGCCGCCGTCGACCGCCGTCTGGCCGCCGAGTGCGCGCCCCTCGCCGAGGTCCGCGCCCACCTCCAGCGCACCGCCGACCCGTCCTGGCTGCTCAAGGAACGCGTCGCCGAGGACCTGTTCGCCTACCTCGTCGTGGACCGCGCGCTGCTGCCGTCCGGCTGGGTCAAGGAACTGGGGGAGTGGGCCGCCGGGCGCGGCTGGACCGTCTCCCTCCAGGGCCGCAAGATCTACGCCGTGCCGCGGCCCCTCACCAAGAGCGCGGCCATGCGCGAGGTCGCCCGCCGCACGGACGCCCCCGAGGTCCTCGCCGCCGGCGACTCCCTCCTCGACGCCGACCTCCTCGAAGCCGCCACCCGCTCCTGGCGCCCGTCCCACGGTGAACTCGCCGACACGGGCTGGACGACGCGGGGCCTGACGGTGCTCCCGGAGCGGGGGATCGCGGCGGGCGAACAGATCCTCCGAGAGTTCCTGGGGCGTCAGAGGTTTGCATGACCTTCTCGGTCCGGCCTGAAGGCGGCGGACTCGCGTCCGCCGCCGCTGTGGGCACCTGGGCCGCCCCCACCCCCGTACCCTGTCCCCATGCCCCGATACGAGTACCGCTGCCGCCCCTGCGGCACCACCTTCGAGCTGACCCGCCCCATGGCGGAATCCGCCGCCCCGGCCACCTGCCCCTCCGGCCACGAGGACACGGTCAAGCTCCTCTCGACCGTGGCGGTGGCAGGCACGGCCTCGGTACAAGCCCCGGCCCCGGCGGCCGGTGGCGGTGGCGGAGGCGGCTGCTGCGGTGGCGGCTGCTGCGGCTGACGCCCGGGCGCAGGGCGGACGGGGCTAGCGCAGCACGGCCCCGTCCCCGCCTCCCAGCATTCCCAACTCCGCCCGAGTGGGCGCCCCTTCCCAGTCCCCCCGAGAGGCCACGGCGAACGCCCCCGTGGTGACGCCCCGCTCCAGCCGCTCGCCCACGCCCTCCCCGTCGAGCAGCGCGGACAGATACCCGGCGACGAAGGCGTCCCCGGCGCCCACGGCGTCCACGGCCCGAACGGCCCGCGCGGGACAGTGGAGTTCACCGTCCGGCGTGTACGCGGTGGCCCCGCGCGAGCCGAGCTTGACGACGACCTCGCGCACCCCGAGTCCGAGCAACAGCCCGGCCTGGTCGGCGAGTTCACCGGGGGTGCCGTCGGCGGGCAGGCACAGCGGCAGCTCGTCGTCGGAGGCGACGAGCACGTCGACGTACGGGATCCAGTCCCGAAGCGCCGCCCCGGCCTCCTCGTCGCTCCACAGCCGCGACCGGAAGTTGACGTCGAGGCAGACCCGCACGGAGTGCCGCCGGGCAAGGCGCAGCGCCCGCTCGCAGGCGGCCCGCGGCCCCGCCCCGAGGGCCGGGGTGATCCCGGTCAGATGCAGCACCCGAGGCGGCGGCCCCGCGTCGAAGGCCCGCTGCACGGCGTCGGGGCCGAGCCGTGAACCGGCGGACCCGGCACGGTAGTAGTGCACCCGCGTCACCTCGGGCAGCCGGGGCTCGAAGAGCAGCAGCCCCGTCGGCGCGCCCGCGTCCCGGGCCGCGCCGGAGACGTCCACGCCCTCGGCCCGCAGCGTGCGCAGCACCAGCTCCCCGGCCTCGTCGTCGCCGACGGCCCCCGTCCAGCGCACGGTGTGCCCGAGCCGGGCCAGGCCGATGGCGACGTTCGACTCGGCCCCGGCGACGGACACCGCCATCGACCCGCCGAGCCGCAACGGCCCGTCGCCGCGCAGGGCGACCATGCTCTCGCCGAAGGTGAGGACGTCCGCACCGCTGGGGGCGCTCACCCGCACACCGCCACGAACTCCGCGGCCCGCGCCCGCAGCGCCCCCAGGTCCCCGCCGTCCGCCGCGTCACCGACCAGCGGCGAGCCGACGCCGACGGCGACCGCGCCCAGCTCCAGGTACTCCGCCGCGGCCGCCGCGTCCACGCCGCCGACCGGCACGAACGGCACGTCGGGGAACGGCCCGCGCAACGCCTTCAGATACGCCGGACCGCCCACGGCCGACGCCGGGAAGATCTTCAGGGCGCTCGCACCCGCCGCCCCGGCCGCGATCACGTCGGTCGGCGTGAGGACCCCGGCGAGCACCGGAAGGCCCCGGCCGACGGCGGTGTCGACACCCGGGCCCAGCCCCGGCGTCACCACGAGGTTCGCGCCCGCGTCGGCCGCGCGCGCCGCGTCGTCCGCCGTGAGCACCGTGCCCGCGCCCAGCCACGCCTCAGGCCCGAGCTCGGCCCGCGCCCGGCGCAGCACCCCCAGCGCGTCGTAGCCGCTCAGGGACACCTCGACCAGCGGCACACCGCACTCGACGAGCGCCATGACCGTACGGAACGACGCCTCCGCGTCCGTGCCGCGCACGATGGCGACGAGCCGCCGCGCCCGCAGCTCCTGCATGAAGTCGACCATGCCCCCAGGCTCGCACAGCGCCGCAGGCGCAGCTCAGCGCCCCCGAGGCGGCGACCAGGTCAGGTTCTGTCCGGGTGACGCGCCTTCCAGTACGGGTTGTCGTGCGGAAGCGTCGCGCTGACGCGCCCGTACATCCCGAAGAACATCAGGAGCACGCCCACCACAAAACTGAACAGCACGTTCTGGATGCGGAACGCGAGGAAGTTGAGGCTGCTCTCGAGGAGGGCGAGGTTCACGAAGCCGCTCAGGATGAACGCGATGCCGAGGACCATGTTCAGCGTCGACGCGAAGTTGCCGCCGATCACCATGCCGGCGAAGAGCAGCAGTCCGACGCAGATCGACAGGACGCTCAGCGCTCCGTTGGTGTTCAGGCCCGCCACGGTGTCGCCGCGGGTGTCGAAGAACCCGATCTTGTCGATCAGGCCGAGGATGCCGAACGCGAGCAGGACCAGGCCCATCAGACCGGCGCCGAAGCGGTAGATCCGGCTCAGCCGGTGGTCGACGGGCAGATGCTCGTCGAGGGTGACGTGCCGCCTGCGGTCCTTGGACCGGGGACCGGGGTGAAGTACGTGCGTGGCCATGTCCGCCTCCCTGAATGCGCGCGGAAGACCCGTCCTTCGTCCTTCCAGGATCCGCCCGGAGGCCGCAGATCGCCAACAAGAACCCCGCCGACCAGCACATTCGCGGTTTCCCCTGGCAGTGCTCCTCCGGGCCCTAGGCCCCCTGCCCCCGCTCCTCCCGGATCTGCGCGACGACCCGGGCGACGGTCGTGCGCACGCCCTCCGTCTCGGTCAGGAAGTGCCAGTAGTCGGGGTGGCGGCCCTCCAGGGCGGCGACGGCGCGGTCCAGACGGGCCACCGAGTCGTCGAGGGGGTGGGCGTGGCGCGGGTCGGGCTTCTGGCGGCCCGCCATGGCCAGGCGCTGGGCGTCCCGGATGGCGAAGCGGGTGCGCTCGATCTCCGCCTGCGGGTCCTTCGACACGGCGTTCAGACGGCGCAGCCGGTCACCGGCGGCGGACACGGCCTCGTCGGTGGAGTTCAGGAGCGCGCGCACGGTGGAGAGCTGGGCCGTGGCGTCCGGCCAGCGCTGGTCCTCGCGGGCCCGCTGCGCCTCCTTCAGCTTGGCCTCGGCCTGCCGCACGTTCTCCTCGGCCTGCTGCGGAACCCGCTGGAGGTCCTGCCAGCAGGCGGCGGTGAACCGGCGCCGCAGCTCGCTGAGGATCGGCTGCACCTGCTCGCTGCGGGTGGTCAGGGCCTGCGCGCGCGTACGCAGCGACACCAGGCGCCGGTCGATCTCACGGGCCCGCTCCGGCAGCCGCTCGGCCTCGGCACGGACCGCTTCGCCGTCCCGTACGACACGGTCGGCGCGCTGCAGGGTGTCGGCGACGCCGTGCTGCCCCGCGCCCTGGTTCAGCTTGGTCAGCTCGGGGGCGAGCGCGGCGAGGCGGCCCGCCAGATCGTCGGCCTTCAGACCCGCGGCCCGGACCGCGTCCAGGGCGTTGCTCGCGGCGAGCAGGGTCTGCCGGGCGCGCTCCACGGCCGGGGCCAGGCGCGCCAGTTGGGTCTCGGCCTTGTCGAGCAGCGGCGAAAGGCCCTGCGAGAACCGGTCCAGGTCGTTCTTGGCGTTGCCGAGGGCGTCCTTGGCCTGGGTCAGCTCGGCGCGGGCACGCGCGGCGGCCGACGCCTCCAGGTCGTCGCGGTCGAGGTCGTGCGCGTCGACGGCGGTGATGTACTGATGGCTCACCTCGTCGATGCGCCGCCCGAACGCCTCGAAGTCGGCGGCGGCCTTGCGGGCGGCCGGGGAGGAGTCCACGGCCGCGATGGTCTCGATGGAGATCCGCAGGTCGCGCTGCGCGGTGTCCAGCTCGTAGAACGCGGCCGCGGCGGCGTCCTTCGCGGCCTGCGCCTCGGCCCGCACGCTCTCGCCGCGCCCGCCGAACCAGCGCCGCGTACCGCCGCCGGTGAAGGAGGCGGGCAAGGTCGCGGCGAGGAGGGGGAGGGGCAGCAGGACGAGGGCGAGGGTGTCGCGGGCGGCGGTCCGCAGGGGCGGGCGCGACTGCTGTCGCCGTCGGCCGCCCGGCCCGCGTCCCGATCGGAGGCGACCGCCGTAGGCCGCGGCGCCGCAGCGCGAGACGACGGCATCCGCGGCGGACACCGCCAACGACGTCCATCTGTTCCTTGTGTACGGCCGCGGAGGTGTCGCCGTCACTGTCCCTCTCCCGTGCTGTTCGCCCTGCCCGGTTCATTCTCCCACCGGTTAGGGACGAACACACGGGCCGGTCAGTTCGCGCTGCGCACTGTGACGTTGCCGTCGGCGCTCCGTACGGACACGTGGTGGGGGCTGTGGTCGTCGCGGGGAACGGTGACGTTGGTGCCACCGTCGACGGTCTCGGTGTCGACGCGGTACGAGACGGCCCCGCCCTCCCCACCACCCCCCTTGCTCCCCTTCACCGGCAGCGCGATGTCCACGGACCCGTCCTGGCTGCGGGCCTGGAGCCGGTCGGGGGCGGAGGAGAGGTCGAGCCGCACGGAGCCGTCCTTGGAGGTGGCGCTGACACGCTTGGACGTGACGTCGACGGCGCGCACGGAGCCGTCGACGCTGCGCAGGTCGAGCGGACCGCTGATGTCGCGCAGCCGCACGGACCCGTCCGCCGTACGCACCTTCAGCGGCCCCCGGAACCCGGTGGCCGACACCGAGCCGTCCTTGTTCACGATGTTCACGGCCGTGCCGCGGGGGACGACGACACGGTGCTTGGCGGAGCAGTTGCTGATGACGCCGCTGCACTTCATGCGCAGCGTGAGCCGGTCCCCGTCCATCTTCCACGTGACCTCGGGGCTCTTCCCGAGCACGGTCCGCCCGTCGAACCACCGCGTCACGCGCACGTCCTCGGTCCCCTTGTCGCCCGCGACCACCAACTCCAGCGCCGAGTCATCGGAATCCACCGTGAGGGTCCGCCCCGACAGCGCGAACGACCGCTGCTCCGGGTCGGAGTCGTCCGAGGCGTCGGCCCCGCACGCCGCGACGAGCCCGACGACGGCGGTCGTCGCCCCCACCGCGACCAGAACCCGGACTCCCCGCGGACCCGACTGCTGCCCCGGACGACGACTGCGGACGGCCATGACGCTCTCCCCTTGTCCCACCTGCCCACAGCCCCTGCCGCAAGCACAGGACGACGCTACGAACCCCCGCCCGCCAAGGGCATCCGGCCGCCCACCGGATCCAAGGTGGGGCTAGCCCCCGCACCCCCCGGGCCCTTCGCCCCCACCCCTCACCAGGGGTTTGCGAGCCCGACCCACCGGCAAGGTAGGCTGTCGGAACATTCCGGGCGCGTAGCTCAGGGGTAGAGCGCTGCCCTTACAAGGCAGATGTCGGCGGTTCGAAACCGTCCGCGCCCACCCGGAACGAAGACCCCCAGCCGATCAGGGCTGGGGGTCTTCGGCGTTCAGCGCGATGACGAAGCCGCGGTGGTCCAGAGGCCGGCGATGAGTTTCCCCGCCCGTCTCCGTCTTACCTTGCGAATGCCAAGGAAGCGGCGTACGGCAACAACCTCATCGAAGACTCCTGAACAGGCGGTATCCGTGATGGACAAGCAGTTCACCGCAACTCTGCAGAAGAGCCCGGACAAGGGCGGCTGGACCTATGTCGTGTGGCCCGAGTCGGCCGAGTTCTTCGGCACCCGCGGCCTGGTGAAGGTCCGGGGCACGATCGACGGTCATCCGTTCCGGAGTTCGTTCATGGCCCTGGGGGACGGGACGCACAAGTTGCCTGTGAAGGCGGAGGTGCGCAAGGCGATCGGCAAGGAGGAAGGGGACACCGTGACCGTCCGTCTGCAGGAGCGGGTCAACGCCTGACGTCTTCAACGGCCCCGGTCGTCGTGTGAGTCGTGTGCGTCGTCGGCGTCGGAGACGAGTGCGGTGTAGTCGTTCTTCTTGACCCGGTCGCACGGGTCCGGGCGGGCCTTGCCGCCCTCCGCGTGCTGCTTCTCCAGGGCCCGGGCGCAGGCCTCGACGCGGTCCTCGTACGTGGAGTGGTTCAGCCAGAGGACGAGGCCGGTGATGCCTGCGGCGATGGTGAGGGTGGAGGCGGGGATGAAGATGGTCGAGCGGCGCATGGGTCCCCCCGGGGGCGGGTGTTGAGGGCCCGGAGCGTAGCGGTGCGGGGAGGGTGATCGGGCGGGAACCGTGAAGCGTCGTACAGGTGCCGCGGTGGGTGCTACTTCGGTTCGGGTGGTGGGGCGAACAGGGCCACCAGGGTGCGGAAGGCCGTGCGGTACGCGGTGGGGGTGGTGCCGTTGAGGCGTTGGAAGTGGTGGCGGAGGTTCGCGGGGGTGCCGAGGCCCGTGCGGGTCGGGATCTGTTCCACGGGGGTGTCGGTGTGTTCCAGGAGCCACTGGGCGTGGCGCACGCGGGCGCGCAGGAGGTACTGGAGCGGGGTGAGGCCCGTGTGGACGCGGAAGCTCCGGTTGAGGCTGCGGACGCTGGTGTTCGCGTGGGCCGCGATGTCCGCGAGCGTCAGGGGACGGTGGAGGTTGGACTCCAGCCAGGTCGTGGTGGGGACGAGGGGGGCGGCGATCGCGGTGTCCGGGGGCGGTGTCTCTTCGGCTCGTGCCTTCGTGGGGGTGTCCGCGCGCAGGGCCTCTGAGGGGTTCGGGAGCATCAGGAAGAGTTGGCGGTCGGCCTCCAGGGCCGCCTCCTTGCCGTGGTCCTCCTCGATGATGCGTACGCAGACGTCCTTGCCGCCCAGCACACCCGCGGAGGTGAGGAACTGGCCGTCGGCCACCGGCCAGTCGGTGAGGTCGACCTCGATCCGCGGGTGGCGGCGGGCCAGTTCGGGCGCGTGGGACCAGGCCGTCGTGGCGCGGCGGCCGTCGAGGAGGCCGGTCGCCGCGAGGGCGAAGGTGCCGGTGCCGATCGTGGCGATGCGGGTGCCGCGGTCGGCGGCGGCGCGCAGGGCTTCGAGTACGGCGGGGGGTGGCGGGGCAGGGCAGTCGCCGTATCCCGTGACCAGTACCGTCCCGGCGTCCGCCAGGCCGTCCAGGCCCCGCTCCGGTGTCACGAGGAGCGGGCCGGGCGGGGCCGTCGTGATCGCGTCCCGCGCGGCGCACACCCGCAGCTCGTACGGCGGGCGCCGGTAGAACGTGCGCGACGCCGCGCCGAACAGCAGCGCCGGAGTGCTGAGCTGGGGCGCGGGCACCCCGTCGAGCGCGAGCAGCGCGACCACGGTCATGGCCAGAATTTAGCCCAGGGTGGCAGCAGCTCGCTTTTCCCTGGCCCCTGGGCCCACGGAGCATGGAGAACACACGGGGGAGACCACGGCGACGCCTGGTCCCACCGCACGTGTGTTCCACACGTCCACTCCGCACGTTCGTTGCGCATTTCGCGTACCAGGTGAAGGGCACCTCCATGTCTGCTTCCGCCACTCCGGCCTCCCGCCGCCCCTCCCGCACCGCACGCCGCGTCCTCGGCGGCCTCGGAGCCCTCGGCGCCGCCACCGCCCTGTGCGCCACCGGCCTCACCGGCAGCGCCCAGGCCATCGTCGGCGGCAAGGACGCCACCAAGAAGTACCCGTTCATGGTGTCGATCCCGATGACCCTGGAGAAGGAGGACGGCACCAAGCTGAAGGGCGTGTGCGGCGGAACCCTGATCGACCCCCAGTGGGTCGTCACCGCGGCCCACTGCGCCCAGGACGACTTCGTGGCCAAGCCGACCGGGAAGGTCCGCGTCGGCAGCGACAAGCTCAGCTCCGGCGGTACGGTCCGCACCATCGTCAAGAAGGTGGTCAACCCCGCGTACGACATCGGCGGCGACAAGCGCTCCCACGACGACATCGCCCTGCTCCGCCTCGACCGCCCCGTGACCAAGTACGCCCCGATCCGCGTCGCCGAGCACGCCCCGAAGGTCGGCGCGCACACCCGGATCCTCGGCTTCGGCACGACGGTCGACAGCACCGACCTGGAGGAGTGGAAGTTCTCCGAGCGTCTCCAGGAGCTCGACACCCGCAGGGCCGCGGCCGACAAGTGCCTCGACATCAAGGGCAAGACCGAGCTGTGCACGCAGAGCCGCGTCCGCAACGCCATGGCGTGCAACGGTGACTCCGGCGGGCCGCAGATCCAGCGCGTCGGCGGTCGCTGGCAGCTCGTCGGCGCCACCTCCGGCGACGGTGACGCCGCCGTCGACCGGCGCTGCGCGGGCGGCCCCGGGATCTACACCTCCGTGGCCGCGTACAAGGGCTGGATCGACAAGACGATCGCCTCGCACCGCTGAGCCATCCGGCCACGGGCGGATGCGGATAATGCCGGGCATGTCAGTCATCGCGCTGCTCGTCCTCGACGGCGTCCCCGCCCACCAGCTCACCACTCCCGGCCTGGTCCTGGACGCCGTCGCCCGCAGCGCCCCCGAGGCCGCGTACGAACTGCGGGTCTGCGCGGTCCCGCGCACCGTCACCACCGCCCGCCCCGCCCCGCTGACCGTCACCGCGGACCGGGGGCTCGACGGGGTGGACGGGGCCGGGACCGTGCTGGTGGCCGGGCACGACGGGTTCCGGGCGGAGCCGCCGCCGGGCGTGGTCGAAGCCCTGCGCGCGGCGGTCGACCGGGGGAGCCGGGTCCTCGCCGTGGGCACCGGCGCGTTCACGCTCGCGGCGGCCGGGGTGCTGGACGGCCGCCGCGCGACGACCGAGTGGAGCCACGTCCCCGAACTGGCCGCGCGCCACCCGAGGGTGGCGGTCGACCCGGCGGGGACCCTCGTCGTGGACGGGCCGTTCCGCACGTCGGCCGGGTTCCTCGGCGGGCTCGACCTGTGCCTGCGGCTCGTCGAGGAGGACCACGGCGCCGAGGTGGCCGCGGCGACCGTCCGGCACCTCGTCCTGCCCGTGTACGACGACGCCGGGGCCGCGCGCGCCGAGCTGGAGCGGGCCCTCGCCGAGACCGGCGGCCTGGAGCCGACCGTCCGCTGGCTGGAGGCGTCCGCGGACCGGCCCCTCACCCTCGCCGACATCGCCGCGCACGCCCGCCTCAGCCCGCGCACGCTCGACCGCAGGTTCCGCGCGCACACCGGCCTCAGCCCGCTCCAGTACCTGCTGCGCGTGCGCCTGGACCGGGCGCGCCACCTCCTGGAGCACGACGACGGCGCGACGATCGAAGACATCGCCGCACGCGTGGGGTTCGGCTCGTCGGCGAGCTTCCGACGGCACTTCCGGGACGCGACCGGCCGCACGCCCCGGGACTACCGCGCCGCCCGGAACGGGACTACCGCACCGCCCGGCTCGACTCCGACTGAAGGTGGGCCTTCGCGTTGATCAGGGCCCGGGTGCGCAGCCGGCGCCAGTCGGCGAGGTCGGTGCGGTGGCGGGCGCGGATCTCGGTGAGCGGCTGCTCGCGGAAGGCGGCTTCCGGCTTGAGGTTGTTGACGACCGTAGAGACGCGGAACCAGCGCCGCTGGTCGCCGTAGAGGGTGCGTTGGGCCGAGGCGAGACAGCCGTCGGTGTGGGCGCGTACCGAGTGGCCGGTGGGCAGGGTCAGGGACAGCTCCGTGCGGCCGGTGCCGAACAGGGCCCGCGCCACCCGCTGTTGCTCGGCCGTGGACGGCGCGCGGCTGCCGGGGCGCGGCGGGGTCAGGCCCTTGCGGGTCAGACAGGTGTCGGTGAGCTTCTGCTGCGCCGCCTTGATCATGTCGTCGGGCGGCAGCGCGGGCGTCCGCTCGGCGCGCGGCGCGCACCCGACGGCCAGGAGGGCGAGCAGCACGAGGGGGAGGGCGGCGAGGGCGCGCAGGCCCCTTACGAATCGGCCCCGTCCGGACAAGCCCGGCACGGACAAGTGCGCCCCGGCCTCCCGGCGCTCTCGTGGCGTGACTTCTCGGCGCATGCGGGCGGCTCCTGGGGCTGGTTCGGTGCGCGGTGCATGCGCACCCTCCCCACGGACCGCCGCGCTAAGCGCCTTGTCACCCGGACCGGTGAGCGGCAGGACCGGACGCTACCCGCGGCGCTGCTGCGACGCCGGGTGCGTGCGCCGGTACCTGCGGTCCCAACGCTCCTGGCGGTCCCGCCGGATGCGGTAGTCGCGGTACGTGGACGGGATGATGCCGCCGGAACCGCCGCCCCCGCCGGAACCGCCGCCACTCGCTCCGCCGCCCGCGCCGCCCGTGCTCCCGGCGCCGCTCGCGCCGGCTCCGCCGCCCGTCGGCCCCGACCGGGCGGAGCCGTTGTCGTAGTGGCGGACGAGGAAGTAGACGAGCGCCGCGGCGGCCACCCACAGCAGGGGCTGTTGGAAGCCCAGGGCGATCAGGACGGCGAGGACGGCGATGAGGAATACGTTCATGGCTGAACCTCCGCTCGCTGGACGCGGGCAGACGGGGTCGCGGGGCGTCAGCTGTGCTGGATGACAGCTGTGGTCGATGACAGGGACCACACGGGCGCGGGGCGGGGGCGGCTCCGGAGCGCGGGCCCGCTGTCACGGGGTCGTACGAGGGCTCGTTCGGCCCTCGTACCGGGAGTCAACGCCCGCCGTCACCGCCTGTCAATGCTCCTCGGCTCAGGTGTCGGGCGCGGTCTCCCGAGGGTGTTCGTGCGCGTGCTTGAGCAGCATCCGGGTATCCACCGTGTCCGGGCCCGAAACCTCCTCCCAGAAGCGGTGGCAGCTCACGAACACCGCCAGCTCCCGCTCCCGCGCGCGCAGTTTCTCGACCTCGGCCTGCTCGTCCGGCGTCCAGCCGGGGGAGGCGGGGCGCTCGACCTTGCGCCAGCCGTTGTCGTCGCTGAAGCCGTCCAGGGGCTCGACCGACCAGGGCAGCCGACGCAGCAGGGCGTGCAGCTCCGATCTGACCTGGTGCAGCTCCTCCTGGCCGGCGAGGAGGTCGCTCGGGAACTCATACGAGGGGGTGGCGGGCACGCCGCAATGGTACTCCTGTTCGAATTAGCGGGGCGAGTGGTGCGCGGTGTGTCGGCCAAAGCCGGTGGTTCGTACGTCGGTGCGTTTTGTGTGATCGGTTCACGTCGGGGTCGGATGCGCGCGAAGCTGGAGGCATGTGCCGCAGCATCAAGACCCTCCGCCCGCCCGCCCTCCCCGAGAAGGCCACCGACGACGAGATCCGGGCCGCCGCGCTCCAGTACGTGCGCAAGGTCTCCGGGTTCCGTGCCCCGGCCGCCCACAACCGCGAGGTCTTCGACCGCGCCGTCGACGCGGTCGCCGAGGCCACCGCGGACCTGCTCGCCCACATCGAGGTGCGCGGGGCGCGCGCGGCGTCATAGGCGTAGGGGCCGTCATGGGCGTAGGGGCCCGCGAGAGCGGGCCCCTACGGCGCGTGGATCGGCCGGGCGCTAGCCCGCCGTGGACTCCCGCGGCCGCCGCACCAGGAACGCCGCCCCCGCTCCCGCCAGGAACAGCGCGAGGACCGAGACGCCGGTGGCGAGCCACGTCGCGCCCAGCCACTGGCCGCCGAAGTAGCCGAGGCCCACGCTGTAGCCGGCCCAGGCCACGCCCGCGAGCACCGACCAGGGCAGGAACTCGCGCACCCGGCGGTGGGCCGCGCCCGCGCCGAGCGAGACGATCGAGCGGCCCGCGGGCGCGAAGCGGGCGATGACGACGAGGACGCCGCCGCCGCGCGCGAGCGCCGTGCCGAGCCGTTCCTGCGCGCTGGTCAGGCGCCGGGAGCGAGCGATGGCACGGTCGAGGCGCTCACCGCCGCGCCAGGCCAGGCGGTACGCGACGAGATCGCCGAGCACGGACGCCGTCGCGGCGCAGAGCATGAGCAGCAGGATGTCCGGCACGTCGTGCGGGACCCGCCCGGTGCCGGAACCGGCGGCAGCGGCCGCCGTGGCCGCCGTGATGACGAGCACGCCGCTCGGCAGCAGCGGCAGAAAGACGTCGAACAGGACGGAGAGGGCCACGACCGCGTAGATCCATGGGCTGCCGGTCAGCGCCCCCACACTCTCCAACACCGAAACTCCCCCGTTGTTTCTCCCCGGTCGGCAACTCGTCGCCGCGATGTCGCGGGGAGCGGCGGGTGGCGGCCTGACAACAGCTGTACAGCGTACGCCGCACACCCGGCCGTAGATCCACTGGGGGCTCAGATGTTCGCTACATCACGTTCACCCGGCTGCCCCCTCCGGCGCGGCGCGCACCCCTGAAGTCCCGTACGAACGGAGCAGAAGCGCACACAACGGGCGCTCGATCACAGACAAGTCGACAAGTAAGAGAAAGAGGGAACTCGACAATGGTGGCAGGGATACTCACCGCGGCCGTGGCGGCCGCCGTGCTCGCCGCGAGCGGCGGCGTACCGGGCGAGAGTGGCGACTGCGTGCGCGCGAAGGGACGGTTCGCGCCGTCCAAGGCGCTGTCGCCCGCGCTGACTTACGACCGGCAGCTCGTGCCTCCGGGCGCCCGGATCGAGGTGACGCAGCGCCACGAACGGTCCGGCACCCGAGTCGCCCTGCGGGTGCGGGGCCTGAAGCCGGGCCACGCGTACGGCGTGCACGTGCACCAGAAGCCGTGCGGCCCGGACCCGGCCGCCGCGGGCGGCCACTACCAGCACCGTCGTGACCCCGTGCAGCCCTCGAAGGACCCGGCCTACGTCAATCCGGCCAACGAAGTGTGGCTGGACTTCACCGCACGTCCTGACGGCTCGGGGGCTGCGGCCGCGGTCCACTCCTGGGGGTTCAGGCCGGGGCAGGCGTCGTCGGTGGTGCTCCACCGGGAGCAGGGCGGCGCCGGGGACCGGGTGGCCTGCTTCACGGTGCCGTTCGAGCCGCGCGCGTGAGCGGACCGTGCGCGTGAGCGGGCGGGGCGCGTAAACGGAACGGACACGACGGAGCGGACACGAAGGCGCCCCCTCCTCCGTACCGGGAACCACGTACGGAGAAGGGGGCGCCGCTCATGCGGTCTGGCGGGTCAGGCCGCGATGGGCGTGCGCTCCGCGTCCGCCGTCGCCTTCGCGTCCCGCTCGCCGCGGGCCGCCGCGATCACGCGGTCGAGGCTGAACGCCCCGGAGCCCGTGAAGACGAGGAGCAGGAAGACCCAGCAGAACATCGCGGAGGCCTCGCCGCCGTTCTGTATCGGCCACAGGGACTCCGGCTGGTGGACCTTGAAGTACGCGTAGGCCATCGAGCCGGACGAGATCAGCGCGGCGCCGCGGGTGCCGAGGCCCAGCAGGACCAGGCTGCCGCCGACGAGCTGGATGACGGCCGCGTACCAGCCCGGCCAGGTGCCCGCGTCGACGGTGCCGCCGCCGCCGTCCGTGCCGCCGAGGACGCCGAAGAGCGAGGCGGCGCCGTGGCAGGCGAAGAGCAGGCCGACGACGATGCGGAACAGGCCGAGGGCATAGGGCTGGGCGCTGTTGAGACGTCCAGTCATGGTGGGGGACTCCTTCGGTCTTGACTCGGTTTGGGGACGGGAACCGATCGAAGACCCAAGATTAGGTCCGCCTAATTAGTACTTGCAACTTCAACATCTGAGTGTTTCGTGAGAATCGGCTGTATCCAGCCGTCGCAGGCGTCCCCGGAGTTCAGCGGCCCGGCCGGAACCGTCGTCGCCGCGGCCGAGGGCGCGGCCTGGCCCGCGTCCGCCGCCGCCCGCAGCGCGGCCCGCGCCACCGCGTCCGCGTCGGACAGCGTCACCGAGTCCACCCCCGGCCTGGCCCCGGCCGCCGTCACCCAGTGCACCCCCTCCGTCGGCACCCCGAACGCGAACACCCGCGGGTGGGCCCGGCCCCGGCGGTCGAGCAGGCGGTAGGGGCGGGGGGTCACGTCGAGGCCGCCCGTCTCGTGGCCGTCGACGGTGTGCGGGCGGCACCGGCCGGACCGCAGCAGCCCCGCGAGCAGCGCGTCGCCGGTGCGCCGCAGATCGGGCTCGGGCAGGCGCGCCTCGACCAGGGTGGTCACCCGCACCCCGGACCCGGGCACGTCCGGCGAGTACGCGTAGAAGGCACCAGTGGACTCATCGCCACCGCCACCGCCACCGCCTCCGTCACCGCCTCCGTCACCGCACCGCACTTCCAGCCGCGGCCCCAGCACCTCCACCACCCCCGCCTCGACCAGCGCCGTCAGCTCCTCGATGCGCCGCCGGGGCGGGCCGATGGACAGGAACGCGTTGAACGGCGTGTACCAGCCGTCCAGATGGGCCCGGCGCGAGGCGCCCGCGAGGCCGCCGTGGTCGACGACGAGCCGCAGCTCGTTGCGCAGGTCGCGGAGCACGTCCAGGGCGGCCTTGAGCGGCCCGGCGACATTGCCGAGCGCGGCCTGCGCGGCGTCCTCGCGCAAGTGCCCGAGCAGCCAGGAGCGGAAGTCCCCGGGCGAGCGGAAGACCTGCCCCGCGTACGGGCGCGCGAGGCGCTCCCAGGACCACCGGTCGTCGGCGGCGAACCCGAACGCGTCCAGGACCCGGGACTCCTCGGGGCCGCCGTGCGCGGTGTCGAGGAAACGGTCGCGGAACGCGGCGGCCCGCCCGGCCGCGCCGGCCGCCGCGAGGCGCGCCTCGTAGTGGACGGTCTCCACCTCCTTGGCGACCAGCGGCCAGACCTCGCTGAGGAAGTCCGGCGCGTCCCCGCTGTCGGCGCGCTTGCGGAAGCGGGCGATGGCCTCCGGGGTGAGCACGGCGGGCCGGTGCCGCCCGTAGGGGCCCTTCGCGTTGTCGCCGCGCGCCTGGTACGGCACGCCCCGCCGTGAACCGGCGTACAGGCGCGGCTCGTTGCCGGACGCGACATAGCGGAGCCCGCCCCGCCCGTCGGGCACGAAGCGCCCGCCGCGCCCCGACGTCAGGAGCGCCATGTGGTCGAAGAAGTTCAGGCCGAGCCCGCGCAGCAGGACCGGCTCGCCGGGGGCGAGCGAGGTGAGGTCGACGTCGGCGGGGTTGGCGGGCGGGATGTGGCGCAGGCCGTGGCGGTCGGCGTACGCGGAGAGCTCCCCGCGGTCGCGGTCGGCGGTGTCGGGCAGATGGCCCTGTGCGAGGACGACGGCGGCGAGCCCGGATATCTCCCGGGAGTCGTCGAGGACGAGGGTCTGCGCGCCCCCGGCGGCGTCATCGGCGTCATGAAGGCGGATCGCGCGGGCCGCGTGCGTACGGACGCGGACGGAGCCCGGGGCGGCGCGCACCGTCTCGGCGAAGAACCACTCCAGATAGCGGCCGTAGTCGGCACGCGTCGGGTAGTCGTCCGGGCCGAGCCCCGGTATGTGCCCGCGCGCGGCCCACTCGTACAGGCTCGGGCCCGGCCGGACCGGCCCCGCGCAGTCGACGCTCGCGTCGGTGAACAGCGTCACCTGGGAGGCGACGGTGTTCATCAGGAGCTCCCGCGACTGGCCGGTGCGCCAGACCCGCCCGGGACCCGGCGGCGCCGGATCGACCATGTGCACCGTCAGCCGCGCCCCCGACGGAAGCAGCCCGGCGGCCGAGGCGCACAGGCGCTCCAGGACGCTGGTGCCGCGCGGACCCGCGCCGACGACGGCTATGGAGTGGTCGACGGTCGCAGCAGCAGACAAGAGCATGACTCCCGGTACGGACGGGGCGAGGACCGGCTCATCATGCCGCCGGGAACGCCGTTGCCGAAGCCCGCTTCGGAGGATCTTCATCCGGTTGTGTCCCGAGTCACGGCCAAGGCGGACATCGCCGTTACCCGTGGGAGGTTCACCCCGTCACACCCGTACCCACAGCAACCGCGCACACAGGACGCGCGGGCTCATGAGGGCGGGCCGCGCCGCACGACCGGACGTTGCGGGACTCACGGCGTGAGCGTCGTCCGGTCCACCGTCTCCAGGCGCTCCCCGCCGCCCTTTTCCGCCCGCGCCCGGTCCAGGCGCAGCTCCGCCGAACGCCCGCGCAGCGTCAGCGTCATCAGGTGGTTGCCGAACCAGGGGCCGCCCGTCCTGCGCCAGTTCACGGCGGCGCGCGGGAGCCGCCCGTGCCGGGCGAAGCGGCGGCCGAGGGCGCGGCCGACGCGGCTCCAGCCGAAGCGGAAGCCGACCCTTATCGAGGCGGGGATGGAGTTGTGCACCGGTGAGCAGGTGAGCTGCAGGACGCGGGCGTCGGGGCCGCCGCCCGCGGGCCAGGTGGGCTCGGCGACGTAGGCGTGGTGGACGTCGCCGGACAGGACGCACACCGTCGCGGGCGCGTCCGCGCCGGAGCCCGCCTCGGCGATCAGGGCGGCCAGGGCGTCGAAGGAGGTCGGGAAGGCGGCCCAGTGCTCGAGGTCGGCGCGTCTGCGCAGGTCCTCACCGAAGCGGGCCCAGCGGGGGCCGCGCTCGCCCCGGCAGAGGGCGGCGTTCCAGCCCTCGGCGTCGTGGATGAGGTGGGGGAGCAGCCACGGCAGGGACGTCCCGATCAGAAGGTGGTCGCAGCCGCCCTCAAGGGCCTGCTCGCGCAGCCAGCGCGCCTCGCCGGGGTCGAGTATGGCGCGGTTGTCCTCGTCCAGGACGCGGGCGGCGCGGGTGTCGACCATCAGCAGGCGCACCCGGCCGAAGTCCCTTCGATAGCTCCACCGGGCCGCGGTCGGGTCGGCGTCGGCGGTGGCGGCGTGGGCGCGCAGGGCGTCGGTGCCGTCGGGGGTGGCGCGCACGGCCGCGAACAGCTCGTCGCGCGCCAGCTCCTCGGGCGGCAGGTTGCCCAGGTGCTGATACACCCAGTACGACATCAGGCCGCTGAGGATGCGCTCGCGCCACCAGGGCGTGGCGCGCATCTCGGCGAGCCAGGAGGCGCTGGTGTTCCAGTCGTCGATGACGTCGTGGTCGTCGAAGATCATGCAGCTGGGGACGGTGGAGAGCAGCCAGCGCACCTCGGGGTCGAGCCAGGACTCGTAGTAGAGGTGGGTGTACTCCTCATAGTCCGCGACCTGGTCGCCCGGGGGCTCGGAGAGGTCGCGGCGGGCGGCGAGCCAGCGGCGGGTGGCCTGGGAGACCTCGTCCGCGTACACCTGGTCGCCGAGGAGCAGGAGCACGTCGGGGCGCGGGGCGTCGGGGTCGGCGGCGAGGCGGGCCGCGAGGGTGTCGAGGGCGTCGGGGCCGACGGGGTCGTGCTCCCTGCCGGTGTCCTTCCCGGCGTCCTTCGCGCCCCGGTGGCCCAGGTCGTGCAGGTGGGACGTCTTGGCGGGCGGCGCGGCCCAGCGGCAGGAGCCGAAGGTGACGCGCAGGGCCGCTGCTTCCCCGCCGTCTCCGCCGTCCCCGCCCGGCGTGCGGATCGTGCTCGCCGGGAACGGCGATTCGGGCAGCGGCCACACGGGACTGTCGTCGAGCGTGACCTCGTACGCCGTGGTGGTGCCCGGGCGCAGCCCCTCGACCGTCACCAGGGCGTAGTGGTGCCCGGCGACCTGGAAGGTCCGGGTCGTGCCGCGCGTGCCGTCGGCGCAGCGCACCTCGGCCGTGCAGGGCCGGTCGGCCTCGACCCAGACGGTCGCCCGCGCGCCGTCGACGTACCTCAGCAGTGGACCCAGACGCAGCCGCGCCACAGTGATCACCTTCCTCCGTCGCCCCGTACGGTACGGAACGACGGAGGCGGGCGGGACGGTTCCGCACAAGCGGACCGGCCTCGGGGCCGGTCCGCCGCGGATGGGCTGCCGCCCCGGCGGGTCAGCAGCCGTTCAGGATCGAGCTGAGCGCGCTCTTCTCGGCGGAGTCGACGGTGAGGCCGTAGTGCTGCTTCACGTCCACCCACATCCGGGCGTAGAAGCAGTGGTACGAGGTGGTGGGCGGCAGCCACTTCGCCGGGTCCTTGTCGCCCTTGGCCTGGTTGACGTTGTCGGTCACGGCGATGAGCTGGGGCTGGCCCAGGTCGTTGGCGAAGCCCTCGCGGCGGGAGGTGGTCCAGCCGCTGGCGCCGGACTTCCAGGCCTCGGAGAGCGGGATCACGTGGTCGATGTCGACGTCGGACGCGGCGGTCCAGGTGCCGCCGTCGTAGGGGGACTTCCAGGTGCCGGAGACGGCGGCACAGCTGCCGTCCTGCTGGACGTTCTCGCCGTCGCGCTTGAGGACGACCTCGCGGGTGTTGCAGGCGCCGGACTGGGTGGACCAGTGCGGGAACTTGTCGCGGCTGTAGCCGTCGGACGAGCCCTCGGGGGCCACGGTGAGCTGGCCGAGGTAGGTGCGGGCGGTGGCGGCGCTGACCGGGGTGGGCGGGGCGGCCTGGGCGGGGGAGCCGGAGAGCAGGGTCGCGGCGGAGGCGAGGGCGGCGACGGCGCCCAGGGCGGCGAGGCGGTGACGCGCGTAGATCGTGGGCATGCGAACTCCCTTGACGTGGGGGGACATTGACCGGTGGGGCGGCCATGCTGGTGCGCTCGGGTTGCCCCGAGGTGTGCATCGGGTGACAGGGTCGCGTCAATCACCTGTAAACATCAAGGGTTCTGGCGCCGCGTCATGGAGGCGCGCCGGGGCGGAAGTTGGTACTTCGGGGGAATTGCCCCGCACGGGGTGCTCCGGTTCGCGGTGGATTGCCGGGGCGGGCGCCGGGGCGGATGTGGTCCCGGTCACGGCGGGCCGGGGTCGAAAGTCCCTGGCCGGGGCGGTGTGCGGGTCGCGTACGATGGTCGGAGCAGAAGGGGAGTAGCTCTTCGCCGGACCGTCGACATACTGCTCAGCTCGTTCTGAGCCGGCGCCCGGAGGCAGCCCACGTGAGGTGGGTGGCCAGCGAGACCTTCGGCCAGCAGTGCCCGCGTACACGCATCCGTGTACGTCACCGTGCGCTGCCGTGCCGAGGTGTCGTACGCGAAGGCTGCGGAACTCTCGGTGGGGCGGCCCGACCGATTGAGGAACCTTGATCAGCATCAGCGTGACGGCGCTCGTCTTCGGCGTCGTCTTCCTTGCCGAGCTGCCCGACAAGACAGCGCTGGCCGGGCTCGTCCTCGGCACCCGATACCGCGCCTCGTACGTCTTCGTGGGCGTCGCCGCCGCGTTCGCCGTGCACGTGGTGCTCGCCGTGGCGGCGGGCAGTGTGCTCACCCTGCTGCCGCAGCAACTGGTGCACGCCCTCACCGGCGTCCTCTTCCTCGGCGGCGCCGCGATGCTGCTGATGAAGAAGGATGATGACGACGAGCAGGTCAAGGCCCCCAGGGATCAGAGCTTCTGGCGGGTCTCGGGGGCGGGCTTCATGCTCATCCTGGTCGCGGAGTTCGGCGACCTCACCCAGATCATGACGGCCAACATGGCGGCGCGGTACGACGACCCGCTGTCCGTGGGCCTCGGCGCGGTGCTCGCGCTGTGGGCGGTCGCGGGCCTCGGGATCGTGGGCGGCAAGGCGCTGATGAAGCGGGTGCCGCTGGCCCTCATCACGAAGATCGCGGCGATGCTGATGCTGGCGCTCGGGGTGTGGAGCCTGTACGAGGCGATTGCGTAGAACGGGCTCTGACCTGCGGTGTTGGCGTATGGGGGGCTTGTTTTGTACCGTGGTGGAACAAAGTGGCTTCGCCCGTACTCCCTGACCGGCGGGCGGAGCCGCCTTGTCTTCCTCTTCCGTGTGCGGGCCCTTCCCTTGGAGTACGCCGATGACGGCTGCGAACGTACTGACCGCCCGAGCCCTCCTCCTGGACATGGACGGCACCCTCGTCAACTCCGACGCCGTCGTCGAACGCTGCTGGCGGCAGTGGTCCGCCAAGCACGGGCTCGACGCCGACGAGGTGATGAAGGTCGTGCACGGGCGGCAGGGGTACGCCTCCATGGCCCTGCTGCTGCCCGAGCGGCCCATGGCCGAGAACCACGCCGAGAACCGCGAGATGCTGGCGCGCGAGACCGCCGACATGGACGGCGTCGTGCCCATACCGGGGGCGCCGGAGTTCATGGCCTCCCTCGCCGGACTGCCGCACGCCCTCGTCACGTCCGCCGACGTCGGGCTCTCCACCGGCCGGATGGCCGCGGCGGGGCTCGCCCTTCCCGAGGTGCGGGTGACCGCCGAGAACGTCGGGGCCAGCAAGCCCGACCCCGAGGGGTTCCTCAAGGGCGCCGCCGAGCTGGGGTTCGACCCTGCCGACTGCGTGGTCTTCGAGGACTCGGGGGCCGGGATCGCGGCGGGGCGGGCCGCGGGGATGCGGGTCGTCGGCGTCGGGCCCCGGGCCGGGGAGTACGAGCCCACGGTGTGGGTGGACGACCTCACGCAGGTGCGCGTCACCGCCGACGCGGGGTTCCTGACGCTTTCGTTCGGGTGAGCCGGGGCGGCTCCTGCGGGGCCGGGGCGCCATGGGCCCGTGGCGGTCGCTAGGGGGAGCGGGTCTCGGACTCCAGGGACCTTCTCGTCGCCGGGCCGTAGGTGCCCTGGGGGTCCGTCCTGATGCCCCTGGCCCACTGGTAGCGGGACACGGCGTCGGTCACCGGGGGTGTGTAGCGGCCGTCCGGCGGGCCTGTGTAGAGGTACAACTGGCGTAATCGGAGCTGTAGTTCGACCACCTCGGTGCCCCGGTCGCCGCCGCGCAGGGTGGGTCCGGCCGTCGGGGTGCGGGACGGGGGCGGGCCCACCGAACCCGTGGCGCGGGCCGTCGTGCGCGACGGTGCGGGCGCCGGGGACGACCTGCGCACCGGCACCGAGCGCGGCGCCGTGGCCGACGGGGTGCGGGTCGGTGAGCTGCGGGGGTGAGCGGAGGCCGAAGGGGCCGGTGCGGCCCTCGGGACGGTGCGCTGGGCGGGCTCCTTCGACGTCCGGTCCGGGGTGTCGTCCGCCAGGTCCGGCAGCGCGCGGTCCCTGCCGCCGCCCCCGTCCCCGCCCGCCCCGTCACCGGCGTCCCCGGACATCACCCCGCCCGTGAACACCGCGGCCGCCGCGACCACGAGGCCCGCCCCCGCGTACAGCGCCCCCCGACCCCGCCGCGCGGACCGCTCCGGCCCCGAGGCGGCCTCGGCGGGCCCGGTGTCCGTGGCCGCGGGCAACTGCGGCGGCAGCGGGGCCGACGACAGCGCGGGCAAGGGGGCCGACGGCTCCGGCAGCGTCACGTAGGGACGTATGCGGATCGGATCGAAGTCCTCCGCCGCGGCCGCCTCCGCGGACCGGGTCTCCAGGGCGGCGTCCGCGGCCTCGCGCGCGCAGCCGCAGGAGGGGGTGGCCCTCGGCGGGCGGGGCGTACCGCAGCCGGGACACACCGGGCCGTCCGCGCCCCTCGCGCTTGCCGCCCCCACCGCGTCTGTCACGCCCGCCGTGCCTGCCGCGCCTGCCGCGCCGGTCGGGCCTGCCGCGCCCGCTGTCCCCTCGGGCTTCCGGGTGCCCCCGGCCCCCTCGGGCTCCCGACGTCGTCCGGCCGATCCGTTCGCCTCGCTCATCGCGTGCTCCCCTCCCTCGCCGGCCCCGCAGAGCTCTGAAGGAGTATGCAGCCACTCGGCTCGACAGGCCATAACGGATGACTCGGACCACGATGGAAGGTGGAAGCACCGCAGGAGGTGTCCATGACGCAGGACGTGAGCACCCGCCCGGCCGGGCCGCGGCCCGGCGGGGGACCTCCGGAGCACGTGGGCGGCGGCGTACTGGTCTCCATCGGGGCGCTGCTCCTCGGCATGCTCCTCGCCGCCCTCGACCAGACCATCGTCTCCACCGCGCTGCCGACCATCGTCAGCGACCTCGGCGGCCTGGACCACCTGTCGTGGGTCGTCACCGCGTACATGCTCGCCGCGACCGCCGCGACCCCCCTGTGGGGCAAGCTCGGCGACCAGTACGGCCGCAAGAAGCTCTTCCAGGCCGCCATCGTGATCTTCCTGATCGGCTCGGCGCTGTGCGGCGTCGCCCAGAACATGCCGCAGCTCATCGGGTTCCGGGCGCTGCAGGGCCTCGGCGGCGGCGGACTGATGGTGCTTTCCATGGCGATCGTCGGGGACCTGGTCCCGCCCCGCGAACGCGGCAGGTACCAGGGCCTGTTCGGCGCCGTCTTCGGCGCCACCAGCGTCCTCGGACCGCTCCTCGGCGGGCTCTTCACCGAGCACCTGAGCTGGCGCTGGGTCTTCTACGTCAACCTGCCCGTCGGCGTCGTCGCGCTCGTCGTCATCGCCGCCGCACTGCACATCCCGGCCAGCAGGGCCCGGCACGTCATCGACTACCTGGGCACCTTCCTCATCGCCTCCGTCGCCACCTGCCTCGTCCTCGTCGCCTCCCTCGGCGGTACCACCTGGAGCTGGGGCTCGCCGCAGATCATCGGGCTCGCCGTGCTCGGCGCGGTGCTCGCGGTGTGCTTCGTGGCGGTCGAGCGGAAGGCCACCGAGCCCGTCATCCCGCTGAAGCTGTTCCGGATCCGCACCTTCACCCTCTCCGCCGTCATCAGCTTCGTCGTCGGCTTCGCGATGTTCGGCGCGATGACCTACCTGCCGACGTTCCTCCAGGTCGTCCAGGGCGTCTCGCCGACCATGTCCGGCGTCCACATGCTGCCCATGGTCGTCGGCCTGCTGCTCGCGTCGACCGTGTCCGGGCAGATCGTCAGCCGCACCGGACGGTGGAAGGTGTTCCCCATCGCGGGCACCGCCGTCACCACCCTCGGCCTGCTGCTCCTGCACCAGCTGAACGAGAACAGTCCCACCGGCGAGATGAGCGCCTACTTCTTCGTCTTCGGCCTCGGCCTCGGGCTCGTCATGCAGGTACTCGTCCTCATCGTGCAGAACGCCGTCGGCTACGAAGACCTCGGCGTCGCCACCTCCGGCGCCACGTTCTTCCGGTCCATCGGCGCGTCGTTCGGCGTCGCCATCTTCGGGACCGTGTTCACCAGCAGGCTCGGGGACAAGCTCACCGACGCCCTGCGCGGGCAGGACCTGCCCGCCGGGGTCACCACCGACTCCCTCAAGGCCGACCCGCGCGGCATCGCCGAACTGCCCGCCGCGCTGCGGCCCGGGGTGCTGCACGCCTACTCCTCCGCCATCACCGACGTCTTCCTGTACGCGGCGCCGGTCGCCCTCGTCGCCTTCGTCCTCGCCTGGTTCCTGCGCGAGGACCGGCTGCGCGGGGCCGTCACCGCGCCCGACCCCACCCAGACGCTCGCGAGCAACCCCGTCGAACGGTCCTCCTACGACGAGGTGGCGCGCGCGTTGTCCCTGCTCGGGACGCGGGAAGGACGGCGTGAGGTGTACGTCCGCATCACTCGGCGCGCCGGGTACGACCTGCTGCCCGCCGCCAGCTGGATGCTTCTGCGGATCGCCCGGCACGGGCACGTCGAACCGGCCACGCTCGCCGAACGCAGCATGATTCCCCTGACCGTCGTCACCCAGGCCTCCCGGCAGCTGGAGGAGCGGCGGCTCGCCCTCCGCGAAGGCCTCGGCCTTCGGCTCTCCGACTCCGGGCGCGCGGCCGCCGCGGAGCTGGCCAAGGCCCGGGAGGCCGAGCTGGCCGAGCTGCTCGGCGACTGGTGGGGGCCCGGGCGGCCCACCGATCTCATGCAGCTGGTGGAGGAGTTGGGGGCGGAGATGTGCGGCTCCGACGCGGAGCGGCCTCGCGGCCTGCCCCGGGTGTAGCTCGGCCCGGGGCCCCTGTCGGCCTTGTCGCGTCCGGCGACGGGGTGGCCCTCGGGGTGGTCGTCGCGTTGTCCCGCGCCGGGGTGGCCCCTCTCCGCCGCTCCGCGGCGGGTCTCCCACCCGCCCACCCGTTTGCTGTTGGGCGTGGGGTGGGCCCCGTGGTTGCGCCCCTGTCGTTGCCTTGCCCGGCGGTTGGGTGGTCCTTCTTCGCCGCTCCGCGGCGGGTCTCCCGCCCGCCCGTCCGTTTGCTGTTGGGCGTGGGGTGGGCCCCGTGGTTGCGCCCTTGTCGCTGTCCTGCCCGGCGCGCGGGCGCCCCCGCCCCGTCGGCCCCCGCCCGCGCACCTGGTTGCCCTCGGGTGACCACTGGGGCGGGTGGGCGGGCAGGGAGCCGCCGCGTAGCGGCGGGGCGGTCACATGGTTCGGGGGTGGAGGGGCTTGTGGAACCAGTGGTCCGCGTAGGGGGCGGAGTTGTGCGGTGACCCCTCCTCGTAGCCGTGCCGTGCGTACAGCGTCCGCGCCTCGACCAGGTCGTTGCGGGTGTCGAGGATGACGCGGGCGGCGCCGAGGGCGCGGGCGGCCTCCTCCGCGGCGGTCAGGAGGACCGGGCCGCCGCCCTTGCCGCGGAGGCCGGGGGCCACGAAGACGCGGGTGAGTTCCGCGGTGGCGGGGTCGAGGAGGCGTACTCCGGCCGTGCCCGCGGGCTCGCCGTCGTAGCGGGCGAGGAGCAGGACACCGGCGGGCGGCACGAGCCGCGCGCCGGTGTCCGAGGCGATCTCGCGCTCCAGCTCGGCGGGGTCCGTGCGGTGCCCCTCGTGCAGCTCGTACCAGCGGTCGCTGACCTCGGTGTAGTACGCGCGCCACAGCGCGACGGCCGCCGCCGAGTCGACCGGTTCGGGGGTCACGGACCAGGGCATGGGGTCAGTTCTCCGTGGGCGCCACCGGCGCCGCCTGCTGGACCACCTCGAACGTCCAGACGGCGGCGCTGGACGACGCCGGCTTGGGCCGCTCCCCGCCGCCCTCCCCGCCGGCGGCACCCGCGCCGCCCCCGCCCTGGTGCGCCGCCTTCATCGGGCCCTCCATCCACGCCTGGAAGGCCGCCTCGTCACGCCACCGCGTGTACACGAGGTACTGGTCGGTGCCCTCGACGGGGCGGAGGAGCTCGAACCACTCGAAGCCGTCCGAGCTCTCGACGGCTCCGGCGCGGGACGCGAAGCGGCGCTCCAGGACCTCGCGCTGCTCTGCGGGCACGGTCAGGACGTTGATCTTCACGATGCTCATGGGCACCATCGTCGCGCACGCCCGCGCGGGCGCGACGCCCGCCCCGGCGACACCGCGCGGGGCTCAGCCCGCGTGCCGCTCCCGCCAGTCCCGGGCGACCTCGTCGACGTCGAAGGGGCGCAGGCCGAGGGGCGGTCCCGGGGGCGGGGTGCGCAGGGCCTCGCGGATCTTCTCGTTGAGGTCGGTGACCAGGCGGCGGGCCATGGACTCCGAGGGGGCGTCGGCGGCGGCCGCGAGGACGTCCTCGGCCTCCTTGCGGAGGGCGAGGGTCGGGGACAGGGCGCCCATGCCCTCGCGGGCCAGCTTCCGCTTGACCCACCACAGTTCGTCGTAGGCCGCGCCGGGATCCTCCGGCAGGGGCTTGCCGCGGCCCGGCAGGGCGGCGAAGTCGCCCCGCTCCTCCGCCTCACGGATCTGCTTGTCGACCCAGGACTCGAAGTTGACTCCCGGTGGCTTCCGTTCAGTCATACGACCATGGTGGCAGAGGGCACGGGACGGCGCGGAGCCGCGGGGCTAGGATGCCGCCGGTTGTCCGGACTTCGGGTCAGGGGGTACCCAGGTGCTTGAACTCACCATGGCGATGGTGTCGGGGGTGTCGGACGCGGACGCGGGAGCGACCGCGGGGATGCTGCTCGCGGACGAGCCCAGCGAGCCGGGCGCGGTGCTCCGCGTGGGGCGCGACCGCAGCGTGTGCCGGCTCGCGCCGCCGCAGGACTGGCTGTTCGTCTCCCGTACGCACCTGGAGTTCCGCTGTCGCATCGACGGCGCGTGGACGGTGACCTGGGTGCGTGGCTCCCAGCCCGACCCGGCGTCCGAGGTGCGGATCCTGGCCGGGGGGACGGCGGTGCCCCTCGCGTACGGAGGGACGACGCCGTTGCCCCGGGGCGGCTCCGGTGAGGTCGTCGTGCAGGACCGGTCGGGGCCGCGCAGCGTCAACGTGGGCTTCTACCACGAGGATTGAGCGGCGGCGCCGGGCTCAGTCCAGTACGCGGGCCAGCGCGAAGCCGTCGTAGCCCTTCGTGCCGACGGTCTGCACCGCCGTGCCGTCCAGCTTCGGGTGGGTCGCGATCAGGTCCAGGGCGGCGCGGGTGCCGCGGACGCTCGGGTCCTCGCTGGTGGGGTCGGTGACGGCGCCGCCGCGTACGACGTTGTCGATGATGATCAGGCTGCCCGGGCGGGTCAGCTTGAGGGACCACTCCAGGTAGTTCGCGTTGTTCGCCTTGTCCGCGTCGATGAAGACCAGGTCGAAGGGGGCCGGGGCCTCGTCGTGCAGGGCCGCGAGCGAGGTCAGGGCGGGGCCCGTGCGGACCTCGGTGATCTTGTCGAGGTCGGCGCGGGCGAGGTTGGCGCGGGCCACCTCGGCGTGCTCGGGGCTGTACTCCAGGGTGATCAGGTGGCCGTCGGCGGGGAGGGCGCGGGCCAGCCAGATCGTGCTGTAGCCGCCCAGGGTGCCGATCTCCAGGATGCGGTGGGCGCCCTGGAGCTGGGCCAGGAGGTGGAGGAGTTTGCCCTGGTTGGGGGCTACGGCGATGGCCGGCAGGCCGGCCGCTTCGCTGTCCTGGAGTGCGGTGGTGAGGGCGGGGTCGGCGGGGGTGAGGAGGTCGGTGAAGTAGTCGTCGACCGTGTTCCAGAGGGTGGGGTCGGGGCTCATGCGGGGGTGCTCCTTGGGGTTGGGCGGCGCTGCGCTGAGCATTCCCCAACCCCGCCCCTTCCCGCAGCATCATTTTGCGGCTCCGCCGCGGGCGGGGCTCCACCACTGGACCATGGGGGCGTCCCGTACAGGTGGGCCGCACCTCCCCCGATCGGTGCTGCGCACCTCGTCCTCAAACGCCGGACGGGCTGAGGCTGACTACCTGCCGGACGGGTCGGTTACTTGCCGGCCGAGGGCCCCTCCACCGCCGGCGGTGACCCGGGCAGTGGGCGGCCCGCCGACTCCTTGAGGTACCAGACGGCGATGCCGCCGACCACCGCCGCCGCCATCATGTAGTACGCGGGCATCATCACGTCCCCCGTGGCGCCGATGAGGGCGGTGACGACCAGGGGCGTCGTGCCGCCGAACACCGAGACGGAGACGTTGAAGCCGATGGAGAGGGACCCGTAGCGGACGGGGGTGGGGAAGAGGGCGGGGAGCGTGGCCGGCATGGACGCGGTGAAGCAGACCAGGAGCAGGCCGAGGGCCGCCATGCCGAGGCCGATGGCCCACAGGGAGCCGTTGCGGATCAGGAGCAGGGCGGGGACGGAGAGGACGAGGAAGCCCGCGCAGCCCGCGGCGATGACCGGGCGGCGGCCGATCCGGTCGGTGAGCGCGCCGACGAACGGCTGGGCGCACATCATGAGGGCCATCACGACGAGCACGACGAGCAGCCCGTGCGTCTCGTCGTACTCCAGCTCGCCGGTGAGGTAGCTCGGCATGTACGACAGGAGCATGTAGTCGGTGACGTTGAAGACCAGGACCAGGCCGACGCACAGGAGCAGGGCCCGCCACTGGCCGGTCACCAGGTCCCGGAGCCGCACCTTGGGCCGGGACTGCTCGTCCTCGTGGGCCTTGGCCAGCTGCGCGGCGAACGCCGGGGTCTCCTCCAGGCGCATGCGGAGGTAGAGGCCGATGAGGCCCATGGGCCCGGCGATCAGGAACGGGATGCGCCAGCCCCAGGACTGCAGGTCGTCGCTGGAGAGCAGGGCCGTCATCAGGGTCACGAGGCCCGCGCCGCCGATGTATCCGGCGAGCGTGCCGAACTCCAGCCAGCTGCCGAGGAAGCCGCGCTTCTTGTCGGGCGCGTACTCGGCGATGAACGTGGCGGCGCCCGCGTACTCGCCGCCGGTGGAGAAGCCCTGGACCAGGCGGGCGGCCAGGAGCAGGACCGGCGCCCAGACGCCGATGGCCGCGTACGAGGGGATCAGGCCGATCGCGAACGTGCCCGCCGCCATCATGATCATCGTGAGGGCGAGGACCTTCTGGCGGCCCACGCGGTCGCCGAGCGGGCCGAAGACCATGCCGCCGAGCGGACGGATCAGGAAGGCCGCGGCGAAGGCGCCGAAGGTCGAGAGGAGCTGGGCCGTGGGGTTGCCGGAGGGGAAGAAGACCTTGCCGAGGGTGACCGCGATGTAGCTGTAGACCCCGAAGTCGAACCACTCCATGGCGTTGCCGAGCGCGGCGGCCTTCACGGCGCGCTTGACCAGCACCGGATCGGTGACGGTGGCACCCGCGGCGGGGGCCTCGGGCGTCGCCGCCCGGGCGGGGTCCGCCCCGGTGGGGGAGGGGGCCGCGGGGGTGCGGGGTCCGACGTGTTGCGCGGTCGGCAAGGGCTCGCTCGCCTGCCTTTCGTGGACGACAAGGACCCGGTGACCTTAGGTGCAGTAACCATCATTACGGGGGGTGCGGGAGTGATCGCACAGTGTTCGCAATCGCGCTGTATTCAGGCCAAACGGGGGTACTTCCGGCGGGGGCGGCATGGGCCCCATGTGATCTATGTCGCGTCCGGGCGGGGGAACCGGGCAGGGGGGTCCCCGCCGTCCTTGCCTGAATGAGTCCCGTGGAATCGGGGCGAACCGGCCCCGGCGCAGGTCCCGGAAGCGGCCGACGGGCGGCGCGGCCGCAGCGGGGCGGTTGGGCACCGGCGCCCAAAAGCCGGTAGAAAGCGGGTGTGGCTGCCAGGCGAACTGGGGGTTGCGCGCGTCTCACTCAGGGGCATGCGAGCCTCTTTGGGTGAGATCAGGAATCTCCTGGCACTTTGATCAAGGATGACGGATGGGGCGGGAGGGCCGACAGGGCGTGGCGAATGTTGAGCACAGGGGACCGGGGAATGCCTTGGGCACGGGGGCATCCGGGACACCCGAGGGGCGCGTCGGCGCGGTCCGCATCGCCCTCTGGCTGATCGCCGCCGTCCTCGCCGTGCGCCAGGTGGCCGTCGTCCTGCGCACCCCCAAGGGCGACCGCCTGACCGACTGGGAGACCTGGGTCGGGCCGAACGGCGTGCTGCACGTGAACGGCTCGCTGTACGACGCCGACAAGTTCACCGGCACGCCCTTCGCCGGACTCGTCCTCAAGCCGTTCGCCCGCTTCGCCGAGGACGCCCTCGGCTGGGCCTGGACCTTCGGCACCCTCGGCCTGGTGGTGGTCCTCGGCCTGGTCGCCGCCCGCGCGCTGCCGCAGCCGATCTCGCGCCGCACCTCGCTGCTCGCGGCCCCCCTCGCGATCTCCCTGTTGATGCTGTCCCTGCCGGTGCGCAACACCCTGCACCTGGGCCAGACCAGCATCATCCCCGTCCTGCTCGTGCTGCTCGGCTGCTTCGCCGTGCGCGGGGAGCGGGCCAGCGGCATCCTCATCGGCCTCGCCGCGGCCCTGCAGCCCACCGTGCTCCTGTTCGCGCCGCTGCTGTGGTTCACCGGGCGCAAGAAGGCCGCCCTGTCCACGGGCGCCACCTTCGCCGCCGCCACCGCCGTGGCCTGGGCGGCCATGCCGCACGACTCGTGGACGTACTGGATCCACCACCTGGCGGGCGCCGGACTCGGCGCCAACCCGGACGCCAACGCCAACCAGTCGCTGCACGGCGCCCTGCTCCGCCTCGGCCTGGAGGGACCGCTCGAAATAGGGCTCTTCCTGGCCCTGGGCGCCGGTGTCGCCTTCCTCGGCCTGCGCCGGGCCGTGCGCTACGCCCGCGACGGGCAGCTGCTCCTCGCCGTCGCGCTCACCGGCTGTGTCGCCATCGCCGTGTCCCCGACCAGCTGGCAGCACCAGCTCCTGTGGCTGCTGCTCGCCGTCGTCGGCCGGGTCGGCAAGCGGGCCTCCGACCGGTACGTGTGGCCGATCGCCGTCGTCCTGGTGATGACGCTGCCGTCGAAGATGATGCTGCCGAACATGTCGGTCCTGGACCCGCTGCGCGACAACGTCGTCCTGCTCGCCGCGCTCGCCTCCGCGCTGATCGTGCCGTTCCTGTCCCGCACGGCTCCCGAGTACCAGCGGCCGATCCCCACCTCGTACGCCGATCCCGTCCCGGCGCGCTGGAAGTGGGTGCCGCTGTTCCCGTTCTGGCGGCGCGTCCTGACCCGCCCGAACCTGCTCCTGGAACTGCTGCTCATCCGCGTCGGCTACTCCGCGTACCAGCAGACCCGCCTCGCCGCGACCGGCGGCACCATCTCCGGCGGCCGGGAGCGGGCCGAGTCGCACGGCGAGCAGATCCACTCCATCGAGCAGTTCCTGCACATCGACATCGAGCACTGGTTCAACCAGCTGACGGCGCGCACGCCCTGGATGGAGAGCTTCTTCAACTTCTACTACACGTCGTTCCACTTCGTGGTGCCGCTGAGCGTCCTCGCGATCCTGTACCTGCGCCGCCCCGCCCAGTACCGCTGGGCGCGCTCCGCGCTCGGCTTCGCCACGCTGCTCGCGCTCGTCGGCTTCTGGGGCTACCCGCTCGCGCCGCCGCGCCTGATGGAGGACCTCAACTTCATCGACACCATCCACGGCGTGCAGGACTTCTCGCAGCCGGACTACGGCACGCTGACGAAGCTCACCAACCAGTACGCGGCGATGCCCTCGCTGCACTTCGGCTGGTCGCTGTGGTGCGGTCTGGTCATCGCGATCCTCGCGCCCAAGTGGTGGATGAAGGCCCTCGGCCTGCTGCACCCGTTCTTCACGGTCTGCGCGATCGTCGGCACCGGCAACCACTGGATCCTCGACGCGGTGGGCGGCGCGGCCGTCGTCGGCGCCGGGTTCGGGCTGACCTATCTGCTCCAGGGGCCGCGCGTGAAGCATGTCCTCAAGGTCGGGACGGGGCTGAAGCCGGCGATGGCGGGACTCCCCGCGGAACCGTCCGGCGCGCCGGACGACCCGGCCGACAAGCCGAAGGACGTTCCCGGCAAGGCGAAGGACGTCCTCAGCAAGCAGAAGGACGTCAGCAAGGCGAAGGACGTCAGCAAGCCGAAGGACGTCCTCAGCACGTCGAAGGACGCGGAGAGCGACCGTACCCCGAGCTGATCCGGTAGGTGCCGGGCGTCCGGACCGTCAGCTCGGTGAACTCGCCGTTCGGCTTCAGGCACGCGCCCTCGGCCCGGAGCCACGGCGAGTACACGATCCGCACGGTCACCGCGCCCCGCTCCGGCACCCGCACCACCACGTCGGTGCTGGTGGAGCGGACGACGGAGGCGGGCGCCGACGCCATCGGCACCGCGTTCCTGACGCGGAAGATCCGCCAGTGCTTGTCCTTCCACACCGGCTCCAGCCACTTCGGCCCGCTCCTGACCAGCGCGGCCTCGTCGAGCGCGGGCCCGTCGGGCCGGCCCGAGGGCAGCACGACGAAGCCGACCGCCCACTTGTCGAGCCAGGCGCGATAGGTCGTGGCGGAGAACGAGCCGTCGTAGAAGAGGCGGCCGCGCTCGATGTCGAGCTGGCGGTTCCAGCCGCGCGCCATGTTCACGTACGGCGCGAGCGCGGTGGCCTCGCGGTGGTTGCGGGCCGGGACCACCTCGACCCGGCCCCGGTCGGCGCCGAGCCGCTTCAGTTCGCGGACGACGGCCTGGGTGTCCGTCGCCCAGGCCGGGACGACGGTGGACACCTCCAGGTCGTCGGCCGTCTTCTGCGCGACCCACGCCGTCGACAGGACCAGGGCCGTCACCAGTGCCATCCGCCGCATCACGGGCAGCGCCGGGGTCAGCAGGGCCGCGAGCAGCAGGGCGGGCGCGACGAGTTCGGCGAGGCGCTCGACGTTGGTGCCGATCGGCGACGGGATGAGGTACGTCAGGACGGTCCCCGCCGCGTACACCCCCGCCCCCCACCGCAGCACCCGCCACTCCCGGGGCCCCGCCACCACCAGGACGAGGCTGAAGAACACCGGCGGGAAGATCCGGTCCGCCCACATCAGGTGCTCGCCCTTGAAGGGGAAGAGCAGGGTCGTCAGGCCGACCACCACGATCGGCGGCGCGAGCAGCGCGGCGGCGCGCCCCCACTCCCGTACGAAGAAGTAGCCCGACCCCACGACGAGCAGGAACAGGCCGGCCACCGGGGAGGCCATGGTGGCGAGCGCCGAGCACACCACAGCGACCGCCAGACGCCTTACGCACAGCACCGCGAGGACCGCGCCGAGCCCGAAGGCGAGGCCGAGGGCGAACGTGGTGCGTCCGGAGGCGACGTTGCACCACACGGCGAGGGAGGCGAGGATCGCGGGCCACAGCGGGCGGCGCACGCCCGCGCGTTCGATGAGCACGGCGACCAGCCAGGCCCCCGCGACGCCGGACAGGACCGTGACGGTCTTCACGCCGATCGCGGCCATCAAGTACGGCGATATCAGGCTGTAGTTGGCGGTGTGCATGCCGCCGTACCAGAACAGGCTGTACGCGGCCGAGCCGTGGTCGGACGCGAATCTGGCCCAGGCCTGCTGGGCGGCGAGGTCGCCGCCGCCGGTGGCGAGGAACACCGCCCACACCGCGTACAGGGGAAGGGTGGGGACGGTGGCGAGGACCGGGATGCGGTGACGCCGGTAGAAGGCGCGGACGGCGCGGCGGAAGGGACTCTTCCGTTCGGTGGGTGCACTGCCGGTCGGGAGGATCGAGAGGTCGGCAGAGACCACGGTCACCGTTTCCGTTCGACGTCGTGGAGGGTCGGAGGGCTCAGGTACACCTCCCAAGACGCTTTGTTCGACGAAAACGTTGGCGGTGATTGCCGATCAAGTGAACATTTGGCGGATTTCTTCGGTCCGTTTCGCCGTGGGAGCCGGTCCGTTTCCGCGGCGGGCGCGGTCCGTTTCCGCGGAGAGGCAGGGGCGGGGCGTAGGGGTGTGCCCCTGCCTCCCGTCAGCGGGGTCAGCGGGTGCTGACCTGGAGTTCCTTGACTCCGTTGAGCCAGGCCGAGCGCAGTCGGCGGGGGTCGCCGACCAGTCGGAGTGTGGGCATGGCCTCGGCGATCGCGTTGAAGATCAGGTTGATCTCGAGGACGGCGAGGGACTTGCCGAGACAGAAGTGCGGGCCTCCGCCGCCGAAGCCGAGATGCGGGTTGGGGTCGCGCGTGATGGTGAACACGTCCGGGTCCTCGAAGACCTCGGGATCGTGATTGGCGGAGGAATAGAAGATTCCGACGCGGTCGCCCTTCTTGATCCGGGCCCCGCCCACTTCGGTGTCCTGGGTGGCGGTGCGCTGGAACGACACCACGGGCGTGCCCCAGCGCACGATCTCCTCGGCGGTCGTCGCCGGGCGCTCCCGCTTGAACAGCTCCCACTGGTCGGGGTGGGTGAGGAAGGCGTGCATGCCGTGCGTGATGGCGTTGCGGGTGGTCTCGTTGCCCGCGACGGCCAGCAGGATCACGAAGAACCCGAACTCGTCGGAGGACAGGTTCCCCTCGTCCTCCGCCGCGACCAGCTGGCTGACGATGTCCTTGGCCGGGCACTCCTTGCGGGCGGCGGCCAGGTTCATCGCGTACGACACGATCTCCATGGCGGCCTCGGCGCCGACCTCCTCCGTGATCGCGTACTCCGGATCGTCGTACGCCGCCATCTTGTTGGACCAGTCGAAGATCTTCGAGCGGTCCTCCTGCGGTACGCCGATCAGCTCCGCGATGGCCTGCAGCGGGAGCTCGACCGCGACCTGGGTGACGAAGTCGAACGAGCCGTCGTCGGCGGCGTTCTCCAGGGCGGTGGCGACGATCCGGTGCGCGCGGCTGCGCAGCGCGTCCTCCAGGGAGCGGATGGCGCGCGGGGTGAACCCGCGCTGCACGATCTGGCGCACCCGGGTGTGCTCGGGCGGGTCCATGTTGAGCATGATCAGCTTCTGGACCTCGATCTGGTCGCGGCTGATCGACTCGTTGAAGCGGATGACCGCGGTGTTGAGGTTCGAGGAGAACAACTCCGGGTGCGTGGAGACGTACTTGACGTCGGCGTGCCGGGTCACGGCCCAGTACCCCGCGTCCTCGAAACCGGCGATGCCGGGCCGCTGGGCGATCCAGCGCACCGGCTCCGACTGCCGCAGCCGCGCGAACTCCGGGAAGGGAACGCGGTCTTGCAGGACGTCGGGATCGGTGAAGTCGAACCCGTCGGGCAGTGCGGGACAGGGCATCGGCAACTCCAGGTGTTTCGGGACGCTCACGACTGCGGTGATGTCTGACGGTCCATCAGGAGGTGCGTCGCAACGTAATAACGGGTTCTACAAGTCGCAAGGCCCGTGACGGGATCCCTTCCGGCTCCGGTCGTACGGGTGGTGCGTGCACGACCCTTGCGGGGGTGGGGTCGGGCTCAGCAGACTGTTGGGATAACTAGAACGCGTACTAGTTATCGCGTGCGGGATGCCGGGACGCCCCGCGGGCTGTGGAGGAGAGGACGAGTCTGTGGTTGCTGAACCTGTCATCGTCGAAGCCGTACGCACGCCGATCGGCAAGCGCGGGGGCGCGCTCGCCAACCTCCATCCCGCCTATCTCCTGGGCGAGACCTACCGCGAACTCCTCGGCCGCACCGGCATCCACGCCGACTGCGTCGAGCAGATCGTCGGCGGCGCGGTCACCCAGGCGGGCGAGCAGTCCGCGAACCCGGCGCGCACCGCGTGGCTCACGATGGGCCTGCCGTACGAGACGGGGGCGACCACGGTCAACTGCCAGTGCGGCTCGTCCCAGCAGGCCTCGCACATGGTCGCCAACATGGTCGCGGGCGGCGTCATCGATGTCGGCATCAGCTGCGGCGTCGAGTCCATGTCGCGGGTGCCGCTCGGGTCCGCCTCCAAGCACGGGCCCGGCAAGCCGTTCCCCGACGAGTGGAACGTCGACCTGCCCAACCAGTTCGAGGCCGCCGAGCGGATCGCCCGCAAACGGGGGCTCAGCCGGGAGAACGTCGACTCCCTCGGGCTCATCTCGCAGGAGCGGGCACAGGTCGCCTGGGCCGAGGAGCGGTTCAAGCGCGAGACGTTCGCCGTGCAGGTGCCCACCACCGAGGCCGAGCAGGCCGCCGGGCAGGGGATGTGGCGGCTCGTGGACCGCGACGAGGGGCTCCGTGACACCTCCATGGACGCGCTCGGGCGGCTCAAGCCCGTCATGCCCACCGCCGTGCACACCGCGGGGAACTCCTCCCAGATCTCCGACGGGGCGGCCGCCCTCCTGTGGACCTCCAAGCGGATGGCCCGGGCCCTGCGGTTGCGGCCGCGGGCCCGGGTGGTCGCCCAGGCCCTCGTCGGGGCCGATCCGCACTTCCACCTCGACGGGCCCATCGACGCGACCCGGGCCGTGCTGGGGAAGGCGGGGATGTCCTTGGCGGACATCGATCTGGTCGAGATCAACGAGGCGTTCGCCTCCGTCGTGCTGAGCTGGGCGCAGGTCTTCGGGCAGGACCTGGAGAAGGTCAACGTCAACGGGGGTGCGATTGCTCTCGGGCATCCGGTGGGGGCTACGGGGGCGCGGTTGCTGACCACCGCCCTCCATGAGCTGGAGCGGGCGGACAAGGAGTTCGCGTTGGTGTGCATGTGTGCGGGGGGTGCGGTCGCCACGGCGACGATTCTGCAGCGGTTGTAGTCGGTTGCGGTGCGCTCCCCAATCCCGCCCCTTCCCGATCCCGGGGCTCCGCCCCGGACCCCGTCATCGGCGCTCCGCGCCTCGTCCTCAAACGCCGGACGGGCTGGAAATTTCGCCGAGGTGGGCTGAGAACTCCGCCGAGGTGGGCCTGACGGTGCCCACTGGCTGTCGAACGCATGGTGGGGGCGGGCGGGTGGGAGAAGGCGCGCGGAGCGCGGCCGGGGGGTGGCCCATTCGGGGCTGATGGTGCCGGGCTGCTGGTCAGCAGGTCCAAGGTTGGGCGGGTGGGTGGGAGAAAGCCCGTCCGGCGATTGAGGACGAGCGCGGAGCGCGAACAGGGGGGCCCCCCCCCCCGGGGGGGCCCCCCATAGCAGCTC
>NZ_JBHXTE010000053.1:0-65074 GCF_042677545.1 Streptomyces sp. NPDC127108 | reverse complement strand
CGCGCTCGTCCTCAAGCGCCGGACGGGCTTTCTCCCACCCGCCCGCCCGAACTTGCACCAGCAGACCGACAGCCCGGCACCTTCAGCCCGCCCCGCAGCGCCTTTCGGCCCGCCTCGGCGAAGTATCCAGCCCGTCCGGCGCTTGAGGACGAGGCGCGGAGCGCCGATCCGGCAGCGGCTGTCCCACCCGAAGGGGACACCCACCCCCGGGGTCCAGGGGCAGAGCCCCGGGATCGGAGAAGGGGTGGGACTGGGGCGCCCCCGCGAGGGCCCGGACTGCGGAGCGGCTCAGGGCGACGACGGGCGGCGCCGTACGAAGTAGTGGACGGTCAGGGCCAGCACCAGCGGACCCCACAGGCCGACCGGCAGGACGCAGGCGCGGAACAGGAACTCCCAGAAGCCGTTGTCGAACTCCCCGAAGGAGAAGCCGAGCCCGAGTGCGCCGAGCGTGAAGGGCCCGAACAGAGCCGTCGCACCGAGTCCGCCGAGCGTCGCGGGCACCACCGCGACCCACCGGTTCAAGCGCCGCCCGCCGACCAGCGGGACCCACCCCGGCACCACCTCACCCCACCCCCGCACCAGCCCGAAGCCCAACAGAGCCAGCGCCTCCGTGAGCAGACTCAGGGCGAAGATGTACGGCACCGAGATCCACAGGCTGCCCAGGGACCCGGTGTCGGTGCCCATGTCGAACCCGAAGGCGAAGGGCAGCCGCCACACGCACTGGGCGAGCAGGACCAGCGGGATGAGGTGGGCGACGCGCTCGGCCCACCGGGGGACGGGACGCTCGGTGCCGGTGCCGACCCCGGCGCTGGTCCCGGCGGCGGTACCTGTGCCGAGCCCGGCGACGGTGCCTGCGTCGGCGGCGGCCAGCCCCCACCCCGTGTCCGTCCCCTGCCCCTCGCCCGTACCGGTGCGGATCTCGCCCTCGTGAACTGCGGTCGTCGTCATGACAGTTACTCTTCCGCCCGCACGGCCGGAGATCGTCAGCCCGTACGCCGGACCGTCTCCGCCGCGCGGGGGAGGGGGCCGTATACCGTGGCGGGAGGTACACACGTGCGGATCGAGGGAGTCCTGCCATGGAGACGTTCGACGGGCTCCCGGTCCGCGCGTTCGCCGACCGGGGCGCGCTGGAGGAGTGGCTGGACGCGCATCACGAGGACAGTCCCGGCATCTGGCTGAAGCTGGCCAAGAAGGCGTCGGGCGTCGCCTCCGTGACGACCGACGAGGTGATCGACCTGGAGCTGTGCTTCGGGTGGATCGACGGCCAGCGGCGCCGCCTCGACGACACGTACTTCCTGCAGAAGATCACCCCGCGCCGCCCGCGCGGCACCTGGTCGAAGCGGAACATCGACCGGGTGGAGGCACTGGTCGCCGCGGGCCGGGTGCGTGCGCGCGGCCTCGCCGAGATCGCGGCGGCGCAGGCGGACGGCCGCTGGGACGCCGCGTACGACGCACAGGCAGAGGCGGTCGTACCCGACGATCTGGCGGCGGCTCTTGCGGCCGAACCGCGGGCCGCCCGGACGTACGACGGGCTCGGCAAGACGGACCGGTTCCGGGTGATCCTGCGGTTGCAGACGGCGCGGACGGAGCGCACGCGGGCCGCGCGCCTGGAGCGGATGGTCGCGACGCTGGCGGCGGGGGAGAAGGTCCGCTGACCGCTCGGCCCGGCGCGCCGGAGCCGTCGTACGCCGAAGTCCCCGGGGCGCGTGGGCGCCCCGGGGGCCAGGGAGTTGCTGCCGCCCGACGGCGTGCGACTGGCGGAACATGCATACGCGCCGCCGGGCGGAATCAGGGGGAGCGGGAGGGGCAAGCGGAGCCAAGGGGAGTCAAGCGGAGCCACGGGGAGCCGAGGAGCCAAGGGGAGCCACGGGGAGCCACGGGGAGCCACGGGGAGCCACGGGGAGTCCAGGGGAGGGGAGTGTGCCGGGACCGCGGCGGCGCGGGCGACAGCCCCCGGGCGGCGCCTTCTCAGGTCGAAGGCGTGCCGGAAGACCTTCACCACCGCACTGGCTCGGCCGAGCCGCCGCGGTCCTCGTCGTCCCGCCCGCCGTGGGACCACCCCTCATCCGGGTCCACGGCGGTGCGGGCCTCCGCGCGAGGGGACTGACCTCCCGTCAAGTCCCCCGCGCAGCCTTGGGGTCGGGGCCCGTCCTCAGTCGTCGCGCAGGGCGCGGACCGCTTCCTCGACGCGCTTGCCGTAGTCGGCGTCGGCGGCGTGGAAGTGGGCGAGGTTCTTCTCGATGACGTCGTCGCGGGAGACCTGCGAGAGTCCGCCCGCGATGTTCGCCACGAGGCGCGCCTTCTCCTCGGCGGACATCAGCCGGTACAGCTCGCCCGCCTGGTAGAAGTCGTCGTCCTTGGTGTGGGCCGGGGCCTCGTGCGTGCCGGTGTGGCCGGTGACGGCCAGCGGGGCCGACAGGGGCTTGCCGGTCTCGGTGGGGCCGTCGTAGGAGTTCGGCTCGTAGTTCCTGCGGTCGCGGCCGTAGGCGTTGGTGGCCATCAGACCGTCGCGGCCGTAGTTGTCGGCGGCGCCCCCGGGTACGGCCTTCGGGGCGTTCACGGCGAGCTGGGTGTGATTGACGCCGAGGCGGTAGCGGTGCGCGTCCGCGTAGGCGAACAGGCGGCCCTGGAGCATCTTGTCGGGCGAGGGGCCGATGCCGGGCACGAAGTTGTTCGGCGAGAACGCGGACTGCTCGACCTCGGCGAAGACGTTGTCCGGGTTGCGGTCGAGGACCAGGCGGCCCACGCGCTGGAGCGGGTAGTCGCTGTGCGGCCACACCTTGGTGAGGTCGAACGGGTTGAAGCGGTAGTTCGCCGCGTCGGCCGCCGGCATGATCTGCACGTGCAGGGTCCAGGACGGGTTGACGCCCCGCTCGATGGCCTGGAGCAGGTCCGTCTGGTGGGAGTTGGCGTCCTTGCCCGCGAGCTCGGCGCCCTGCTCGGCGGAGAGGCAGCGGATGCCTTGGTTCGTCTTGAAGTGGTACTTGACGAAGAAGGCCTCGCCCTGGGCGTTCGTCCACTGGTAGGTGTGCGAGCCGTAGCCGTTCATGTGGCGGTACGACGCGGGGATGCCGCGGTCGCCCATCAGCCAGGTCACCTGGTGCGTGGCCTCGGGGGCGTGCGCCCAGAAGTCCCAGACGTTGTCCGGCTCCTGCTTGCCCGTGAACGGGTCGCGCTTCTGCGAGTGGATGAAGTCGGGGAACTTCAGCGGGTCCTTGATGAAGAACACCGGGGTGTTGTTGCCGACGAGGTCGTAGTTGCCCTCCTCGGTGTAGAACTTCACCGCGAAGCCGCGCGGGTCGCGGACGGCGTCCGCGCCGCCGAGGCTGTCGGCCACGGTGGAGAACCGCAGGAAGGTCTCCGTGCGCTTGCCCACCTCGCCGAGGAAGGCGGCGGAGGTGTACGCGGTGACGTCGTCGGTCACCTCGAAGTAGCCGTAGGCGCCCGAGCCGCGGGCGTGCACGACGCGCTCCGGGATCCGCTCGCGGTTGAAGCGGGCGAGCTTCTCCAACAGGTGCTGGTCCTGGAGGAGCAGCGGGCCGCCGACACCGGCGGAGGCGGAGTTCTGGTTGTCGGCGACAGGAGCGCCGGACTCGGTCGTGAGCACACGCTGCGACATGGTGGTGGGTCGGCCTTCCGTGCTGTGGCTGCTGACGTGATGGGGAGCGTAAGGACCCCTGAGCTGCTGCGTCAACAGTTTGTTGAAGTTGATGGGAGGGGTGGGTGTTCCGGGCCGCGGCGGCGTCTGGGCGCGACAGGACAGGTGTCAACGCCACCGCGGCCCGGAAGTCTGGGGTGCTCTACGGCCTTCGGTCCGACGGCCTCGGCTCAGAGCCGGGCGCCGGAGAGGCGCTCGACGGAGCGGAGCAGGGCCGAGTGGTCGAGGCCGCCGTCGCCCTGCGCGCGCAGGCTGGCGACGAGCTGGGCGACCACGGCGCCGACGGGCAGGGCCGCGCCGACGTTGCGGGCGGCGTCCGTGACGATGCCCATGTCCTTGTGGTGCAGGTCGATGCGGAAGCCCGGCTTGAAGTCGCGGTTCAGGAAGTTGTCCTTCTTGCGGGTCAGGACGGTCGAACCGGCGAGGCCGCCGTTGAGGACGTCCAGGGCCGCCGCCAGGTCCACGCCCGACTTCTCCAGGAAGACCACGGCCTCGGCGCACGCCTGGATGTTCACGGCGACGATCAGCTGGTTCGCGGCCTTCACCGTCTGGCCGGAGCCGTGCGGGCCGCACAGCACGATGGTCTTGCCGAGCGCGTCGAGGAGCGGCTTGGCCGCGTCGAAGTCGGCCTGCTCGCCGCCGACCATGATGGAGAGCACGGCCTCGATGGCACCGGCCTCGCCACCGGACACCGGGGCGTCCAGGACGCGGATGCCCTTGTCCTTGGCGGCCTCGGCCAGGTCCACCGAGGTCTGCGGCGTGATCGACGACATGTCGATGAGCAGGGCGCCGGACCGCGCGTTCTCCAGGATGCCGTCCGGGCCGTACGCGATGGCCTCGACCTGCGGCGACGCGGGCACCATCGTCACGATGACGTCGGCGTCCTTGACGGCCTCGGCGATCGACTTCGCGGCGGTGCCGCCCGCGGCGGTGAGGCGGTCCAGCTTGTCCTGCTCCAGGGTGAAGCCGGTGACGGAGTAACCCGCCTTGATCAGGTTCTCGGACATGGGGGAGCCCATGATGCCGAGGCCGATCCATGCGACCTTGGGGAGGTTGCTGCTCATGAGGGTGCCTCTCTGACTGCTTTCGTACGTCTATGAGTTGGCGCTCAGCGCGCGGCGCGGGCCTCGCGGGGAAGCCACTCGAAGGAAGCGGCGGCGTCGGCGGCCTTGTACTCCAGGCCGACCCAGCCCTCGTACCCCGCCTTCTTGAGCTGGTCGAGAAGGCCCTCGAGGGGGAGCGAGCCGGTGCCGGGGGCGCCGCGGCCCGGGTTGTCGGCGATCTGCACGTGCGCGGTCTTGGCCGCGTACTGCTCGATGACCGACGGCAGGTCCTCGCCGTTCATGGACAGGTGGTAGAGGTCCATGAGGAACTTCGCGTTGCCGAGACCGGTCGCGGCGTTCACCTTGTCGACGATCTCGATCGCCTTGGGGGCGCTCACGATGGGGCACTGGGGCGACTCGGGGGCGTTCAGCGCCTCGATCAGTAGGACCGCGCCCACCCGGTCGGCCTCGCGGGCCGCCAACGCCAGGTTCTCCAGGGCGAGTTCGTCCTGGACGGCCGGGGCCACGCCCTCGACGCGGTTGCCGTACAGCGCGTTGAGCGCCTTGCAGCCGAGCGACTTGGCGAAGTCCGCCGCCACCGCGAGGTTCGCGCGGAACTTCTCGCTCTCCTCGCCGGGGATCGACAGCGCCCCGCGGTCGGGGCCCGGGAGCTGCCCGGCGTAGAAGTTCAGGCCCACAAGCCGCACGCCCGCGTCCTCGATCGCCTTCTTGAGGGCGTCGAGCTCGGACCGCTCGGGGGTGGGGGCGTCGACCCAGGGCCACCACAGCTCGACCGCGCCGAAGCCGGCCTTCGCGGCGGCCGCGGGGCGCTCCAGGAGCGGGAGCTCGGTGAAGAGGATCGACAGGTTCACATTGAAGCGCTGGTCGGAGTATCCCATGGGGCTTCCGCGCTCCTTCCGTATTGCGGAAGTTCATTTCTGCTTGATGGAAGACTGCATCCGATCCGCGGAAGCTGTCAAGGGGCTCCACCGGAAATCCGGGCCCGACGCCCTCAAGAAGCCGGGCGGGGTCGCCTGGTGGCCGGGATGCCGCGTTAAGTTGGCGCCGTGCGATTGAGAGTGGAGTTCACGACCGAGCCCTTCGACCTCGACGAGGCGCCGCCCCACGCCCTGGCCGCCCGCGACGTCATCCAGGGCGCCGACCTCGACGCCGTGGACGTCGGCCCCTTCGGCAACACCGCCGAGGGCGACGTCGACGCGGTCCTGACGGCCGTCGACGCGATGCTGCGCCGGTCCCTGGGTGCGGGCGCCACGCGTGTCTCGCTCCAGGTCAATGTGATCGCGGAGCCGGGCGAGCGGACCGCGCCGGGGGAGGTCGCCCCGTGACCGGCTTCGGGGACGACCCCTTCGCCACCGCGGTGAAGCCGCTCGTGGACGCCATGGGCGGCGAACTGCTGCCGCCGGACCAGGCGGGCCCGGACGACGTGGTGCTCGCCTGGGAGGGCGAGGACGTGCTCGCGGTGCGCCTTCCGCAGCTCGCCGACTCCCTCGACCACATCCTGCTCGCCCTGGAGCGCAAGCGCGGCATGCCCCTCGCGGAGCTCGACCGCAAGGCCAAGCAGGAGGTCGTACGGATACTCGAGGCCCGTGGCGCGTTCTCCGTGCGCCATGGTGTGGAGACCGTGGCGAGCGCCCTCGGGGTCAGCCGCTTCACCGTCTACAACTACCTGAACAGGGAAAACGCCGCGAAGGACAAGTAGTTCCCCGCCGCGGGGCGACGGTGTCGTCACGCTGCGCGGCCGAGCCGTCACCCGGATCGCGGGGTGACGGCTTCTTTGTTCAAATGATTTCAACAAACTGTTGACGGGATGTTGTTGAAGGTCTTAGCTGTTCCGCAGCCCGTCCAGCACATGGCCACGGAGGCACCCCGTGACTTCCCGTACGACACCGGGCCTGGCCCGGTTCAACGCCCTGCCGGAGCCGGCGGCCACCGCCGAGCTCCACGAGGCCTGCGCCTCCTCGGCCTGGGGGAGCGAATTGCTCGCCCAGCGCCCCTTCACCACCGCCGACGCCCTCTACGCAGCCAGCGACGCCGCCATGGCCGAGCTGACCGCCGACGACCTGGCCGAGGCGATGGCGGGGCACCCGCCCATCGGGCGCCCGAAGCCGGGAGACCCGACCTCGTCCCGCGAACAGCGGGGCATGGCCGGGGCGTCCGAGGAGCTCAAGGCCGAGATGCTCGACCTCAACCTGGCCTACCAGGACAAGTTCGGCCACGTCTTCCTCATCTGCGCCACCGGCAGGACCGGCGAGCAGATGCGGGACGCGGTCCGGGACCGGATCGGCAACTCGCCCGAGCAGGAGCGGGAGATCGTCCGCACCGAACTCGGCAAGATCAACCGCATCCGCCTGGCCCGCCTCCTGGAAGAAGAGAACGCATGAGCACCGAAACCACCGCGTCCGTGTCCACGCACATCCTGGACACCAGCGTCGGCCGCCCCGCCGAGGGCGTCGCCATCACGCTCGCCGCCCGCGGCGGCGACGGCGCGGACTGGGTGGCGCTCGGCGGCTCGGCCACCGACGCGGACGGGCGCTGCAAGGACCTGCCGGCGCTGCCGGAGGGCACCACCCACGTACGGCTCGACTTCGCCGTCGAGGCGTACTTCCTGAGCAAGCAAGCAACGCAAGCCGAGGCGCAGCAGGACGCCCCCGCGAATCGGGACAGCGGTGCGAGCGGTGTGTTCTTCCCCGAGGTGGCGATCACGTTCGCCGTCGTACCGGGCGAGCACTACCACGTACCGCTGCTGCTCAACCCGTTCGGCTACTCCGTTTACCGAGGGAGCTAGCAGACATGACAGACGATTCCCGCCGGGCCCGCCCTGTGATCCTGGGCCAGAACCAGTACGGCAAGGCAGAGAACCGGGTCGTCAAGATCACGCGGGACGGCGACACCCACCACATCAAGGACCTCAACGTCTCCGTCGCCCTCTCCGGCGACCTGGACGACGTGCACTACAGCGGCTCGAACGCCAACTGCCTGCCGACGGACACCACGAAGAACACCTGCTTCGCGTTCGCCAAGGAATACGGCATCGAGTCCGCCGAGCAGTACGGCATCCACCTCGCGCGGCACTTCGTGGACAGCCAGCCCTCCATCCACCGGGCGCGCATCCGCATCGAGGAGTACGCCTGGGAGCGCATCACCGCCTCCGACGCCAACTCGCAGTTCATCGGCGCCGACGAGGTCAAGCACTCCTTCGTGCGCAAGGGCCAGGAGATCCGGGTCGCCCAGATCACCTACGACGGCACGCACTTCGAGGTCTTGAGCGGTCTGAAGGACCTGACCGTGATGAACTCCACGAACTCCGAGTTCTGGGGCTACATCAAGGACAAGTACACGACGCTCAAGGAGGACTACGACCGCATCCTCGCCACGTCCCTTTCGACGTGGTGGCGGCACAACTGGACCAGTGACGAGCAGCGCATGCCGAACTGGGAGAAGTCCTACGACCAGGCCAAGAAGCACATCCTGCAGGCCTTCGTGGAGACCTACTCCCTCTCGCTCCAGCAGACGCTGTACCAGATGGGCACCCGGGTCCTGAACAACCGCGGCGAGATAGACGAGATCCGCTTCTCCGCGCCCAACAAGCACCACTTCCGCCAGGACCTGTCCTTCTGCGGCCTGGACAACGACGCCAAGGACGGCGCGGTCTACTACGCCGCCGACCGCCCCTACGGCCTCATCGAGGCCACCATCCTGCGCGAAGGCACCGAGGCGAGGATCCCGGTCGACATGACCAACCTCTGACGCGGGACGCGCGCCCCGGCCCCTGACGTCCGGGGCGCGCCACACCGGAGGGAACGAAAGGCATGGCACAGCCCGCAATACCCGAAGGGGAGCCAACTCCCCACTGTCCCCCGGTGGACGAGTGCCACCCGGTGGACGAGAAGCTCCACCCCTCGCGGCTCGTCCCCGCCGCGCTCCAGCACATCGCCGCCATGTACGCGGGCGTCGTCACCCCTCCGCTCATCATCGGCCAGGCCGTCGGCCTCGACACCGCCGCCCAGACCCGGCTGATCGCGGCGAGCCTGCTCATCGCCGGACTCGCCACCCTGCTCCAGACCCTCGGCGTCAAAGGGGTCGTGGGCAACCGCCTGCCGTTCGTGAACGCCGCGTCCTCGGCGGGCATCGCACCCATCCTCGCCATCGCCGAGAACAGCGCGACGGGACACCAACTCCCCGCGATCTACGGCGCGGTGATGGTCGCGGGCGTCTTCTGCCTCGCCGTCGGCCCCTTCTTCGGCCGCCTGCTCCGCTTCTTCCCGCCGCTCGTCACCGGCGTCGTCATCACGCTCATCGGCGTGACGCTGATGCCCGTGCCCGTCACCTGGGCGCAGGGCGGCGACAAGGAGGCCGCCGACTTCGGCGACATGCGCTTCCTCGCGCTCGCCGCCTTCACGCTCGTGGTGATCCTGCTCTTCCAGCGCTTCGCCCGCGGCTTCCTCAAGCAAGTCGCCCTGCTCATGGGCTTGTTCATCGGCACGCTCGCCGCGATCCCGTTCGGGATGGCCGACTTCGCCGCCCTGAGGTCCGCGCCCGTCGCCGCCGTGCCCGAGCCGTTCGCGTTCGGCGCCCCCGAGTTCCAGCCCGCCGCGATCCTCTCCCTGTGCATCGTGATGCTCGTCCTGATGACGGAGTCCAGCGCCGGGATGCTCGCGCTCGGCGAGATCTGCGAACGCAGGACGGACGGCAGGACCATCACGCGCGGCCTGCGCACCGACGGCATCGCCACCCTGGTCGGCCCGGTCTTCGGCGGCTTCCCGACTTCCGCCTTCGCGCAGAACGTCGGCGTCGTCTCGCTGACCCGGGTGCGCAGCCGCTACGTCGTCGCCGTCGCGGGCGGGGCGCTCATCGTCCTCGGCGCCTTCCCGGCGCTCGGCGCGGTCGTCAGCCTCGTACCGATGCCGGTGCTCGGCGGCGCGGGCATCGTCCTCTTCGGCTCCATCGCGGTCAGCGGCATCCGTACGCTCTCCGAGGCGGGCCTGGACGACAGCTCCAACATCATCCTGGTGGCCGTGTCGCTCGGAGCGGGCATCATCCCGCTCGCCGCGCCCACCTTCTACGCGGACTTCCCCGCGTGGGCCCAGACCGTCCTCGGCTCCGGCATCAGCGCGGGCGCGCTCACCGCGGTCTCGCTCAACCTGTTCTTCCACCACCTCGGCACCCGTGGCAGCACCGCCGCGGCACTCAAATCTTCCTAGGGTCATGCCGTGCCCAGCATCTCGCCACTCACCCACAAAGGAAGCACCATGGCAGCATCGGCAACCCCCGAAGGCGCCGTCGAGCGCATCGTCATCGAGAACTGCGCCATCGCGACCGTGGACGCCGACGACACCGAGTACGCCTCGGGGTACGTGGTCGTCGCGGGCAACACGATCGAGTCGATCGGCGCGGGGAAGGCCCCCGAGGGCCTGGAGAACGTCGTACGCCGCGTGGACGGCACCGGACACCTGGTCACGCCCGGCCTGGTGAACACCCACCACCACTTCTACCAGTGGATCACCCGGGGCCTCGCCACCGACCACAACCTGTTCAACTGGCTGGTGGCGCTGTACCCGACGTGGGCGCGCATCGACGAGGACATGGTCCGCGCCGCCGCGCAGGGCTCCCTCGGCATGATGGCCCGCGGCGGCGTCACCACCGCCATGGACCACCACTACGTCTACCCCAAGGGCTCCGGCGACCTGTCCGGCGCCATCATCGGGGCGGCCCGCGAGATGGGCGTGCGCTTCACCCTGGCGCGCGGCTCCATGGACCGCAGCGAGAAGGACGGCGGCCTGCCGCCGGACTTCGCCGTCGAGACCCTGGAGGGCGCGCTCGCCGCCACCGAGGAGACCGTCAAGAAGCACCACGACGCGTCCTTCGGCGCCATGACGCAGGTGGCCGTCGCCCCCTGTTCGCCCTTCTCCGTGTCCACCGAACTCATGAAGCAGGGCGCCGAGCTGGCGCGCCGCCTCGGGGTGCGGCTGCACACCCACGGCAGCGAGACGGTCGAGGAGGAGAAGTTCTGCCACGAGCTGTTCGGCCTGGGCCCGACCGACTACTTCGCGTCCACCGGCTGGCTCGGCGAGGACGTGTGGATGGCGCACTGCGTCCACATGAACGACTCCGACATCGAGGCGTTCGCGCGCACCGGCACCGGCGTCGCCCACTGCCCCTCCTCCAACGCCCGGCTCGCCGCCGGCATCGCCCGCGTACCCGACATGCTCGCCGCGGGCGTCCCCGTCGGCCTCGGCGTGGACGGCACCGCGTCCAACGAGTCCGGCGAGCTGCACACCGAACTGCGCAACGCGCTCCTCATCAACCGCCTGGGCGCCCACAAGGAAGCCGCCCTGAACGCCCGTCAGGCCCTGCGCCTCGGGACGTACGGCGGTGCCCAGGTCCTCGGCCGGGCGAGCCAGATCGGCTCCCTGGAAGCGGGCAAGCTCGCCGACCTGGTCCTGTGGAAGATCGACGGCATCGGGCACTCCTCGATCGCCGACCCGGTCACCGCCATCGTCTTCGGCGCGGCAGCGCCGGTGACGCTCTCCCTCGTCAACGGCGAGCCGGTCGTCGAGAACGGCCGCCTCCTGCACGTCGACGAGGACGCCATCGCCCGCACCGCGCGGGACGAGGCGCAGCGACTCGCGCGCATCGCCGCGGGGAGCTGACCCCTGGATCTCCGGTCGGGGGGGACGGCCCCCGACCGGACTCGAGCAGCCGAGCGGGCTGCTCGAGTGCCGCCCCGGAACGTGGCCCAAAGCTTCACGTCGCCGGGGCGGTCAGTACTACCTGGGCGCTTCACAACCGCATAACGAGCAAGTCCTTGCATCACGCACCACCTCCCAGAAGCGCGTGCCGGTCCGCAGCCGGCACAGGAAAACAAACGGAGGAGCCGCAGTGGCGACCAAGCCCAGGTTCACCAAGCAAGGCACCACCCCACAGCCCGACGGGCCCCCACATCCCGTCGACGAGAAGCTGCCCGCGCTGAAGATGGCCACCACCGGCCTGCAGCACGTCGCCGCCATGTACGCGGGCGTCGTCGCGCCGCCGCTCATCGTGGGCGCCGCCGTCGGCCTCTCGGCGAAGGAACTCACCTTCCTCACCGGCGCCTGTCTGTTCACCGCCGGTCTCGCGACCTTCCTCCAGACGATCGGCGTCTGGAAGATCGGCGCCCGCCTGCCCTTCGTCAACGGCGTCACCTTCGCCGGTGTCGCGCCCATGCTGGCGGTCGTCGACTCCACCAAGGACAAGGACGACGCGCTGCCGATCATCTTCGGCGCGGTGATCGTCGCGGGTCTGCTCGGCTTCATCGCGGCGCCGTTCTTCTCCAAGATGGTCCGCTTCTTCCCGCCCGTGGTGACCGGCACGGTCATCACCCTCATCGGCATCTCCCTGATGCCGGTGGCCTTCGGCTGGATGCAGGGCCCGAACCCGGCGGCCGACGACTACGGCTCGACCAAGTACCTCTCGCTCGCGGGCGTCACGCTCGTGATCGTGCTGCTGCTCCGCCGCTTCACGCGCGGCTTCGTGAAGCAGATCGCGGTGCTGCTCGGGCTCGTGATCGGCACGCTCGTCGCGATCCCCTTCGACGTCACGGACTTCGGTCCTGTCGCCGACGCGGACGTGGTCGGCTTCCCGACGCCGTTCCACTTCGGCGCCCCGCAGTTCGCCGCCGCCGCGATCGTCTCGCTCTGTGTCGTCATGGTCGTCTCCATGACCGAGTCGACGGCCGACATGCTCGCTCTCGGTGAGATCGTGGACCGCCCCGCCGACGAGAAGACCATCGCCGCGGGCCTGCGTGCCGACACCCTCGGCTCCGCCGTCAGCCCGCTCTTCAACGGCTTCATGTGCAGCGCCTTCGCGCAGAACATCGGCCTGGTCGCGATGACGAAGATCCGCAGCCGGTACGTCGTGGCGACCGGTGGCGGCTTCCTGGTCCTGATGGGCCTGTGCCCGATGGCCGCCTCGCTCATCGCGGTCGTGCCGCGTCCCGTGCTCGGCGGCGCGGGCGTGGTCCTGTTCGGTTCGGTCGCCGCGAGCGGCATCCAGACCCTCGTCAAGGCGGGCCTGGAGAAGGACAACAACGTCCTGATCGTCGCCGTCTCCCTCGCGGTGGGCCTGATCCCCATCTCCGCGCCGGAGTTCTACCACGCGTTCCCGGAGACCGCGAAGATCATCCTGGACTCCGGCATCTCCACCGGCTGTGTCGCCGCGGTCGTGCTGAACCTGCTGTTCAACCACACCGGCAAGGGCAGCGAGGACGACGAGGTCACGGCGCCGATGGAGCCCGGCGAGGAGATCGCGGGACAGCGCACACACTCCGCGTCCGCGGTCACGCACTGAGGCGGGCGCGGGCGTTCGGGGCACCCCCCGGTGCCCCGAGCGCCCGCCCGCGCGAGGTGCCCGCTAGCCGCCGATGTGGAAGGAGTCGCCGTAGACCTTCCAGTCGAGCGGCGGGTTCAGGTTCAGGTTCTTCTTGTTGAGGAACACGCGCTGCGCGGTGTCCACGCGGCTGGTGTCCTCGTGGGCCGCCTCCTGCTTCATCGCCCAGACCCGGGCGTCGAGGAAGGCGTGCAGGTACTTGACCTCGTCGCCGCCCTGCGCCGGGGGCTTGGCCTTGGTGAGGGCGCGCTTGCGTATGTTGCTGAAGCTGGTGTTGTCGCCGCCGTCGCCGTGCATGACGATCGCGTCGTAGTAGGCGAACTGCCCGAGCGTGCCGATGCCGTCGGCCTTGCCCTGCTTGACCGCCGGGTTGAAGTAGACGCGGTCCCGCTCGTCGTTCTGGGCCTTCTGGAACGCCGAGTCCTGCGCGGCCTTCTTCCAGTCCTTGGTGAAGTTCGGGTCCAGGCCCTCGTGCGAGTCGCTGCCGTCGACCTTCCGCAGCGCGGGCAGGTACTTCGCCAGGACGTTGCCGGGCTTGCGCTGGGTGTACAGCTCGACGAGGTCCAGCATGTCGCCGGTGCCGGAACAGAAGCCGATGATGCCCGCCGTGTAGCCGCGGCCGTCGTCGATGTCCTCGATGTAGCCGTACTGCGCCTTCCAGTCGAGCGAGGAGTTCTCCGCGCTGGAGACCAGCTTCATCGCGATCTCCTTCTTCGCCGGGTCGTCGAGCCCGGCGGCGGCGGAGACCGAGGGGGCGGCGCTCGCGGGCGCCGGGGCCGGGGCGGCGCCCGCGGTCTGGGTCAGGGCCAGGGAACCGGCGACCAGGGTGGCGCCGACCAGGCCGATCACGGCACGACGCGTGGTGCGCCCGTGGGGGGTGCGGTGAGCGTGCAACGGATCCTCCAGGTGGGGGAGTTCAGCGTTCCGCTGTTCTGTTAGGAAGGTTTCCTACCAGAATTTGAGGATGACGTATACCCGTCAAACAAGAGTCGTCGGATGTGTACCGCTCAGGCACCTCACGGGCCGCGCGACTTCGCCCATACATGGCCGGACATCGCCCTAGTCGCTGCTCACGCTGGTCCGTACTATCCCATCACCCTCAGCCTCCGCTCATCGCCCGCGGGCCGCTCGTGGCCCCCGTGCGAGGGCTGAGTCAGTTCCTCCCAGCACCGCTACATCCCCCACCTCACGGTGCCCCGCGCCCTGCGCGCGCCGCGCCGTGGGCCGAAGCAAGAATTGGGAGAACCATGTCCGTTGCACTGCTCGCCGGGGGCGCACTCGCCGCCCTGATCGGCGCGGGCCTGCCCGCGCAGGATCCGTCGGGTTTCTCCGACCCGCCGCCGGACAAGATCGTGATCGACGTCGCCACTGTGAACGGTTCGGGCTGCCCGAGAGGGACGGCCGCCGTCGCCGTCTCCGAGGACAACACGGCCTTCACCGTCACCTACAGCGACTACCTCGCCCAGGCGGGCGGGAACTCCGCTCCCACGGCGTTCAGGAAGAACTGCCAGCTCAGCCTGATCGTCCACGTCCCCCACGGCTTCACCTACGCCATCGCGAGCGCCGACTACCGCGGCTTCGCCTCACTGGAGAGGGGTGCCAAGGGCACCGAGAAGGCCTCGTACTACTTCCAGGGCTCCCCGGACACGGGAACCAAGACGCACTCCTTCAACGGCCCTGTCGCCGACAACTGGCAGGCCACGGACGAGACCGAGGTCACCCAGCTGGTCTGGGCGCCCTGCGGCAAACAGCGCAACTTCAACATCAACACCGAGCTGCGCGTCGACGTCGGCACCTCGGACCGGACCAAGACCAGCTTCATGACGATGGACTCCACCGACGGGGACATCAGCACCATCTACCGCGTCAAGTGGAAGGAGTGCCCCGCCTGATCGTCCCCCTGGTGAGGCACTGACCAGTTCCTGGTGAGGGTGTCGCGCCCGCGGCGGATTCCTGTTCCGTCCGCGGGCGCGGCGACCACCTCCGGCCGACGTCAGTCGGACCGGGCGAGCGCGGCGCGCACCTGCTTCGCGATCGCGTACGTGTCCCCGGTGGGACGGACCGCGAGCCGGCCCGGCTGCCGGGTCCACCGGTCCTCAAGGGCGAACCAGTCGATGTCCTTCGGCGCGCGGCCCTCGTCGAGCGCGGCGCGCAGCTCGTCGAAGTACGTCTTCCAGCGCAGCCGGTACAACCCGCCGACCAGGCCCGCCCACTCCCGGTTGGCGTAGTCCTTCAGGCCCGCGTCGGCCCCGGCGCGGGTGCCCCACACGGTCAGCAACGACAGTTGGTCGTAGGCGAGTCGGTCCCGCTCGCGGGCGTCGGCGCCCCAGCCCCGGGCGTCGGCGAGCGCCCGGCCGAGCAGATGCCGCGCGTCGGTGCCGACCAGGCGGTCGAGCAGGTCCATCAGGCCGAGCCAGGTGCGGGTCAGCCGCTCGAAGCGGGCGGTGTCCCGCTGGTCGTACGCGTCCTTGACGCGCGGAAGCAGCACCCGGCTGCGGTTGGACAGGGCCTGCCGTGCCACGTCGAGCAGATCGCGGCGGTACGCGGACGACCTCCGCAACTCCCGCCGCACCAAAAGCAGTTCCTTGAGCGCGGGCTCGAAGTCCGCCGCCCCGTACCGCAGCGCCTTCGGCGACCAGGAGGCCGCCGACGTCACCGCGAGCCCGGGGCGCGCGCCGAACAGGCCGTCGGCGCCCTCGGCCCACTTGTCGGCGCGCGTGGTGCCGTAGACGGTGCGGCGCAGCACGTCCCAGGCGGCCCGCGCGTGCGGATCAGCCGCTCCGTAGCGGGCCACCGACCATGCGTCGAACCACTCCTTGAGGTCCAAGTCGCCATTCAGCCACGGGAGTTCGGAGAAGAGGGCGAAGGCGGCCGGGTTGTTGTCGGCGGCCTCCGGCATGAGCGCGATGCCGCGCAGGGTGCTGCCGTCCTTGGTGCGCCACTTCTCGTAGAGATCCGCCCAGTCCGGCGTGTTCGCGCCGAGGACCGTGTGCCCGCCGAAGTTCCAGATCGAGCCGAAGGTGTACGGCGTGGAGCCCCAGTCGGACTCGCGGTCGGTGACCGTGGGGAATCGGTCGCTGAGCCCGTCGACGACGAGCATCCGGGACTTGTCGACGGCGTCCGTGATCTCCTTCGGCGGGTTGTGCTGCCAGCCGAGGATCACCCAGAGCGCGTCCGGGTGCGCCGTCCGCAGCGCCTTCTCGACGCTCTTCGCGGCCTCGCCGACCGGCACGTCACCGGGCTTGCCGCCCTCGTGCAGAAGATCCATCTTGTACATCGTCGAAGGGCCGAACAGCTCGTCCTGCACCCGGTAGAAAGCGGCCGCCACGCGCGCGAAGGCGTCGGTGCGCGGGTCCAGCCAGTCGGGCCGCGCGAAGCCCACCCAGTCGCCCTGCGGCACGGTCCGCGCCCCCGGGTTGCGGTCGGCGAAACCGGGCGGGACGGTGCCGAAGTAGCCGGGGAGCACGGGCGTCATGCCCAGCTCACGGGCCCGGTCGGCGATGCGGCGGCCGAGGCGGGCGCGTCTCGCGAGCAACTGCCGTGACACGGGGTGCGGGAAGGACGACATGTTCTGCAGCAGCCACCACGGCTGGTGCGCGGGGCCGGGCACCCAGGCCCGCAGCTCCTCGTCGTCGTACCCGAACTCCTGAAACATCCGGTGATAGACGGCGTCGGCCCCGGCGTACACCAGGACCTCGTTGTAGCCGTGCAGGGCGAGTACGTCGAGTTCGTGCTCCCAGTAGGTCCAGTCGGCGTAGGCGTTCACATAGCCGTCGTTGGTGTCGTTGAGCACGAAGCGGTGCGGGACGTCGGCGCGCCGGGTGACGGGGGCGCCCGGGGCGGGGAGCGTCGCGGGCAGGTCGAGCTGGTCGCCCGCCCAGGTGATCGTGGCGTGCGCGGTGTGCTGCAAGTAGTGGCGCAGGCCGGTGAGTTGGACGGCTGCGGTGGGTCCCGACACGACGATGTGACCGCGTTTTCCGGACACCCGGAAGACGTCGTCGGCGCTCGGGACCGTCTTGAACGCGACCTGCTCCCAGTGGTCGGGGAGCAGTCTTCGCGCGGCCGCGGTGGCCGCCGCGGCGGGCCCGGTCCCGGTGCGCGTGCGGACCGAGGTACCGGGCGCCGGGCCGTCCGCGCCCCGCGAGGAGGCGGGCGAACAGGCCACGGCGGCACCGGCGGTGCCGGCGAACGCGGTCAGGACGGTACGGCGGCGGGGCGGATGCGGCATACGGGGCTCCCGGGGTCGGGGCGGGCGGCGAGTACCGAGGTGACTCTTGCCCGGCCCCGCCCCGTTCCGTAACCCTCGGGCCCGAGGTTGCGCTGTCCTTCACCGCCCGGTCGGGCACCGTTCACGCCGTTCGGCCCGGGCCCGGGCGCCGTTCAGGCCGCGGGCTGCGTCCGCCGGAAGTAGTCGTTGCCGCCGCCGTTCGGCCAGGCGAACGTGAGCTGCCCGCCGCTGAGCCGCGCCGTTCCGGCCGCCGACTCGCCCATGCAGGTCGCCCTGATCACCATGGCCGAAGTGATGGTGCCGGGGCAGGACTTGCTGCCGGACGCCATGTTCATCGAGGTGCCGTTGATGGTCAGGACGATCAGCCGTCCGCCGCTGCCGCGCGCCACGTGGTACCAGGTGCCCTGCACGGACTGCGGTCCGGAGGTGCCCGGGCGGGTGGTCTTCTTCGGGGGGACGGCGGGGGCGCTGGCGCGGGGCCTGGTGGGGGTGGCCGGGGCGGTCGGCGTCGCGGCGCGCGTCGGCGTGGCGGTCGCCTTCTTCGTACGGCTCGGGGTGGGCGACGCGGTCTGCTCGGCGCCGTCCTTCCCGCCGCCCTTGCCGGGGGTCTTCTCCGCCGGTTCCACGGACGCCGTGGAACCCGACGAGCCCTTGTCCCTCTTCTTGCCGTCACCCCCGCATCCGGTCAGCACGAGGGAGAGCGCGGCGGCGACGCAGGCGGCAACGGCAGGTATTCGGCGCACGGAGAAGTCCTGAATTCCGGGTCTGGTGGGGGGACTCGGAGGAGCCTGCCACACGCCCGAGCGCGAGATCCAGGGCCGCCGGACATGTTCCTGGGATCAGTTCGACTGCACCAAGGACCACCAGGATTCATCGGATCATCGAGTGCCGTACGTCCCAACTGAACCCAGGGAACGTCTCGTTCCTCGCATTGACATCGGATGTATCTGCTCCTACGTTCCGCAGCGTTCCGTCAACGAACAGGAGCCCGCACATGCGTAGAAGAGTCCCCACGCTCGCTCTGCTCCTCGCCGCGGCCCTCGCCGCCACGGCCCTCCCGGCGGCCGCCGCCACGCCCGCGCCCCGCGCCCCCGCCCCGCCCGCAGGCCCCGCCGGGGGCCCCGGAACCGACCACGCCGCCGATGACCCCTTCACCGCCGACCGCGCCAACTGGTTCCGCCAGGACCGCTTCGGCATGTTCATCCACTTCGGCGCGTACTCGAACCTGGAGGGCGAGTACAGGCGCCCCGACGGCACGGTCTGCCGCAACGCCGAGTGGATCCAGCGCCAGTGCAAGATCCCCAAGGACGCGTACGAGAAGCAGGCCAAGGCCTTCGACCCCGCGGACTTCGACGCGAAGGCGGTGGTGAAGGCGGCCAAGGACGCGGGGATGAAGTACATCGTCATCACGTCCAAGCACCACGAGGGCTACGCGATGTGGCCGACGAAGGTCAACTCCTGGAACCTGCGCGACCATTCGTCGTTCGACAAGAGGCGCGACATCCTCGCGGAGCTGAAGAAGGCGTCCGACGAGGCGGGCATCAAGCTCGGCTTCTACTACTCGATCTGGGACTGGCACGACCCGGACTTCCCCGACCCGGCGACCTTCCCGAAGTACGAGAAGCGCATGTACGCCCAGCTCAAGGAGCTGGTCGACAGCTATGACCCGGCGCTGCTGTGGTTCGACGGCGAGTGGGACACAGAGGACCCGCACAACCCGTGGACCGCGAAGGAAGGCGAGCGCCTGGAGTCGTACCTGCGCGGCCTGAACCCGGACCTCGTCATCAACAACCGGGTCGGCAAGCGCCGCGTGGTCGACGGCGACTACGGCACACCCGAGCAGGAGATCCCCGACGCGCCGGTGGACGGCCAGCTGTGGGAGTCCTGCATGACCCTCAACGACAACTGGGGCTTCGCCCGCTACGACCAGAACTGGAAGTCGAGCACGAGCCTCGTCCACAACCTGCTCGCCACCACCTCCCGCAGCGGCAACTACCTGTTGAACGTCGGCCCCGACGCGCGCGGCCGCATCCCGCAGCCCTCCGTGGACCGCCTCGAGGAGATGGGCACCTGGCTGCGCACGGCGGGCCAGGGCGAGGCGGTGTACGGAGCGCGCTACGGCGGCCTGGTCGAGGAGCCGAAGTGGGGCGCGGTGAGCCGCAAGGGCGACAAGCTGTACGCGGCCGTCACGCGCTGGCCCGGCGCGGGCAACGCCCTGCACCTCACCGCGCGCACCGACTTCCGGATCAAGTCGGCCCGGGTGCTCGGCAGTCGGCAGCACGTCACCGTCACCAAGGCGGGCGACGGCTACGACCTGACGCCCTCCGGCGACGCCACGAACCCGACCGCCACCGTGATCGAACTGACCGTGGACCCCGGCCGCACGGCACGCCCCGGCAAGGGCACGGGCCTCAAGCAGGAGATCTTCGACAACGCGGAGCTCTCCGGCACCCCGAAGATCACCCGCACCGACTCCACCGTCAACCACGCCTGGAAGTTCGGGGGTTCACCGGACGCGTCGATCCCGTCGGACCGCTTCGGCGTCCGCTGGACGGGCTCGATCGAGCCGCGCCGCACGGAGACGTACACGCTGACCACGGTCTCCGACGACGTGGTGCGGGTCTGGATCGACGGCAAGCTCGTCATCGACTCCTGGAACCCGCACGAGCCGAAGGTCGACAAGGCGCGGGTGGCGCTGACGGCCGGGAAGCGCCACAGCATCCGCATCGACTACGCGGAGAACACCGGTGAGGCGCACATGAAGCTGCTGTGGTCGAGCCCTAACCAGCCGCAGCAGATCGTGCCGTCGACGCAACTGCGTACTCGGTGAAGCGGCCGAGGGCGGCGAAGCCGAGCTTGCGGTAGACGGGCTCGCCGTCGGGTGACGCCTGGAGGACCGCCGTCGTGGACCCGGCGTCGCGAGCCGCGTGCAGCGCGGCCAGCGTGATCGCGCCGCCGTGGCCGCGGCGCCGGTCGGCGGCGAGCGTCGAGATGTTGTAGATCCCGGCGACGCCCGCGTGCAGGAAGACCTCGGCCGTGCACACGGGTCGCCCGCGGGCGTACCCGACGAGGTAGCGGGCCGGGCAGCCGACGGCGAGTGCGCCTTCGGCGGCGGCCGCGTAGAAGGCGCGGACCGTCGGGGCGGGCGGCTCCCAGTTCGCGGCCAGGATCGCGGCGTACGCGGCGAGTTCGGCGGCCGTCGTGACCGGCCGGATCTCCAGGCCCTGCGAACGGGCGCGCGGCGGGGCGGCGCCGAGGTCGAGCCACATGCCGGTCTCGGTCTCGGCGGCGGTGAGCCCGGCCGCCGCGAGCCTCTCGCCCAGGTCGCCGGGCGTGGACGCCGCGCCGACCCACCAGGAGAAGGTGCGCCCGGTGGCGGCGAGGCGCTCGACGGTCTCGGCGATCCGGGCGTCCGCGGCCTCGGGCGCGAACCGCGCGGCGGCGACGATGTTGAAGGTGTCGTCGTCGATGCCGCTGTCCGCGACGAACAGGTCGTCGGCCTCGGTGACGGTGGCGCCGGGCAGCTTCCGGTGCAGATGCCCGGCGTGCGCGGCGAGGTTGTCCTCCATGGCGGTGAGGAGGTCGGTCCGAGGCGGCGGGGACCCGGCGGTCCCTTGTACGTCCACGCTGGTCACAGCCGCTCCAGGGTGTTGTCGATGGTGGCGAGCAGCACGTCGCGGTCGTCCTGTACGCGGCCGAGGACGCGCAGGCCGTAGTACGTGCTCTGGACGAGCCGGGCCAGCGCGCGGGCGTCGCGGTCCGCCGGGATCTCGCCCGCCCTCTGGCCCTCCTCGACGACCGCGCGCACCTCGTCCTCGACCCGCGTGAAGTTGCGCCGGACGACCCGCTTGACGTCCGCGTCGAGCCCGGCCAGCTCGATCGCCGCGTTGATCGCGAAGCAGCCGCGCCCGTCGTCCGCGTCGAGGTCGCTGTCGACGGAATGCAGCATCATCGCGCGCAGCCGGTCCTTGGCGGTGCCGGGCCCCTGGAGCCGCTCGATCTGCGCGCCGGTGACCGTCTCGTAGTAGCGGTCGAGGGCGCGCAGATACAGCTCGCGCTTGCCGCCGAAGGTGTTGTAGAGGCTGGACGGGCCGAGGCCCGTGCTGTCGCACAGGTCGCGGGTGGACGTGCCCTCGTACCCGTGACGCCAGAAGGTCTCCATGGCGGCGGTGATGACGCGGTCCTCGTCGAACTGTCGTGGCCTGGCCATGGACCGGAGCCTACCGGTTTTGGAATACCTTTTCAAAACCACTGGGACCGGCGGGAGCGGTGAGATCGGCGGGGGCCGCGGCGGCGGTCAGGGGAGTCCGCCCCCGCGCGGCCCGCGCCGTCGCCCGCTCAAGCCGCCCCGCCCACAGCGCCCCCGCGCACCCGAGCACAGCGAGCCCCGCCCCGACCCAGGCCACCGACGTGTACCCGTACCCGGCGTCGATGGTGAGCCCGCCGAGCATCGGCGCGAGGGTGTTGCCGACGTTGAACGCGGCGGTGTTGGTCGCGCCGACGAGGGTGGGCGCGTCGGGGGCGAGGGTGAACACCCGGGACTGGAGCGCCGGGTTGGTGACGTACCCCGCCATGCCGAGCAGGAAGATCAAGGCGAGTACGACGGCGATGGCGGTGTCCGCCGTGAGCGCGAGGGCCGCCGAGATCACGGCGAGCCCGCCGAGCCCCCACCCGAGCGTGCCGACGGCGTGCGCCTGCGCGGTGCGGCTGCCGACGAGCAGGCCGAGCATGCCGCCCGCCCCGAACAGCGCGAGCACGGCGGGCACCCAGCCCTCGCTCAGGCCGCTCACGTCGGTGAGCAGGGAGGCGAGGTAGGAGAAGGTGACGATGACCGCGCCGAAGGCGAAGCCGGTGACGGCGTACGACAGCCACAGTTGCGGCCGCTTCATGCCGCGCAGCTCGGCGCGCACGGACGGCGCCTCGCGCGAGCCCCGGCCGCCCGGCACGGCCAGCACGGTCGCGGCCAGGCTGACGGCGGTCGCCGCGGCCACCGCCCAGAAGGCGGCGCGCCAGCTCGCGGACTGGCTGAGGACGGTACCGGCCGGGACGCCGACGATGGTCGCGAGCGTCAGGCCGCCCGCGACGAGCCCGACTGCCTTGCTCTTGGCCTCGCTCGGCACGAGTGCCACGGCCGTGGCGACGGCCACGCCCCAGAATCCGGCGTACGCGAGCGCGGTGACGATCCGGGTCGCGAAGAGGACGCCGTACCCCGGCGCGAGCGCGCCCACGACGTGCCCCGCGATGAACACGGCCTGGAGCAGCACGAGCGCCGTGCGGCGCGGCCAGCGCAGCGTCGCCACGGCGAGCAGCGGCGCGCCGACGACCATGCCGATCGCGAACGCCGAGATGAGCAGTCCGGCGTCCGGTATGGAAACGCCCAGGTCGTCGGCCATGCCGGGGAGCAGCCCCGACAGCATGAACTCCGATGTGCCCTGGGTGAAGATGCCGAGCGCCAACACGTAGACCGCGAGCGGCATGGAGGTCCCTCCCTGGTTGTGGCTGGTGGTTGCGACGGGGCGCGACTCGTTTTGAATCAGTCGCTTCAGAACCCGGGTGGACCCTAGCATGTTCTGAAGCGAGTGCTTCAAAACAAGTCAAAGGTGCTGGGAGGTTTCTGCCGACACGTGCGGCTCTTCGTGGGGGGCTAGCCCTCGCCCTCGCCCTCGGGCGGTTCGGCGATGGCGGACAGTGTGGCGGCCACGGAGCGGGCCTCGGTGGCGCGGTGGTGGTGTTCGGTCGCTTCCCGGGCCCGGTGGCGTCGTCTGTGCTCGCGGACCAGGGCGTCCTCGGCTTTGGCCAGCGCCTCGGCCGCCGCTACGGCCCGCTCCCGCAGCAGGCGCGCCCGGGCCTGCAGGATCTCCAACAGAACCGGGGTCCGCTCCGCCATCTGTTTGGCGGCGGCCGCTGCCTCCCGGTTGACGGCGTCCTGCTGGCGCAGGTCCGAGGCATCCGCGCGACGCAGTGCCGCCTTGCTGCGGTTCAGGCGCTCCTGGCTGGCCTCCAGCAGGATCTGGGTGCGCCCGATCTGCTCGTACGAGCGCCTCCGCATGCTGGGAGTCGTCTCTCCCGCGTCGCGACGCCGTGCGTCCAGACGCTTCTCATGGGCGGTGAGCCTGTCCTGCCACGCGTCCAGGGTGGCCTCGCGCTGGTCGGCGCTGGCATCCCGCTTGTCGGCGGCGGCTTCGCGCCTGTCGGCGGTGGCTTCGCGCTGGTTGGCGGTTGTTTCCCGCTGGTCGGCAGCGGCATCCCGCTGGTCGGCAGCGGCATCCCGCTGGTCGGCAGCGGCATCGCGGTCGTCGGCCATCTGCCGCCGTTCATCGGCACCTTGCCCGCGCTTCGCTTCGGGCTGTGCGTCGGTGCTCGTGAGGGAAGGTGCGCCCAGCGGGTCAGTGCCCATGGCACCAGTATGCCCGCGTTCGGAATCGACGAACGGGGCACGTGCCGCACCCCGTGACGGGCCCGCCGGACTTCGCAACAATGCCCACGCGCACATCCCCGCCCCCACAGGAGAACCCATGAGACTCCGGCTGATCATCGCCCAGTTACTGTGCGCCACCCTGGCGGCCCTGGGCCTCCTCGCCGCCCCCTCGGCGACAGCCGCCGCGCCCGCCGCGACGGCGGTCCGCGGCGGCGACGTCCTCTACTCCGCCGGCGGCCGCTGTACGGTCGCCTTCAACGTCATCAACGGCACGCGGTTCTACGGAATCATGGGCGGCCACTGCGGCACCGTCGGCACCCAGTGGTACGCCGACCCCGGCCTCACCGTCCCGGTCGGCGTCACCGACACCGTCGTCTTCCCCCGCAGCAGCTACGCCCTCGTGCGCTACACCAACACCACCCTGACCTACCCCAGCGAGATCAGGGCCGGAAGCCAGATCATCCGCATCAACCGCGCCCCGCAGCCCGTCGTGGGCCAGCAGATCTGCCGTACGGGACCCACGACCGGCATGCACTGCGGCACCATCCAGGCCCTGAACGCCTCGGTCACCTTCCCCGAGGGCACCGTGCACGGCCTCATCCGCACGAACGTCTGCGCCGAGCCCGGCGACGCGGGCGGCCCCGGCTTCGCCGGTGACGCGGCGCTCGGCATCGTCGTGGGCGGCAGCGGCAACTGCGCGTCCGGCGGCACGACGTTCTTCCAGCCGCTGCCGCAGATCCTCAGCGCGCACGGCCTCCGGGTCGGGTACGCGCGTACGTGAGGAAGTCGGCCCAGGCGCTTGGCTCCAGGGCGAGTTGGGGGCCTTGGGGGTTCTTGGAGTCACGGATGTGTACGGCGGCGGGGCCGGGGGCCACTTCGACGCAGTCGCCGTCGGTGCCGCTGCTGTAGCTGCTCTTGAACCAGGCCAGTTCGGAGGTGCCCATCATGCTCCTCGCATCCGCTCCAGCAGGCTCACCGAGTGCTCGAACGAGAGAGCCTGTGAACGCATCCTGGCATACCGCTTCTGGAGCACGCTGATCTCTTTCGCGTCGGAGATGAGCTGTCCGCCGCGCTGGCCCTCGCAGTAAGCGAACCAGCGATTGTCAGGGCCCTCAAGGAGCTGCACGGGGCCGTCCAGCCCGGCGTGACTCTCGCGGACCAGAGGCATGATCTGGACCTCGATGTTGCGCCGGGCAGCCAGGGCGACGATGTGATCGATGAGTTCCCTTGTGACCTCTGGTCCGCCCAAGTTCCGCAGGAACATGTGCTCTTCGAGGATGAAGCTGTAGGCCGTGTTCGGCCGCTCCGTGAGGAGCCTCTGGCGTTCGATGCGCGCCGCCAGCTGCGCCTGGATCTGCTCGTCGCCGAGCGTCGGCAACCGGTTGGAGAACACCGCTTCGGCGTACGCGGGCGTCTGCAACAGCCCGGGAACCAAACGGCATTCGTACGTGTAGAGGGTGATCGCCTCCTGCTCCAGCTGGGCCCACTGACGGAACCAGGACGCCAACCCGCGCTGGCGCGACAGCTGGTTGGCCACCAGCCGCAGCGTCCCGAAGGCGTCCAACGTGGCCTCGGCCTGGTCGACGAACCGTGGGGGCGGAAACCGCCGCCCCTGCTCGATCGACGCCACGAAGTGCGTCGAGTAACCAATCTCCGGGGCGAGAGCCTCCTGCGTATAACCGGCCCGCTTGCGAAAGCTCTTCAGGGCCGCACCGAAGGCCTTGAGCCCGTCGGTCGGCTCGGGCTCGTTCGTTCCAGGCGTGCTTGACGACATCACGGGTCTCCCCAGACGCTTGCGTACCGTTCCCCGCCAACGCGCCCATGCTCACGGACAGTTACCCGTACTGTCCACACTTCGCACCCGTACACTTACGCAGCGTACGAGTTCCGGGGCTCCCGTCGGACGACAGTGCAGGTCACGGTGGGTGTCATGCCACTCCAGGTGCAAACCCCCACACCAGCACATATGTTCACGCAGCGCATCAGCGCCACCCCGCGAGGGGCCCGCCTGGCCCGCAGGGTCGCGCGGTACCACCTCGACGGCTGGGGCGTCCCGTACGACAGCGAACTGTCCGACGCGGTGGCGCAGGTGACCGCCGAGCTGGCGGCGAACGCGGTGACGCACGGCCGCGTGGCGGGCCGGGACTTCGAGCTGCGCCTGCTGCTCGCGGCGGACGGCGTACGCGTCGAGGTCACGGACACGCGCACGGAGCGCCGCCCGCCGCAGAGCCCCGAACTGCCGTGCCCGGACGCCGAGTCGGGGCGGGGCCTGGTCCTGGTGGCGGCGCTGGCGGCGGAGTGGGGGGTGGTGGAGCGGGCGCCGGGGAAGACGGTGTGGGCGTGGCTGCCGTGCGGCTGAACAGTCGCCTCGCGGGGCACGCTCGGTCAGGAACTGGTCGCGGCCGGGCCCGGGGCGCGCCGCGCGGGGCTACCGCCCCCGCGCCCGCACCCCCGCCTGGAAGCGCGACGTCGCCCCGAGGGTCGCCATCAGCCCGGCCACCCGCCGCCGGTAGGTCCGCAAGGACATCCCGAGCCGCCGAGCGGCAGCCTCGTCGGTGAGCCCGTCGGACAACGCCCCGAGCACTGAACGGGCCTCCGCGTCCAACGCGGGCGGCGCGGCGCCCGCGAGGCAGTCCGCGACGTCCTCGGCGGCCTCCCAGGTCGCGTACAGCAGCGAGTGGACGCCCTCGACGACATCGGCCGCCCGCACCACCGTGTACGTACGCGCGCCCCGCCCCTCGGACCCGGCGAGGACCGCCACCCGCCGGTCGATGACGATCGCCTCCCGGGCCAGCGGCGCGGCCGAGATCCGCACCTGCGCGCCGGACGCGGCGATGGCCGCGAGCCGCCGCTCCGATTCCGGGTCGCCGAGCGCCCGCCGCGTGTACACCTTGCGCATCGCGAGCCCGCCGGGGCGCCCCGGCCGCAGCGGCGGCCGCTTCCCGTCGGCGAAGACGGCGTTCACCCCGCCCGACCAGGTGACGAGGTCGGCGGCCCCGCACAGGAACTCGTCCCGGGCGGACGCGAAGAGATCACCGGCGCGCCGCACCAGTTCCTCCTCGCCCCGCAGCGTGACGAAGTCCGCCGTCTCCCCGTACCCCATGGCCCCGTTCCACCTTTCCGCCTTTTCTGCCTTTTCCGGCTTTCCGAGCCCCGGCCGGGACAGCCTCTCCGAACTGGCAACAACGTGCCACCCGCGCCCACCCGGGCCCCGGCGCCCGCACGATGGGGCCATGCCGAACGTGAACGACAAGCCCGCCGTGACCTCCGCCCACGCACCGGGAGCGGCCCCCGCACCGGGAGCTGACCCGGCACCGGGAGCTGACCCGGCACCGGGAGCCGCCCCGGGTCCCGCCTCCACCCCCGGTCCTGCCACCGCCGCCGGAACCTGGCTCCTCGGCGGCGACCTGCCCGTCCACCGCATGGGCTTCGGCGCGATGCGGCTGCCGGGCCGCACCTGGGAAGGACCCGCGGGCGACCCCCGCGCGGCCCGCGCCGTGCTGCGCCGCGCCGTCGAACTCGGCGTCGACCACATCGACACGGCTGCCTTCTACTTCCACAAGGACCTCTCCGCCAACACCTTCATCCGCGAAGCCCTCCACCCCTACTCCGACGACCTGGTCATCGCCACCAAGGTCGGGCCCGACCGCGACCGGGACCACAACTGGCTCGACGCCGCCGACCCCGCGAAGCTCAAGGCCGACGTCCACCGGAACCTGCGCGAACTCGGCCGCGACCACCTCGACCTGGTCTATCTGCGGTTCCTCGGCACGGACGGCCCCGGCGACGGCCGCTTCGGAGCCCTCGCCGAACTCCGCGAACAAGGCCTCATCCGGCACCTCGGCGTCAGCAACGCCACCCCCGCACAACTCGCCGAGGCGCAGGCCGTCGCGCCCGTCGCCGCCGTCCAGAACAGGTTCAGCCCAGGACACCGCGACGCCGAAGCGCGGGCGATGATCGCGCTCTGCGCCCACCAGGGCATCGCCTACGTGCCGTTCTTCCCCCTCGGCGGCGCGGGCGCCCCGCACATCGCGGGCCTGCGCGCCGTCGCCGACCGGCACGGCGCCACGGCCGCGCAGGTCACCCTCGCCTGGTCCCTGGCCGTCTCCCCGGCGATGCTCGCCATCCCAGGGACGTCGTCCCTCGCGCACCTGGAGGAGAACGCCGCCGCGGCCGGGCTGCGCCTCGAAGCGGCCGACCTCGCGGAACTGACCGCCGACTGACGCGACCGGCGTCCCCGTACGTGTCAGAGGCCGAGCACGCGCGGGTCCGACGCCAGCGCCCTGAAGTACTCCTTCGGGTCCTCCACCATCCTGCGCTCCTTCAGGTCGAGCAGACCGCCCAGACCGGAGACCGTCGCGGCCACCTGGCCGTCCGCCCGCACGAGGGTCTGCTCGATCCGGAACGTCTTGCGCTCACCCCACACGAACTGGCAGGTCACCTGCACCTCGTCGCCCGCCCGCAGCTCGCTCCGATAGCGCACCGTGTTCTCCAGGGCGACCGGGCCAACCCCCTTCCCGATGAGGTCCCGCTGCTCGATGCCGGCCGCCCGCAGCGCCGACCAGCGCGCGTGCTCCGCGTACTGCAAGTACACGGACTGATTGAGGTGACCCTGGGAGTCCGTCTCGTACCCGCGGACGCTGACGCCCACGGAGAACGGCTCGGGTGACGAGTGCTGCGACACGGCTTTCCTCTCAACTTCAACGGATGTCATCAGGTTCCACACCAACACCCTCTCGACCTGCGGCATTCCGGCCACCGCCGAAACTCATCCCCTCCGGGGCGACACCAGGACATACCGCCCCGCTCCCGCTCCCCGCTCGCTGTGCTCGCTCACCTGCCACCCCGCCCGCTCCAGGGCCTCCGCACACGCCCGGACGCCCGCCGCCGTCGGCTCGCGCACCGCCACCGCCTCCGGCTGCGGGGTCGCCGTCACGCGATAGCCCTCACGGCCCCGGCCCGCCGGGGTGCGGCCCGCCGCCTCCAGCGCTATCGCCGCGGCCTGCACCAGATGCGCGCGCTCCCACGCGCAGGGGCGGTCCCGGTCCGCGTCCGCGTTGGTCATGCGGCGCATCTCGACGAGGCCGAGCCACGCGCCCCGCACCTCGCGCTGCCGCGCGGGGCCGTCCACCGCGTGATCCGCGTCCTCCGTGCCCGTGCGGGCGGCGAACACGCCGGGGACCGGCTCCACGGGGGCCGTCTCCGGGACCGCCCGCTCCGGTTCCTCCCGGACGCGGTGGCCCGCAGGGGTCAGGAAGTACGCATGCGGGGGGCGGGGGTGGCGGAAGGCCAGGCGCAGCCGCACGAGGGCCGTCAGCTGGGCCTCCGTGCCGGTCAGGCGGCCCGTGGTCGGGTCGGCCTCCGCGATGACGCGGCGCTGGGCTGCTGTGGTCGGCTTGGCCATGCTCCCGATACTGCCTCGTGCCACTGACATCGGCCCTGCGGGGCTCTCCCCAACCCCGCCCCTTCCCGAAACTGGGGCTCCGCCCCAGACCCCGCTCCTCAATCGCCGGAGGGGCTAAGACTTAGCCGCACATTTTCTAGCCCGTCCGGCGTTTGAGGACGAGGCGCGGAGCGCCGATAGCGGGGGTCCGGGGGCGCAGCCCCCGGGTTCGGGGAGGGGCGGGGTTGGGGAGCCCCCGGCAGGGCCCCAGCCCTCACGGCCGCACGTTCCACGTGGCAAGCACCGGGCGCCCGTGTTCGTAGCTGAGGCGGCTCACGGTGCCGGTGGCGAGCTGGAAGTGGGCGCCCGCCGCAGGGGGGAAGCCGAGGCGGCGGGCGGTGAGGACGCGGAGGAAGTGGCCGTGGGCGAAGAGGACGACGCTGCCCTCGGTGTTGGCGAGCGCGGCGTCGACCTTGGCGAGCATCCGGTCGGCCCGCTCACCGACTTGGGCGGGGGTCTCGCCGGGGTGCTCGGCGGGCCCGGGGGCGACGCCGTCGGTGAAGAGGAACCAGTCGGGGCGGGTGCGGTGGATCTCGACGGTGGTGACGCCTTCGTACGCGCCGTAGTCCCACTCGGAGAGATCGGGATCCATGCGCGCGTGGGCGAAGCCCGCCAGCTCGGCCGTCTCACGCGCGCGCACGCGCGGGCTCGTGAAGGCCGCGTCGACGCGGTACTTGCCGAGGAGCGGCGCCACGGACCGCGCCTGGGCGCGTCCGTTCTCGGTGAGGGGGATCTCCGACCAGCTGGTGTGCTGCCCCGACAGGGACCATTCGGTCTCGCCGTGACGTACGAGGAGAAGATCACCCATGGCGTTGCGGGTCCTGTTCTGGTCGGCGGATCGTCAGCCCAGCGTATGTATACGAAGCGCGGACGCATGGGGGTACCCGCCTTGGGATAGCGATGTGCCCAGGCCATCCCCCATTGAAGTCGAAGGGTGTTCATCGTGCATCCGGCTCAGAAGTTCGGCGAAAACCCCGTCGAAGTACGAGAAACCGGCCACTACACCGAGGAGTACATACCCAGCTTCGTGGAGAAATGGGACTCGCTCATCGATTGGGAGAGGAGGTCGCAGAGCGAAGGAGACTTCTTCATCGACCTGCTGCGCAAACGGGGCGTGAAGAGCGTCCTCGACGTCGCGACCGGCACGGGCTTCCACTCCGTGCAACTGCTGGCCGCCGGGTTCGAGACGGTCAGCGCGGACGGCAGCGCGGAGATGCTGTCGGCGGCCTTCTCCAACGGGATGAAGGACGGCCACGTGATGCGGGTCGTCCAGGCGGACTGGCGCTGGCTCAACCGCGACGTGCACGGGGCGTACGACGCCATCGTGTGCCTCGGCAACTCCTTCACCCACCTGTTCTCGGAGCGCGACCGCCGCAGGGCGCTCGCCGAGTTCTACGCGATGCTCAAGCACGACGGGATCCTCGTCCTGGACCAGCGCAACTACGACGCGATCCTCGACGACGGCTACACCAGCAAGCACACGTACTACTACTGCGGCGAAGACGTGTCCGTGGAGCCCGAGTACGTCGACGAGGGCCTCGTGCGGATGCGGTACAGCTTCCCGGACGACTCCGTCTACCACCTCAACATGTTCCCGCTGCGCAAGGACTACACCCGGCGGCTCATGTCGGAGGTGGGGTTCCAGAACATCGAGACGTACGGGGACTTCCAGCACACCTACCGGGGCGAGCAGCCCGACTTCTTCGTGCACGTCGCGGAGAAGGAGTACCGCGCGGACGACGAGCAGGACGAGCGGTACAGCGGGGCCGTCGGCGTCGCCCGCAGCTACTACAACTCCACCGACGCGGACACCTTCTACGCCCGGGTCTGGGGCGGCGAGGACATCCACATCGGCCTGTACGACCACTCCGGCGAGCCCATCGCCGACGCCAGCCGCCGCACCGTCGAGCGGATGGCCGACAAGCTCGGCCTCACCGAGGAGTCCGTGGTCCTCGACCTGGGCTCCGGCTACGGCGGCTCCGCGCGGTACCTGGCGTCGACGTACGGCTGCCGCGTGCTCGCCCTCAACCTCAGCGAGGTGGAGAACCAGCGCCACAAGGAGCTCAACCACGCCCGCGGTCTCTCCGGCCTCATCGAGGTCGTCGACGGGTCCTTCGAGGACATCCCCTACCCGGACGACCAGGTCGACGTGGTCTGGTCGCAGGACGCCTTCCTGCACAGCGGCAACCGCGTCCGGGTCCTGGAGGAGATCTCCCGGGTGCTCAGGCCCGGCGGCCGGCTGATCTTCACCGACCCGATGGCCGTCGACAACTGCCCACCGGGTGTCCTGCAGCCGATCCTCGACCGCATCCACCTCGACGACATGGGCTCGCCCGGCTTCTACAAGCGCGAGCTCGCCCGGCTCGGGTTCGTCGCCCCGACGGGCGGGTTCGAGGAGCACCGCGAGCAACTGATCACGCACTACGCGCGCGTGCTCGAGGAGACCGAGCGCCAGGAGGCGGAAGGACTGGCCGGCCAGGTCAGCCACGACTACCTCACGCAGATGAAGATCGGCCTCGCCCGCTGGGTCGCCGCGGGCCGCGACGGGCACATCACCTGGGGCATCCTGCACTTCAGGAACGGCGCGTAGTTCCCGGCGACCGTAGTCCCGGGTGACAGGGGCGGGGGCAGGGCCGGAGCAGCGGAGCAGCGCCGACGGGCCCTCGGTGCTCCGGCCCGCCCGCCCTCACCGGGGCCGCAGCTCGCGCCCCCCGAACGCCCCCGTCCCGTCCGCCTGCTTCCACCACGACTCCAGGCCCGCCTGGTCCAGGTCGCGCCACCGAGGGGTCCGCTCCACCAGGGCCCGGCCGAGCCGCCGCCCCAGGTCGACCATCGTGCGGCCCGCCACGGTGCGGTCGGTGTCGTAGGACTCCAGGGCCTCCGGCCAGGTCGTCGCCGTGGCGATGGCCGACTCCAGGACCGTGGCGTCCTGCAGCGCCTTCACCGCGCCCGCGCCGGTGTGCGGCCGCGCGACCGTGGCCGCGTCGCCCGCGAGGAGCACCCGGTCCAGGGCGTAGCGGGGCGCCGTGAAGTCGTACATGGGCTGGAGGAACAGCTCCTCGGGCCGGGTCGCGCGGACCACGGCGCCCCAGTACGGCGGCAGGAGGGCGTCGGCGACGTGCGCGAGATGGGCGCCGAGGGCGTCGGTGAGGCCGCCGGGCGGCAGGCTCGTGGGGCTGGTGAAGCCGAGGTCGGCGTCCAGGCCCGGGGGCGGCGCGGTGTACAGGACCCAGTTGACGCGGTGGCCGCCGACGCCGTCCGGGATCCGGTAGATGATCACGTGTCCGCCGTCGAAGACCGCGTACACGCAGTCCTCCTCGTCCCACAGGTGCGGATCGGCGAGGCGGTCGGCGGGGTAGGCGCCGCGCCAGGCCAGATATCCCGCGTACTCGGCGCGCAGGCCCGGGTGGGCGGCGGCGCGCACCACGGAGCGGTAGCCGTCCGCGCCGACCACGACGTCGAACCGCTCGGTGCCCTCGGCGGTGTCCACCTCCGCGCCGACCGCGCCGGTGCGCACGGCCTCCACCGACGTGGCGGTGCGGAACTCCACGGACTCCGGCACCCGGCGCCGCAACTCGCCCCACAGCGGGCCCCAGTTGTAGGTGCGGAAGGGGAAGGGCATCGTGCCGATCGGATGCCCGAGCGGGCCCGACGCCCGCTCGTCCCGCACGTACCAGCGGCGTCTGACCAGCTGCACCCACGGCATGTCGGCGTCCATGTACCCGGCCGACTCCAGCTCCGCGTACCGGGAGTTGTGCACGGCGAGGCCCACGCCCCGCTCCGCCAGGCGGCCGCCCGCCCGCTCGTACACCGTGATCTCGTCCGCCCCGCCACGGTGCGCCGCCAGCGCCATGGCACAGCCCGCGACGCTGCCGCCGACGACGGCGACCCTGCCTGAATGCATCATCGCGCCATCCTGGCAGGGCTGATGACGTTCTGTCATGAGCGCCTGTCAGTGCGTGGTCAGCGCGTCCGCGCGCGGGCCGAGCGATACGCCCCGGCCTGCGAAGAAGGGCTCGAATTGGGACACGGGCAGCTCGGCCGTGCGGGTGCGCGCGTCGATGCCCGAGGGGTTGTGGAAGTGCAGTGCGCCGTCCGCCGTGCGCCCCGTGATCAGGACCAGATGCCCGCCCCTGCCCGGCGCGGGCCGCTCCGGGCGCCGGATCTCGAAGTGCGCGGACACCATCACCGTGCGCCCCGCGTCCAGGAGCGCGGGGATCTCGTCGAGCGAGAGGTGGCGGTGCACGGTCGCGTCCATGCCGTGCACGTCGCGCACGTACTCGGCGAACGGCGCGTAGATCAGACCCCGGATCGTGCCGTCGGCGTCCTCCGTGTACCCGCCGTACTTCAGCGCGCCGTCACGCAGCTCGAACAGCGACGGCGCGTCCGGGCCGAGTGCCATCCGCAGGCACGTGATCCCGCACAGGTGCTTGCACCAGCGTCCGTAGTCCTCCAGGGTGGCGGCCCCCGACGTCCGCCAGGCCGGGTCGTCCGTGGCGTCGTGACCCTCGTAAACGATCTTGGCGACCAGGTCCGGCGAGGCGAACTGGACGAGGGACGGGGTCTGGCAGCTGGCGCAGGACGTCACCGGCACGCTCCTCCTGGGGGCTTGTGGACGCGCGGCTCGTGGCCGCGGGCCTTCGGCTACTGGCGATAGCCGCTCAGGAAGCGGCCGATGCGGCTGATCGCCGCGTCCAGATCGTCAGCGTACGGGAGGGTGAGGATGCGGAAGTGGTCGGGGCGCGGCCAGTTGAAGCCGGTGCCCTGGACCACCTGGATCTTCTCCTGGAGCAGCAGGTCCAGGACGAACTTCTCGTCGTCGTGGATCGCGTGCACCTTCGGGTCCAGGCGCGCGAAGGCGTACAGCGCGCCGCGCGGCTTCACGCAGGAGACGCCCGGGATCTCGTTCAGCTTCTGCCAGGCCCGGTCGCGCTGTTCGTACAGCCTGCCGCCGGGCGCCGTCAGTTCGTGGATGGACTGGCGGCCGCCGAGCGCGGCCTGGATCGCGTACTGCGCGGGGGCGTTGGGGCACAGCCGCATGGAGGCCAGCATCGTCAGGCCCTCCAGGTAGTTCCGCGCGTGTTGCTTCGGTCCCGTCACGACCAGCCAGCCGGAGCGGAAGCCCGCGACCCGGTACGTCTTGGAGAGGCCGCAGAAGGTCAGGACCACCAGGTCCGGGGCCAGCGAGGCGACGCTGTGGTGCACCGCGTCGTCGTACAGGATCCGGTCGTAGATCTCGTCGGCGAAGACCATCAGGCCATGGCGGCGGGCCAGGTCGAGCATGCCGTCGAGGATCTCGCGCGGATAGACCGCGCCCGTCGGGTTGTTCGGGTTGATGATCACCAGGGCCTTGGTGCGGTCGGTGATCTTCGACGCCAGGTCGTCGAGGTCCGGGTACCAGTCGGCCTGCTCGTCGCACAGGTAGTGCACGGCCTTGCCCCCGGAGAGGGTCGTCACGGCCGTCCACAGCGGGAAGTCCGGTGCGGGAACGAGGACTTCGTCGCCGTCCTCCAGGAGTGCCTGTACGGCCATCGTCACCAGCTCGGACACGCCGTTACCGAGGAAGACGTCGTCCACGTCGATGTCGTCGAGGCCGAGCGCCTCGTAGCGCTGCACCACCGCGCGCCGGGCGGAGAGGACGCCCCGCGAGTCCGTGTAGCCGTGCGCGCCCGGCAGCATCCGGATCATGTCCTGGACGATCTCCTCGGGCGCCTCGAAGCCGAAGAGCGCGGGGTTGCCGGTGTTGAGGCGCAGGACGCTGTGGCCCGCCTCCTCCAGGGCGTTCGCGTGCTCGATGACCGGGCCCCGGATCTCGTAACAGACCTCGCTGAGCTTGCTCGACTGCCGGAACTCCATGTGCTGTGCCTCCCGTGGCGTGCGTTACTTGGTTTTACCAAGCTGCCGCTTGGAAAGTCCAACAACTTGTCTAGACTGCGACGCATGCCACCTCGACCACGCCGAAGCTACGACCAGTACTGCGCCGCCGCCCGCGCCCTCGACGCCGTCGGGGACCGCTGGACCCTGCTGATCGTCCGCGAACTGCTCGCCGGGCCCCGGCGGTACACCGACCTGCACGCCGATCTGCCCGGCGTCAGCACGGATGTGCTCGCCTCGCGGCTCAAGGACATGGAGCAGGGCGGGATCGCCTCGCGGCGGCGGATGGCCGCGCCCGTTTCCGCGTACGTCTACGAACTCACCCCGCGCGGGCGGGCGTTGCTGCCCGTCCTTGCGGCGCTCGGGGAGTGGGGGGCCTTCGACCTCGGTGAGCGCGCCCCCACCGACGCGGTGCGTGCGCACTGGTTCGCCTTGCCGCTGCGGGGGCGGTTGGAGGCGCTCGGTGGGCACGGGGTCGTTCAAGTCCGGCTTGAGGAGGGGGAGTTCCTGCTGTGGCTCGGGGACGTGGCCGAGGGGCGGGCCGTGTACGCCGACGGGGGTGGGGAGGGCGAGGCTGACGCGCGGGTCGTGCTGGGGGCGGATGTGTGTGTCGCCCTTGCGCGGGGCGAGTTGGCGTGGGGGGACGCGGTGCGGGGTGGGGATGTGGTGGTGGAGGGGGGAGGGGTGTTGGCGGAGGTGTTGCGGGAGGGGTGAGGTCGGGGTGCGGGTGAGGGCCCGTGTGAGTGGGACGGGCCCTCACCGCGTCGTCAGGCGCCCGACGGAGCCCTTCCGGTGCCGCGCGTCAACGCGTAGCCGCCGATTCCCGCCAGCGCCGCGAGCACTCCGCCCGCGCCCGTCCAGACCCAGCGGTCCGTCCACCAGCCCGACGCCCAGCCGTCCTCCGGTTCCGCCGTCGACAGGGCCGCCCGGGTGTGGGAGCCGTCGGTGTCGTCGGTGTCCACCGAGGCGCCGGGTACCAGGGGCTTCGCCAGGGAGCCGTCGACCGCCGCCGAGCCGCCGATGTCCTTCGACGTCACCTCGACCTCGGCGGTGACGGGGGCGCCCAGGTCGGCCGTCTTGAGGCCGGTGGCCGTCAGGCGGATGTAGTACGTGCCCGGGAGCGGGTCGTTGGACCAGGGGTCCGACCAGGCGCGGACCGGGCGCAGGACGCAGGCCAGGTCGACCGTCGCCGCGTCCGCGGGCCTCGACTGCATGCCGTACATGCAGGACTGACGGCGCCTCAGGCCGTCGTACACGTCGACGCGCCACCGGGCGTCGGCCTTGCGCGCCGCGTCGGGGAGCTTCACCGTCGCCTTGACGGTGGGGCGCTGGCCCGCGTCGGTCGGGAAGGACCAGTACAGGTAGTCGCCGGTGGACGCGCTCGCCGTGGCGCGGTGGCCCTGCTCGATCTCTGTCGCGGTGCGGAAGGACGTGCCCGCGTCGGCCTTGCCCTTGTCGTCGTCGCCGGAGGCGGCGAGCGCCGGGGCGGCGCTGAGGAGCGCGGCCAGGCCCGCGAGGCCCGCGGCCGCCATCAGGCGGGTCTTCAACAGACGTGTCGTACGCATCAGCTCGTCCTCCAGACGGCGACGCGCCACCGCGCCACCCAGCCCCACAGCAATCCGCCGACGAAGCCGGTCAGCACCAGCGCGCCCAGCAGCCACCAGCCGCGGCCCAGACCGAACGCCGCCACGTCGGAGGCGTCGTCCGGGGCGTCCACGATGTCGACGGCCAGTTCCACGGGCAGACCCGGCTTGCCCTTGGCGGCGGCCGCGTCGCCGGACGCGGGCGCGTAGGAGTGGGACACCTGGAGGCAGACCGCCTCGGTCCCGGCCTCGTCGGAGTCGTCGGAGTCCTGGTCCGGCTTCGGGTAGCGCAGGCCCGTCGAGATCGCGTCCGTGCGTCCGTCGCCCGCCTCGGAACCGCGCACGATCTCGCGGCCGTGCTTGGTGACGGCCCGCATCAGCACGCCGTAGTCGTTGGTCACGGCCCGGTCGGCCGCCACGCTCACCGAGGCGCGCAGCTCCTGCCCCGGCTCGACGTCCACGCGGTACCAGCGGTGCTCGCCGAAGCGCGCGCGGTCGGTGTACACACCCGGCTTGAGCCGCGGCGCAGCAGAGCACCGGTCGGCGCCCTCGACCCCCACGGGCGTGACCACGGGGTCGGCCGCGCGGTCCACCAACTGGCCGACGCGGTCGGTGAGTTCGTCGGTGTGCCGGATGGAGGTGTAGGTACCGCCGGTGGCCTCGGCGATGCAGCTCAGCTGCGCGCGCATCTTGGTGTTCGGGACCAGGCCGAGCGTGTCGATGGTGAGGTGGATGCCCTTGGCGGCGATGTCCCGCGCCACCTCGCACGGGTCCAGGGGCTGACAGGTGTCCTCGCCGTCGCTGATGAGGACGATGCGGCGCGAACCCTCGCCGCCCTTCAGGTCGTCGGCGGCCTTCAGGAGGGCCGGGCCGATCGGGGTCCAGCCGGTGGGCGCGAGCGTGGCGACCGCCGTCTTGGCGTCCCTGCGGTCCAGCGGGCCCACCGGGTAGAGCTGCTCGGTGTCCTTGCAGCCCGTCTTGCGGTCGTCGCCGCGGTAGTTGGCGCCGAGGGTGCGGATGCCGAGCTCGACGTCCTCGGGGGTGGCGTCGAGCACCTCGTTGAACGCCTGCTTCGCCGCGGCCATGCGGCTCTTGCCGTCGATGTCGCGGGCCCGCATCGACCCGCTCGCGTCGAGCAGCAGCTCGACCTTGGGGACGGGGCCGTCGGCGCGGTCCGGTTCGTCGTCCGCGAACGCGGACGTGGGCGAGAGCCCCATGCTCAGGGCCGCGAACAGGGCACAGAAGCCCGCCGCGAACCGCTTTCCAGTGATCATCGGAGGATCTTATGGATCAAGGACCGCCCGCTCCAAAAATGGCTTGCGGCCGCCGGTTAGGGTGGCTGGTGTGCTGCGAGAAGTGACGGCTGTCCGGTATCTGGAACCCCTGCGGGCCGGTGGCTCCGTGCCCGGGATCGTCGAGGCCGACGACCTCGGGACCTACGTCCTGAAGTTCACCGGCTCCGCGCAGGGCCGCAAGGCGCTGGTCGCCGAGGTCATCGTCGGCGAGCTGGGACGCCGCCTCGGCCTGCGCGTGCCCGATCTCGTCCTCGCCCACTTCGACCCGGCCGTCGCCGCGCACGAACCGCACCAGGAGGTGCAGGACCTGCTGCGCGCCAGCGCGGGCCTGAACCTGGGCATGGACTACCTGCCGGGAGCCCGCGACTTCACCCCCGACACCGACCTCGACGTCGACCCGCTGGAGGCGGGCAGGGTCGTGTGGCTCGACGCCCTCACCGCGAACGTCGACCGCACGGTGCACAGCTCGAACCTCATGGTCTGGCCGACCTTCGCCGCCCGTGAGCCGCACCTGTGGCTCATCGACCACGGCGCGGCCCTCGTCTTCCACCACCGCTGGGACGCGGCCACCGTCCTCGCCACCGCCGAGAAGGCCTACGACTTCCGGCAGCACGCGCTCGGCCGCTACGGCCCGGACACCGCGGCCGCCGACGCGGAGCTCGCCCCCCGCGTCACCGAGGAACTCCTCCGCGACATCGTGGCCGAGGTCCCGGACGCGTGGCTCGCCGACGAGCCCGGCTTCGCCACGACCGACGCCCTGCGGGACGCGTACGTCACCTACCTCACCGCCCGCGCCCGCGCCTCCGCCGTCTGGCTCCCCACCGACTTCCCCTCCCGCGCCGCACTCGCCGCCGAGGACGAACGGCGCGCCCGCGCCACCGAGGCGTCCCGCCCGGCCTGGCTGAAGCGGGTCCCGAACCTGCACGGCAAACCCGACCCGCGCCCCGCGAAGAGGTACCCATGAGCGACCACGTAGAGCCCCACCGGGTCGAGATCGAGTACTGCACCCAGTGCCGCTGGCTGCCCCGCGCGGCCTGGCTCGCGCAGGAACTCCTCACCACCTTCGAGGCCGAACTGACCGAGCTGGCGCTGAAGCCGGGAACGGGCGGCGTCTTCGTCGTACGCGTCGACGGCGCGACGGTCTGGGACCGCCGCGAACAGGGCTTCCCCGAGCCGACCGCCGTGAAGCGCCTGGTGCGTGACGTGGTGGCGCCGGGGCGGAGCCTCGGGCACTCGGAGCGCTAGCCGCCGGGGGACCCGGCCGCTCACGGGAGGTCAGGTTCCGCAGTACTCCGCGTCCATCAGCCCCATGGTCGACGTGTACCGGTCCCCGTTCGCGTTCGCGGCCAGCGTGTGGCGGCCGTCCGCCGTCGTGACCGCGACCGACGACGAGCCGAGCGCGCTGCCGGTGTGGCCCCAGACGGTGATGCCGCAGGAGAGCCGGTAGGAGCCGAGGCCGAGGCCGAAGCGGATCTGGGGGACGTCTGGGTGCACCGGGATGGTGGTCTTCATCGCGTCCAGCTGGCGCTTCGGGAGGAGCTTGCCGGTCAGGAGCGCGGCGTAGAAGCGGTTCAGGTCCGCGCCGTTGGAGATCATCTCGCCCGCCGCTCCGGCGTAGGACGGGTTCAGCTCCGTCGTGTCGTGGAGGGTGCCGCCGGGCGGGCTGGAGAGCAGGTCGTAGGCGCGGCCGCTGGGGCGGGGGAGGGTCGGGGACGTGCCGGGGACGCGGGTGCCGCGCAGGCGCAGGGGGTCGATGATGCGGCGGCGGATCTCGTCGCCGTACGACCGGCCCGTGGCCTTCTCGATGACGAGGCCCGCGAGCAGGAAGTTGGTCTTGGAGTAGAGCACGCCCTCGCCGGGCTGGTTGTGCGGTTCGTGGCGCATCGCCATGGCGATCATCCGCGCCGGGGTCCAGGTGTCGTAGCGGTGCTTGAGGAAGTCCGTGGAGAAGACCTTGCGCGCGTACTCCGGGTCCGCGTTGACGTCGTAGATCCCGCTGGAGTGGTTGAGGAGCTGGCGGACGGTGACGCGGTCGCCGTCGTGGCCGTTGCCCTCGACCACGCCCGGCAGCCAGGAGCCCACGGTGTCGTCCAGGTCCAGCTTGCCCTCGGCCTCCAACTGGAGCACGACGGTGGCCACGAAGGTCTTGGTGATGCTGCCGACGCGGTAGTGGTCCCGCTCGCCGCGCGGGGTCCCGCGCCTGATGTCGCCGAGGCCCGCCGCGGCCTTCCAGACGCCGTCCGCGTCCGTGACCCGCGCGGTCACGCCGGGAGCTCCGCCCGCGACGACCGCCTCCATGGCCTCGCGGGTCGCCTCGTGGCCCGAGCCCTGTTCCTGCCGGGGGTGCCGGTCCTGGCGGGGCGCGGCGGTGGCGGTGGTGGCGGCCACCGTCGCCACCGCCACCGCCGATATCGCCGCGGCCGTCAGTCGTCTGCGCAGGTTCATGCCCGTCCTCCGTCGCACCCGTGTCGAACATCCCGTCAACTGCCGTGCTGGGCGGGGATGTTATGCCACGGGAGCGGGCGGAGGCGAAGATCTGCCCGTCGACGGGACAGCGGGTGCGCGGACGGCCGCCCCCGGCACCGAGAGGAACCGGGGGCGGCCGTCATGTGCCCTACGGGGCTGGGGGCGTGGGCTCAGCCGAGCTGCTCGTACGCGGGCAGCGTCAGGAAGTCCGCGTAGTCGGCGTCCAGGGAGACCTGGAGCAGCAGGTCGTGGGCCTGCTGCCACTTGCCGGCCGCGAAGGCCTCCTCGCCGATCTCGGCGCGGATCGCGGCCAGTTCGGCGGCCGCGACCTCACGGGCCAGGTCGGCCGTCGCGGGCGTACCGTCCGCGAAGACCACACCCGCGTTGATCCACTGCCAGATCTGGGAGCGGGAGATCTCGGCGGTGGCCGCGTCCTCCATGAGGTTGAAGATGGCGACGGCGCCGAGTCCGCGCAGCCAGGCCTCGATGTAGCGGATGCCGACCTGGACGGCGTTGACCAGGCCGTCGTAGGTGGGCTTGGCGTCGAGGGAGTCGATGGCGATCAGATCGCCGGGGGCCACGGAGACGTCCTCGCGGAGCCGGTCCTTCTGGTTCGGCTTCTCGCCGAGGACCTTGTCGAAGGACTCCAGGGCGATCGGGACCAGGTCGGGGTGGGCGACCCAGGAGCCGTCGAAGCCGTCGCCCGCCTCGCGGTCCTTGTCGGCGCGGACCTTCTCGAAGGCGACCTTGTTGACCTCGGCGTCCTTGCGGGACGGGATGAAGGCCGCCATGCCGCCGATGGCGTGCGCGCCGCGCTTGTGGCAGGTGCGGACGAGGAGTTCGGTGTAGGCGCGCATGAACGGGGCCGTCATCGTGACCAGGTTGCGGTCCGGCAGGACGAACTTCTGGCCGCCGTCACGGAAGTTCTTGACGATGGAGAAGAGGTAGTCCCAGCGCCCGGCGTTCAGCCCGGAGGCGTGGTCGCGCAGTTCGTAGAGGATCTCCTCCATCTCGTACGCGGCCGTGATCGTCTCGATGAGGACGGTGGCGCGGACGGTGCCCTGGGGCACGCCGACGTAGTCCTGCGCGAAGACGAAGATCTCGTTCCAGAGGCGGGCCTCCAGGTGCGACTCCGTCTTCGGGAGGTAGAAGTACGGGCCCTTGCCGAGGTCGATGAGGCGCTGGGCGTTGTGGAAGAAGTACAGGCCGAAGTCGACGAGGGCGCCCGGGACCGCGCGGCCGTCCCCGTCCGTGAGGTGCCGCTCGTTCAGGTGCCAGCCGCGCGGGCGCATCACGACGGTGGCGAGTTCGCCCGCGTCCTTCAGGGCGTACGACTTGCCGGTGCGCTCGTCCGTGAAGTCGATGCGTCGCTCATAGGCGTCGCTCATGTTCAGCTGGCCGAGGATCACGTTCTCCCAGGTGGGAGCGGAGGCGTCCTCGAAGTCGGCGAGCCAGACCTTCGCGCCGGAGTTGAGCGCGTTGATGGTCATCTTGCGGTCGGTGGGGCCGGTGATCTCCACCCGGCGGTCGTTCAGGGCGGCCGGGGCCGGGGCCACCTTCCAGGAGTCGTCCGCGCGGATCGCGGCGGTCTCCGGGAGGAAGTCCAGGGTCGAGGTGCGGGCGATCTCGGCGCGGCGCTCCGCACGGCGGGCGAGGAGCTCGTCACGCCGGGGCGTGAACCTGCGGTGCAGCTCGGCCACGAAGGCGAGGGCCGCGGGGGTGAGGACCTCTTCCTGCCGGGGCAGGGGCTCGGCGTCGACGATGGCCAGCGGGGACGGCGCTGGTGCGGACATGAGCTGTCACTTCCTTCAGCGAGCTTGCTTCACGGGCGGTGCGGTGTCCCGCGGCCGCCGGGCCAGTCGCCACGGCACTCAGTGCCGCGGTGCCGAGATACGGCTGCGGGCGCCGTCCACCGGGTCGGGCGCTTCTGAGCAGTGGATACTAGTTTCCTTATGGTGGAAGTTCAATGGATTGTTGATGTCGAGATTCTTCTCGTCGACAGAACGTGGCGCTGAGTGCCATGCCTGTCACTCCAAGTGGACCAGCTCACTCGAGCCTCTCCAAGTCGGAGAACGTGTCGATGTCGGACGGCTCGGCCACGTCCCCGCACTCGACGGCCGTGACGGCCCCGGCGTGCTCCTTCAGGTAGGCACGGGCGCCCCGGTCGCCGGTCGCGCTCGCCGCGATGCCGTCCCAGTGGTCCGCGCCGAACAGCACGGGATGGCCGCGCTCGCCCGCGTACGTCGCCGCCGCGAGCGTCGCCGGAGAGCGGTACGCCGCCCGCACCCGTGCCACCGCCGCCGCGCCGATGCCCGGCTGGTCCACCAGGCACACCAGCGCCGCCCCCGGCCCCGGCCCCGCGTCGCCCGCGCGCAGCGAGGCGAGGCCCGCCCGCAGCGAGGACCCCATGCCCTCGCGCCAGTCCGGGTTGTCCACCAGGACGCACCCGGGCAGCTCCGCCCGCTCCCGTACGACATCGGCGGTGGCGCCGAGCACCACGTGCACGCGGGTGCAGCCGCCGTCCCGCAGCGCCCGCGCCGCACGCTCCACGAACAGCTCGCCGCGATGCTCCAGAAGGGCCTTCGGACACCCGCCGAGCCGCCGGCCGCCGCCCGCGGCCAACAGCAGGCCGACGACCTCGACGGGGGCGGTGGGGACGGAAGGTGACAGTGATTCGGTCATGACTCTTGCTTACCGCATGGGTTCTGGGCACCCTGTTCCGGCCGGGGGCGTGGCCGAAAGTGACGCCCGTGTCGCGGTGTGGCCTCATCCGCCCGCGCCCCTTCGGTGTCCGGCCGCCGCGGCGGGTCCGCCCGGGCCCGCGCGCGAACAGGCGCACAACGACGTGCGAGGGGGAGAGCTGTGTTGCGGAGCATTGGGCAGAGAGTCGTGAGGGGAAACTTCGAGGATCCGCGGGTGACGGAACTGCGGGCGGCCGTGTCCCGGCTGCGCCGTGAACTGGCCGCGTACCCGGGCGAGTTCCCGGACCGGGCGATAGCGGAGGACGAGTTAGCGGCCCTTGCCGCCATGGCCGCGACGGGCGCGCCCGAGGCCCGCAGGCTGCGTCGTTCGCTGCTGCTCGTCGCGAGTTCGATCGGCTCGGTCAGTGCCCTGACCGGTGCTCTGACGGGCGTCAGAGGGGCCGTGGAGCTGTTCGGGGAGCCGCCGCATCCGAGGTGATGCGGCGGCTCTCGCGCGTTGAACGCGGCGGCGCCCCGTTCCCCCAGCCGGGTCCCGCCGTGTCACGCCACCCAGTCCACGCGGTCCGACTCCGCGACCGTCGACCGCGGCTCGCCGCCGAGCGCCGCGGCCAGGCGGACGGCCGCGTCCTCGTACCGGTCGGGCGCCAGCGTGAACGGGATGCGCAGCCGGTGCTCATGGGTGCCCGGGTCGGCGCCGAACCGCGAACCGCCCTCGATCCGGACGCCGTGCCCGAGCGCCGCCCGCGCGAGGGACGAGGCGACGGGCGCGCCCAGGTCGACCCAGAGCGACAGGCCGCCGGGCGGCAACTGCCAGCGCCAGTCGGGCAGATGACGGCCGAGCGCGGCGGCGAGGGCGGCGCGGGACTCCCGCAGTGCGGCCCGCCGCTCGCGCAGCACCTCGTCGAGCCCGGTCAGCAACTGCGCCGCCACCAACTGGTCGAGCACCGGCGTGGCCATGTCCGCCGGGATCCGCGCCATGGTCAGCTCCGTGATCAGCCGTGAGCCCGCCCGCACCCAGCCGATCCGCAGGCCGCCCCAGTACGACTTGCTCAACGAGCCCACGGTGACGACCTGTTCGGCCACCCCGTGCGCGGCGAGCGCCGCGAACGGCGCGGGCGGCGGCACATCGAGGGCCATGTCGGCGATCGTCTCGTCGACCAGCAGCCAGGTGCCCGTGGCGCGCGCCGTCTCCAGGACCCGCAGCCGCTGCTCACGCGGCATCAGGGCGCCCGTCGGGTTCTGGAAGTCCGGTACGAGATAGGCGATCCGCGGCGCCGTCTGCCGCAGCGTCGACTCCACCAGGGCCGTGTCCCAGCCCGCGTCCGTCACCGGCACGGGCGCCGCGCGCAGGCCCGCGCGACGGACCGCGTCCAGGGCGTTCGGGTACGAGGGGTTCTCCACCAGGACGCGGTCGCCCGGCCGCCCGAGGAGGGCGAGGACGAGGGAGATCGCCTGCTGGGCGCCCGTGGTGACGAGGATCTGGCCGGGCAGCGTCGGCAGCCCGCGCCGGGTGTACCGCTCCGCCACCGCCGCCCTCAACTCCGGCAGCCCGTACGGGTGGTAGCCCGATGTCGGCGCGTGCGCGGGCAGCAGCGCGGCGGCCGCCGCCACCGCGTCGCCGAGCCCCGCCGGTGCCGGGGGCGCGGCCACCGCGAGGTCCAGGACGCCCTCGCCCGGCGCCCCCACCGGGAACGCCGCCACGCTCGCCGGGCGTCGCCCCTCCGGCAGCTCCGTCCAGGTGCTCGCGCCCCGCCGGCTGGCCGCGAACCCGCTCTCGCGCAGCAGGTCGTACGCCGCCGTGACCGTGGCCCGGCTGACACCCAGTGCCGACGCGAGCTCGCGTTCCGCGGGCAGCCGGGTGTGCAGGGGGACCCGGCCGTCGAGCAGGAGGGTGCGGACGGTGTGGGCCAGGGCCCGGTAGCCCGGCCGCTCACCGGCCGCGCCGGTCACCAGGGCCGCCAGCTGGGTGCCGCCGAGGCGCCGGTCCGGGGAAGGGACCACTGTACGTACGTCTGCCATGCCAACTCCTGCATATTGGCCCTGCTGTCCAGGCCAATCAGCCTACAGACTCGGCGGTGACGGGGTGCCGGGGGCAATGTGGCCCAGCTGTGGCCCCCCTTCGGAGTGGAGAGCGAAGAGGTGGCGGGCATGGAGACGGCAGGCATGGAGACGGAAGGGCGGGTCGTCGTCGGGGTCAGCGGGGCCGACGGGTCGCGGGCCAGCCTCGCGGCACTGCGGGCCGCCGCGCGCGAGGCCCGGTGGGGCGGGCGGCGGCTCGTCGTCGTCCTCGCCTGGGAGCCGCCGGAGGGCGAGGCGCTGTACGCGCGGTGGCCCGACCGGGAGTGGGCGCGGCACTGGGAGCGGGCCGCGTGGCAGCGGTTGGACGCCGCGTTCGACTCGGTGTTCGGCGGGGTGCCCGCGGGGGTGTGGGCCGGGGGTGCGGTCGAGCGGCGGGTCCTGCGGGGGCCCGCCGGGCCGGTGCTGTGCGGGGTGGCCTCTCGGCCGGGGGATCTGTTGGTGATCGGGGCGCGGGGTGGGCGGCGGTGGGGGCGGGGGCGGGTGCGGCGGTATGTGGACGCACATGCGGGGGGTGCGGTGATGGTGGTCCGGGGGTTGCGGCGCGCCCTCCGGCCCTCCGGGCTCGACCGCCGCTGACCCCTTGTGCGGGTGGGCCGGGCGCACCCCCGCGATCGGCGCTCCGCGCCTCGTCCTCAATCGCCGGACGGGCTATCTCCCACCCACCCGCCCGAACTTGCACCAGCAGACCGACAGCCCGGCACCTTCTGGCTCACATCGGCGAAGTCTCCAGCCCGTCCGGCGTTTGAGGGCGAGGTGCGGAGCGCCGATCGGGGGTGGGCTGTCTCACCAGGAGGGGACTCCCACCGGCTGGGGTCCAGGGGCGGAGCCCTGGTTTCGGAGAAGGGGTGGGACTGGGGCGCCCCGCGAGGTCAGGGCGACGGTGTGGTCGTGGCCAAGGCCTCCGAGAGTTCCGCCGCGACCTGCTGCAGGACGGGGACGATCTTCTCGGTGGCTTCCTCGGTGACGCGGCCCGCGGGGCCGGAGATCGAGATGGCCGCCGCCGTGGGGGAGTCGGGCACGGACACGGCGAGGCACCGCACCCCGATCTCCTGCTCGTTGTCGTCGACGGCGTACCCCGCGCGACGCACCTCTTCGAGGGCGTCGAGGAACCCGTCGGGGGTGGTGATGGTCTTCTCGGTGGCGGCGGGCATGCCCGTACGGGCGAGGAGCGCGCGCACCTCGTCGGCGGGGGTGTGCGCGAGCAGCGCCTTGCCGACCCCGGTGGAGTGGGGAAGGACCCGCCGCCCCACCTCCGTGAACATGCGCATGGAGTGCTTGGACGGCACCTGCGCGACGTACACGATCTCGTCCCCGTCGAGCAGCGCCATGTTCGCGGTCTCGCCGGTCTCCTCGACGAGCCGGGCGAGATAGGGCCGGGCCCAGGTGCCGAGCAGCCGGGACGCGGACTCGCCGAGGCGGATGAGGCGCGGCCCGAGGGCGTACCGGCGGTTGGGCTGCTGACGGACGTATCCGCAGGCGACGAGCGTGCGCATCAGCCGGTGGATGGTGGGCAGCGGCAGCCCGCTGCTGGCGGACAGCTCGCTCAGGCCGACCTCGCCACCCGCGTCCGCCATGCGCTCGAGCAGGTCGAAGGCGCGCTCGAGGGACTGCACGCCTCCGCTCGCGGGGGACTTCGCGGCGTCGGTGGTGCTGGCGCTAGACGTCGGCACGGCGCGTTCCTTTCGGGGCCTTACGGGAGGGCAGGCAAGGCAGCAGCCTACCGGGCACTTTCCCGGACAGCCCCGGTGCGGCCGTCACGTCGGTGCCGGTCAGTGGGCGTTTGTCCGGTCTTCGAGGCGGGCGTGGACCTCTCTTGACGGTCCGCGTTGTAGATAGCTACGTTCTGGTGTGCGGAATTCTAATTCCACTTTGTGGAAACGTATAGGCCCTTGACGGATCGAGGGCCGAGGCGAAGACTTCTTCAACAGAACGTTGAATTCCGCTGGCCGGAAGGTCGGTGGAGACGCACAGGCGCATCAGGCGTCTCAGACGCACAGGCGAACAGAGAGGGGCCGCGGTGTCCGGCGAGGAACTGGTGCTGCGCTCGACGCGCGTCATCACCCCGGAGGGGACGCGCGCCGCGTCCGTCGTCGTCTCGGACGGCACGATCGTGGCGGTACGCGCACACGACGCCGCCGTGCCGACGCACGCCCGCGTGGAGGACTTCGGCGACGACGCGCTGCTGCCCGGCCTCGTCGACACCCACGTCCACGTCAACGACCCGGGCCGCACCGAGTGGGAGGGCTTCTGGACGGCCACGCGCGCCGCGGCCGCCGGCGGCATCACCACCCTCGTGGACATGCCCCTGAACTCGCTGCCGCCGACGACCACGGTCGCGAACCTCCGTACGAAGAAGGACGTGGCGGCGGCCAAGGCGCACATCGACGTCGGCTTCTGGGGCGGCGCGCTGCCCGACAACGTCAAGGACCTGCGGCCCCTGCACGACGCGGGCGTCTTCGGCTTCAAGTGCTTCCTCTCGCCCTCCGGCGTCGACGAGTTCCCGGAGCTGACGCAGGATCAACTCGCCGTGTCCATGGGAGAGATCGCCGGGTTCGGCGGCCTGCTCATCGTGCACGCCGAGGACCCGCACGAGCTGGCGGCGGCCCCGGCGAGGAGCGGCCCGCGCTACGAGGACTTCCTGCACTCCCGCCCGCGCGTCAGCGAGGACACCGCGATCGAGGGCCTCATCGCCGTCGCGAAGCGCATCGGCGCCCGCATCCACATCCTGCACCTGTCGTCCTCCGACGCGCTGCCGCTGATCGCCGCCGCCAAGCGCGAGGGCGTCCGCGTCACCGTCGAGACCTGCCCGCACTACCTCACCCTGACGGCCGAGGAAGTCCCGGACGGGGCAAGCGAGTTCAAGTGCTGCCCGCCGATCCGTGAGGCCGCCAACCAGGACCTGCTGTGGCAGGCGCTCGCCGACGGCACCATCGACTGCGTCGTGACCGACCACTCCCCGTCCACCGCCGACCTCAAGACGTCCGACTTCGCCACCGCCTGGGGCGGCATCTCCGGCCTCCAGCTGAGCCTGCCCGCCGTGTGGACGGCGGCCCGGGCGCGCGGGTACGGCCTGGAGGACGTCGTGCGCTGGATGTCGACGCGCACGGCCGAACTGGTCGGCCTGGACCACAAGGGCGCCATCGAGGCCGGCCGCGACGCCGACTTCACGGTCCTCGCGCCCGACGAGACCTTCACCGTGGACCCCGCGCGCCTCCAGCACCGCAACCGGGTCACCGCCTACGCGGGCAAGACCCTCAGCGGTGTTGTGAAGTCCACCTGGCTGCGCGGCCAACGCATCGTGTCCGACGGCGAGTTCAGCGCGCCGACGGGCCGACTTCTGGAAAGGAAGAACTGATCACCGTGACGGCGACACCGATACCCCGCTTCACCGGCGACGCGAACCCCTACGGCGGCGGCGAGCCCTACGCCGACTACCGCACCGCCGACTTCCCCTTCACCCAGTACGCCAACCTCGCGGACCGCCAGCTCGGGGCCGGTGTCATCGCCGCCAACGACGAGTTCTTCGCCATGCGCGAGAACCTGCTCCTTCCGAACGACGCCGAGTTCGACCCCGAGCACTTCGGCCACAAGGGCAAGATCATGGACGGCTGGGAGACCCGGCGGCGGCGCGGCGTCTCCGCCGAGCACCCCTGGCCCACCGCGGACGACCACGACTGGGCGCTCGTCCGGCTCGGCGCGCCCGGCGTCGTCCACGGCATCGTGATCGACACCGCGCACTTCCGCGGCAACTACCCGCAGGCCGTGTCCATCGAGGGCGCCAACGTCGAGGGCTCGCCCACGCCCGGCGAACTCCTCTCCGACGACGTGAAGTGGACGACCCTCGTGCCGCGCACGGCTGTCGGCGGCCACGCCGCCAACGGGTTCGCCGTCGACGTCCCCCAGCGCTTCACCCACCTGCGCGTCAACCAGCACCCCGACGGGGGCATCGCCCGCCTGCGTGTCCACGGCGAAGTCGTCGCCGACCCCGCCTGGCTCGCCGCCCTCGGCACCTTCGACGTCGTCGCCCTGGAGAACGGCGGCCAGGTCGAGGACGCCTCCGACCGGTTCTACTCGCCCGCCACCAACACCATTCAGCCCGGCCGTTCGCGGAAGATGGACGACGGGTGGGAGACGCGGCGGCGGCGGGACCAGGGGCACGACTGGATCCGTTATCGCCTCGCCGCGCAGTCCGAGATCCGCGCCCTCGAGATCGACACCGCCTACCTCAAGGGCAACTCCGCCGGGTGGGCCTCCGTCTCCGTCCGGGACGGGGAGTCCGGCGACTGGGTCGAGGTCCTTCCCCGTACGCGGCTCCAGCCCGACACCAACCATCGCTTCGCGCTGCCCGCGGGTGCCGTCGGGACGCACGCTCGCGTCGACATCTTCCCCGACGGGGGGATCTCGCGGCTCCGTCTGTACGGGGCGCCTACGGCGGGTGGGGCGGACGCGTTGGCCGCGCGGCATCGGGAGCTCGGGGGCTGAGGCGGGGGCCTTGCCGGGGGGCTCCCCAATCCCGCCCCTTCCCGAACTGGGGCTCCGCCCCAGACCCCGCTCCTCAAACGCCGGAGGGGCTGAAATACAGCCGCACATCTTCTAGCCCGTCCGGCGTTTGAGGACGAGGCGCGAAGCGCCGACAAGCGGGGTCCAGGGGGCGCAGCCCCCGGTTTCGGAGAAGGGGCGGGCCTGGGGCGCACCCGCGAGGCCGACTACGCCGCATGCCCCCCGTCCACCGCCCACTCCGCCCCCGTAACGTACGACGCCTCCTCCCCGGCCAGATGGGCCACGATGGAAGCGACCTCCCCGGCGGAGCCGTAGCGGCCGAGGGCCGTCCCGGCGGCCTGGGCGGGGGCGTAGGGCCCGTCCGCGGGGTTCATGTCGGTGTCGATGGGCCCGGGGTGGACGAGGTTCACGGTGATGCCGCGCTCACCGAGCTCACGGGCGAGCGCCTTGGTGAGCCCGACGAGCGCGGCCTTGCTGGTGGCGTACAACGTGCCCCCGGCCCCGGGCACACGCTGCACCATGCAGGAGCCGATGGACACGATGCGCCCACCACGCCGCATCCGCCCGGCGGCGGCCTGGGACGAGAGGAAGACGCCGCGCACGTTCACGGCGAGCACCCGGTCGACATCGGCGAGGGCGAGGTCCCCGATGGGCCCGAGCACCCCCGCGCCGGCGTTGTTGACGAGGATGTCCAGGCCGCCGAGGTCATCGGCGGCGCGCTCGACGGCGCCCGAGGCGTCCCCGGCGTCGGCCGCGTCGGCCCGGATGGCGAACCCGCGCCGCCCCATGGCCTCGATCTTGGCGACGACCTCGCGGGCGGCGTCCTCGCCCTGGACGTAGGTGACGGCCACGTCGGCGCCCTCCTGGGCGAGCCGCAGGGCCGTCGCCGCGCCGATGCCGCGGCTGCCGCCGGTGACCAGAGCCGTCTTGCCGTTCAGAGAAGACATATCCATGCCCATTCGTAGAAGTGCTTGCAGGTTCAACTGCTTCAACGGGTTCCATCAAAGCCGTGGGCACGGGGGACGGCTGGCGGTAAACGGACGGGTAGTCCGAGGGCCCGGGAGACACGGTGGCGCGCCGATGACTTCCGGCGCGGGCGGCGGTCTGAGTAGGTGAGACAGGGGCGAACGCGCCGCGGACGCGGCAGCCGGTCGTCCCGGAGAGGTCACACCATGAAGATCACGCTCACCCAGTTCCTCACGCTCGACGGAGTCATCCAGGCGCCGGGCGGCCCGGAGGAGGACACCAGCGGCGGCTTCACGCACGGCGGCTGGTCGTTCCCCTACGGGGACGAGGACTTCGTCCGGTTCGTCACGGAGGTCTTCGACCGGGCGGACGCCTTTCTGCTCGGGCGCAGGACGTACGACATCTTCGCCTCGTACTGGCCGAGGATGACCGACCCCGCCGACCCCATCGCCTCCCGGCTGAACTCCCTGCCGAAGTACGTCGCCAGCACCACGCTGACCGGCGCCGACTGGCAGGGCGCCGAGGTCATCGGCCGTGAGGACCTGGTCAAGGACGTCACCGCGCTCAAGGAGCGGCCGGGCCGCGAGCTGCAGCTGCACGGCAGCGCCGGGCTCGCGCAGTCCCTCCTGGAGCACGAACTGATCGACACGCTCCATCTGTTGACGTTCCCCGTGGTCCTCGGCACCGGCAAGCGGCTGTTCGCGGAGGGCGGCCTGCCCACCGCGTTCCGGCACGCCGGGGCGCGTACGACGTCCAAGGGCGTCGCCATCAACACGTACGAGCGCGACGGGCGCCCGGAGTACGGGAGTTACTGAGGCGGGGCGTCACTGTGAGGGCTCCGGGGAGGAAGTTAACTTCCGGAAAATTCGATGTACTTGACGTTGACACATCAACCTCTACGCGCGTCATCCTGGGGGCATGCGAATCCCCCCACGGATCATCAGCGTCACTGCCCTCGCCGCCGCCCTGCTCGTCGGCGGCTCCGTCACCGGCACCGCGAACGCCGCGGCCCCCCACACGGTCGCCGCCGTCGCGCCCGCCGGGTTCTCGGCCGCCGCCGTCGGCGAGATCTGCTACTCCGACCTGCCGTCCCAGGCGCACGACACGCTCGAACTGATCGAGCGGGGCGGCCCGTACCCCTACCCGCAGGACGGCACCGTCTTCCAGAACAGGGAAGGCATCCTGCCCAAGCAGAACAACGGCTACTACCACGAGTACACCGTCAAGACCCCCGGCTCCCCGAACCGGGGCGCGCGCCGCATCGTCACCGGTGAGTCCCAGCAGGAGGACTACTACACCGCCGACCACTACCGCTCCTTCGACCTCGTCGACCGCGGCTGCTGACCGCGTGCGGGGCGGGGCCCGGCCGGGCTGAGGCGGGCGCGGGCTGAGGCGCGCGCCCGGGCTCAGCCGAACCTGCGGCTCTCCGCCGCGGCGAAGAGCGCGCACGCGAGCACGATCATCGCGATGCTCAGATACAGCTCGTAGCCGTCGACGAAGGCCAGGCGCTGTACGGCGCCCCACCCGCCGAGCCAGCCGGTGAGCTCGTTCAACAGGCCCACCGCGCCCTGGATCAGCAGGATCACACCGAGGAACTCAAGCAGCTGTTTCATGGCACAACAGCCTCGCCCCGCGGCCCCGCGCGCACATCGGCCGCGGGGCGTGGCCGCGCCCGTCGCAAGGCGCACCCCGGCGCCCGCCCCGTGCGCCCAAAGTCTCGGACGCTCCGACTTTCGTCGATGATCACGTACGGGGGCCGGGTGCGGCGCCGTACGGTGCGTAGATTTGTCGAGTGAAGAGTCGTACGGAGCCCGCGGGCACGGCAGACGTCGGGACCGGGGCGGAGCCCGTGGCCCGCAGGCAGTGGTTCCTGCCCTCGGCGGTCGCCGCGGAGCTCGACCCGGACCGGGCCACCGGCAGGACCGGGCGGTACAAGCGGACCGTGCGCGACTGGCTGGTCGACTTCGCCTGCTTCCTGTTCGCCGTCTTCCTGGGCCTTGTCATCAGCGACGAGGTGCAGCACAACCCCGCCGTCTCCGAGGGCTGGGCCGCGCTCGACCACCTCTTCGGCGCGCTCGCCTGCGCCGCCGTGTGGCTGCGCAGGCGCTGGCCGGTGGGGCTCGCGGTGGCGATGGTCGCCGTCGGCCTGCTGTCGAACACCTCGGGCGGCGCGGCTGTCGTCGCCTACTTCACGCTCGCCGTGCACCGGCCCTGGAAGTACTCCGCGTGGGTCGTCGGCACGTCCGTGGCACTGATGGTGCCCTTCTACTGGTGGCGGCCCGACCCGGACCTGCCCTACGTCCTCTCGATCGTGCTGACCTCGCTGTTCGCCGCGACCACCGTCGCCTGGGGCATGTTCGTCCGCTCCCGGCGCCAGCTCCTGCTCGCCCTGCGCGACCGTGCGCGGCGCGCCGAGAACGAGGCCGCGCTGCGCGCCGAGAAGGCCCAGCAGCTCGCCCGCGAGGCCATCGCCCGCGAGATGCACGACGTCCTCGCCCACCGGCTCACCCTGCTCAGCGTGCACGCGGGCGCCCTGGAGTTCCGGCCCGACGCGCCCCGCGAGGAGATCGCCCGGGCCGCCGGGGTCATCCGCGAGAGCGCGCACGAGGCCCTGCAGGACCTGCGGCAGGTCATCGGCGTCCTGCGCGGCGGGGACGCGGACGCCTCGGGGCGGCCGCAGCCCACCCTCGCCGCCCTCGACACGCTCGTCGCCGAGTCCCGCGAGGCCGGCATGAAGGTCGTCCTCGACCTGCGCGTCCCCGACCCGGACGCGGTGCCCGCCGCGATCGGTCGCACCGCCTACCGCATCGCCCAGGAAGGCCTGACCAACGCCCGCAAGCACGCGCCCGGCGCCGAGGTCACCGTCGTCGTCGCGGGCGCGCCGGGCGAGGGCCTCACCCTGTCCGTGCGCAATCCGCCGCCGCCCGGCGAGGTGCCGGACGTGCCCGGTTCGGGGCAGGGCCTCATCGGGCTGACCGAACGCGCCTCCCTCGCGGGCGGCCGGCTCGGCCACGGCAGCGGATCCGACGGGAGCTTCACCGTCGAGGCCTGGCTGCCATGGGCGTGACCTCGCGGGCAACCTGCTGACTTCGCGTCCGCACACCTTCTGTACGATCAGCCGCCTTACTGAGAGAGGCGGAGATCGTGACGGGGGAGAGCCCAGGGGGCGCGTCCGGCGGTGCGCCGGGGGACATAACGGTGGATAACCGGGCCCAACGGCTGGTACGCGTACGGCGGTTCGTCAGAACGCGGCGAGGGGGAGCGGTCACCGGTCTCGTGGTCGCACTGCTCGCGGGCGGCGTCGGCACCTGGGCCACGGACACCTGGCCCTTCGACGGTCGCGACCGCTACTGCTGGGGCGCGTGGCGGGAGGACAGCGGGCCCGGCATCCTCGGTGACGAGGGCTTCGAGGGCGACGACGACCGCAGCCGTACGTCCACGGGAACCGCGCCGACGTCCCGCGAGCCGCGCGGCCAGTGCCGTCTGTCGGTCACGTCGAGCGACACGTACGACGGTGACAAGGATCAGCAGGACACGACCGTCACGGTGAAGTACGGTCCCGCGCCCCAGTCCGCGGGCCGTCGCGTCACCTGGCTCGGCGGCTACCTCGGCGACCGCGCGATGCCCCTGCCCGACAGGCTTCCCGGCGTCGCCGACGGCAGCCACGGGCTCCTCGTGCTGCCCGAGCGGTGCGACACCCGCGACGGGCGGCCCACCGCCGTCACCCTCGACGCGAGCGAAGCGGCGGAGCCGGACGACGTGCTGGCCGCCGTCCCCAAGCTCGGCGGCTCCCGGGACGTCGCCGAACTCCTCGTGGCCGCCGCCAACAAGGGGATGGAGGCCGCCGGTTGCGCCGACGGCGAACCGCTGCGCGTCAGCGGTCCCGTACCCACGCTGCCGGAACGCGAGGAGAGCTTCCCCGACGGGGCCGTCTGCCGCATCCCCGGCCTCGACATCGAGTCCGACCTCGGCAAGGAGGCCGCGATGCGCCTGCGCTACCAGGTCGGCACGGTCGACGACGACCTGCAGTCCTGCTCGGCCCGGATCGGGCGCTCCGTGCGGCTCGGGGAGCGTGTGGACCAGCCGCTCTTCGACGCCGTGATGGTCCGCCAGCCCCGCATCTCGGCGCTCCTCGACGGCGCGACCGGGACCCGCGCACCCGGGAAGGGCTGGCGAGGCACCGGAACCTTCGCCTCCGACCACGGCGTCGTGCGCGCCGACTGCGCGGGCAGGCCCACGTCCTTCCTGCTGCTCGGCGCGCCTACCGGAACCACCTCCGACTACTTCGCCACGTTCACCAACGCGGTGGCGCGGCGCCTCGGCTGCGCGCCCGTCGCGCCGGCCGCCGACACGGAGGGGAGCGGTCGATGAGTGACGTGGACAAGGGTGAGGGGACCGTGGACAAGGGGACTGCGGACAAGGGGGTTCTGGACGCGGGCGAGGGGGCCGTGACTTCTGCGGAGTCTTCCGCGACGCCTGCGGACACCCCCAAAACCCCCGCGGAATCCAAGGCCGCCACCAGTCCCGACCGGGCGGACAAGCCCCTCGGCGTGCTCGCCGCCGCCATCGCCGCCGCCCCGCCCCCCTGGTGGCACTGGCGCCGTCTCCGTCGCCTCGCCCGCGCCCGTTGGACGCCCGCCGTCGCCGCGGCGCTCGCGGGCGCGCTGCTCGGCGGGACCGTCGTGGCCTGGCAGGCCGACGCGGGGCCCTTCCACGAGGAGCGGGCCTGCTGGGGCGCGCTCGGCGAGGACGACGTCGCGGACCTCTTCCACGGCAAGCGGGACATCGAGTCCTCCGAGGTGGGCGTCAGTTACGACAGCATCTCCTCGGACGGCCCGTCGGGCCTGTGCGAGCTGAAGTCACCGCGCGGGATGCGCGTGCGCGCGCAACTGCACCGGCTCGACGACCGGTTCGGCGGCGCGCGCGACAAGTGGGCCGACGAGTACCTGTCCGCGCGGATGACACCGCTCGGCGGCGGACTGCTCGGCATGGTGTCGGACACGCGCGCGTGGCTCGCGATACCGGAGGGCTGCATCGGGCGGCCCAGCAAGGACGACGGCCCGCTCGTCGTCGACGTGGAGGCGGGCTGGACGGACTACCGCGACGCCGTCGACACCGACGAGCGCGCCCGGCTGGCGCGCGCCGTCGTCAAGCTCGTCAACGGCCACATGGCCGACCGCGGGTGCGACAGTCCCATCGGCGACCCCACGGACCGGCTCGCCGAGCCTCCGCAGTTCACGACGGAGAAGCGGGACGCCGTCTGCGGCGTCAAGGGCCTCGCGGCGCCGGGCAAGAACATCGTCAACCGCTACTACCGGCCGCTCGTCACCAAGGCCTCGAAGGACGCCCCCGTGCGCACCTGCGACCGGGACGTCCTGTTCGGCCACCCGTCGCTGCGGCTGATGACGGTCGAGGACCCCAGGCTCGCGGTGCTCTACAAGGGCCTGTCGTTCGACGGCGGCCGCGAGGTCAGTGCCGTCGGGGACACCAAGAAGGAGTCGCGCGGGCACGGCTTCCTGCGCGAGGACATGGGGCTCTACCAGGCCTCCTGCCAGACCGGCGAGGTCACCTTCCTGATCCGGGCGGACGACGGACGGCGGAGCGCCGACATCCGCAGGCTGCTGCCGCGGTACGTCGCCCTGGAGGCGGAGCGCATCGGCTGCGGCCCGCTGCGCCTGAGGCTCCCGTCGTGACCGGGCCCGGCCGTGCCGAGCGGGCTCGCGATGCTGGTTACGGTAGGCGCATGAATCCGATCAGGCTGCTGCTCGTCGACGACGACCCGCTGGTCCGCGCCGGTCTCTCCTTCATGCTCGGCGGCGCGGACGACATCGAGATCGTGGGGGAGGCGGGCGACGGCAGCGAGGTCGCGGCCCTCGTCGCGGAGGTCAGGCCCGACGTCGTCCTGATGGACATCCGGATGCCGACGATGGACGGGCTCGCCGCCACCGAGGCCCTGCGCAAGCGGCCCGACGCCCCCGAGGTCGTAGTGCTCACCACCTTCCACGCCGACGAGCAGGTGCTGCGGGCGCTGCGGGCCGGGGCCGCCGGGTTCGTCCTGAAGGACACCGCGCCCGCCGAGATCGTGGCGGCGGTACGGGCGGTGGCCGCGGGCGAGCCGGTGCTCTCGCCCAGCGTGACGCAGCAGTTGATCTCGCAGGTGGCCGGGGGCGGGCCCGAACTCGACCGGCGGCGGCGCGCCCTCGACCGGCTCGACGTGCTCGGCGACCGGGAGCGGGAGGTCGCCGTCGCCGTGGGCAAGGGCGCGTCCAACGCGGACATCGCCGCCGAGCTGTACCTGAGCGTGGCCACCGTGAAGGCGCACGTCTCCCGCGTCCTGACCAAGCTCGACCTGAACAACCGCGTGCAGATCGCGCTGTTGGTCCATGACGCGGGGCTGCTCAACGAGGAGTGAGCCGGGGGAACTCGGACCGACCGCCCGCGCGTTGAGGGGGTACGGACACCGAAAGGGACCTGCATGGCGGAGAGCGTCGACCTCGCGGCATACGGCCCCCGATTCACCACCGACCCCTACAGCGTCTACGCCGAACTCCGCGCCCGCGGGCCGGTCCACCGCGTCCGCATCCCACACCGGGACGACGACGCGGACCTCTACCTGATCGTGGGGTACGAGGAGGCGAGGGCGGCCCTCGCCGACCCCCGCCTCGCCAAGTCCTCGGCCACCGTGGGCTTTCAGCTCCCCGAGGAGGAAGTGCTCGGCACCAACCTGCTGATGGCGGACCCGCCCCAGCACACGCGGCTGCGCAAACTCATCGCCCGCGAGTTCACCGCCCGCCGTGTCGAGGCCCTGCGCCCCCGCATCCACGAGATCACCGACGGCCTCCTGGACGCGATGCTCGCCTCGGGGGACCGCGCCGACCTGATCGAGGCCCTCGCCTTCCCGCTGCCCATCACCGTCATCTGCGAACTCATCGGCGTTCCCGACATGGACCGCGCGGAGTTCCGCAGGATGTCGAACGACTGCGTCGCCCCGCCGACCGTGGGGGCGCGGAACAGCGCCCTGGCGGAAATGGCCGCCTATCTGGACGAGTTGATCGAGGCCAAGCGCGCCGCCGCCGCGGATGAGGACCTGCTCGGCGCGCTGATCCGCACGACGGCGGAGGACGGCGACCGTCTCTCGGCGCGTGAGTTGCGCGCGATGGCCTTCCTGCTGCTCGTCGGGGGCCACGAGACGACGGTCGGTCTCATCGCCAACTCCGTGCACGCGCTGCTCACCCACCCCGGTCAGCTGGCCGAGCTGCGCGCCGACATGGGCCTCCTGGACGGCGCCGTCGAGGAGTCCCTGCGCCACGAGGGACCGGTGTCGAACGCGACGTACCGCTTCACCGCCGAGCCCCTCGCGATCGGTGGCACGGTGATCCCGGCGGGCTCGGCCGTCATCGTCTCCCTCGCCGGGGCCGACCGCGACCCGGACCGCTTCCCCGCCCCCGACGACTTCGACATCCACCGCGCCCCGCAGGGCCACGTGGCCTTCGGCCACGGCATCCACTTCTGCCTGGGCGCCCCGCTCGCCCGCATCGAGGGGAAAGTCGCCCTCCGCTCGCTCCTGGAGCGCTGCCCGGACCTCGCCCTGGACGGCACACCGGGGGAGTGGAAGCCGGGAATGCTCATGCGGAGCAGGCGCCATCTGGGCGTCCGATGGTAGAAGTCGCCTCATGACGGAACACGACCAAGAGCACGGCGCGGCGGGAGACCTCGACCCCGCCGCCGCCCTCGATCTCCCCCTGGCCCGCAAGACCCTGGACGCCCAGCCCTTCAGCCGCCTCGTGCGCGCCGAGGTCACGGCGTTCGGGGACGGCGCGGCCACGCTGGAGATCCCCGTACGCGACGAACTCCGCCAGCAGAACGGCTTCGTGCACGGCGGCGTCCTCGCGTACGCCGCAGACAACGGCATCACGTTCGCGGCCGGAACCGTGCTCGGCGCCGCGGTCCTGACGTCCGGCTTCACCATTCAGTACGTACGCCCCGCGACCGGCGCCCGCCTGGTGGCCCGTGCGACGGTGGCGGAGGCGACCCGCCGTCAGGCCGTCGTCCGCTGCGACCTGTTCGCCGTGGCCGACGACGGCACGGAGTCGCTGTGCGCGCTGGCCCAGGGCACGGTCCGCGCCACGTCGACCTGAGCGCCTCGCTGAGCCGCGCCCGCCGTCGTCGTCCGCCGCGAGCGCGGCCTCAGGCCCCGTCGATCTCCGCGAGCGCGGCCTCAGCCCCCGTCGATCTCCGCGAGCCGCACCGGCCGCCGCTCGGCCCGCGACCGCTCGCACGCCTCCGCGATCCGCAGCGCGTGCAGCGCCTCACGGCCGTCGCAGGGGTTGTCCCGCTCGCCGCGCACGACCTCCACGAACGCGGCCAGCTCCGCCTCGTACGCGGGGGCGAAGCGCTCCAGGAAGCCGGGCCACGGCTTGTCGGGCGCGGGCGGTCCGTCCGGCTCCGCCGAGGTGAGCGGGGTGCGGTCGTTCACGCCGACCGCCACCTGGTCGTTCTCGCCCGCGAGTTCCATGCGGACGTCGTAGCCCGCGCCGTTGCAGCGCGTCGCCGTGGCCGTGGCCAGCGTGCCGTCGTCGAGGGTGAGCAGCACCGCGGCCGTGTCGACGTCGCCCGCCTCGCGGAACATCGCGGGTCCGGCGTCGGACCCGACGGCGTACACCTCGACCACCTCGCGGCCCGTCACCCAGCGCAGGATGTCGAAGTCGTGCACCAGGCAGTCGCGGTACAGGCCGCCGGAGAGCGGCAGGTACGCGGCGGGCGGCGGCGCCGGGTCCGACGTCATGGCCCGCACCGTGTGCAGCCGCCCGAGCCGTCCGGCCCGCACCGCCTCGCGCGCCGCCGCGTACCCGGCGTCGAAGCGCCGCTGGAAGCCGAGCTGGAGCACCGTGCCCGCGGCCTCGACCTCTGCGAGCGCGGCGAGGGTGCCGGGCAGGTCGAGGGCGATCGGCTTCTCGCAGAACACCGGCAACCCGGCCCGCGCCGCCCTGCCGATCAGCTCCGCGTGCGCCGAGGTCGCCGCCGTGATCACCAGGGCGTCCACGCCGGGGCCGCCCTCCGTGCCCGGGGCCGACGCGAACAACGCGTCCACCGAGGGCACCGCCTCCGCTCCCACCCGGGCCGCGAGGTCCGCCGCCCGCGCGGCGTCCACGTCCGCGACGACGAGGGAGTCCACCCCCGGATGGCCGACCAGGGCCGCCGAGTGGAAGGTGCCGATACGTCCCGTTCCGATCAGTCCGATGCGCATGGGCACACCTTCGCGAGGCACCCGCGCTCCTGTCAATGGTTTGTCCTGACAACAGAACTTCCGAACTTCCCGTCATCATCTCCCGGGACTACGCTCACCCCGTGACCGATCCAGCCGCGGCCAAAGCCGCCAAACCGGCCGTGGACCCCACGGTGGCCCTGCACCTCGGCGTCGACCGCAGCAGCCCGGTCCCGCTGTACTTCCAGCTGTCGCAGCAGCTGGAGGCGGCGATCGAGCGCGGCGCCCTGACGCCCGGCAGCCTCCTCGGCAACGAGATCGACCTGGCGGGGCGCCTCGGCCTGTCCCGGCCCACCGTCCGCCAGGCCATCCAGTCGCTCGTCGACAAGGGCCTCCTGGTGCGCCGCCGGGGCGTCGGCACCCAGGTCGTGCACAGCCAGGTCAAGCGCCCGCTGGAGCTCAGCAGCCTCTACGACGACCTGGAGGCGGCCGGACAGCGACCCGAGACCCGGGTCCTGAGCAACGTCGTCGAGCCCGCGACCGCCGAGACCGCCGCCGCCCTCGGGGTCGCCGAGGGCAGCGAGGTCCACCTGGTGGAGCGCCTGCGTCTGGCCCACGGCGAGCCGATGGCGTACCTGCGGAACCACATCCCCGCCGGACTGCTCCCGCTCGACACGGAGCGCCTGGAGGCCACCGGGCTCTACCGGCTGATGCGCGCCGCCGGCATCACGCTGCACAGCGCCCGCCAGTCCGTCGGCGCCCGCGCCGCCGGGGCCGACGAGGCCGGTCTGCTCGCCGAGCCCGAGGGCGCGCCGCTGCTCACGATGCGCCGTACGACCTTCGACGACACCGGACGCGCGGTCGAGTTCGGCTCGCACATCTACCGGGCCTCGCGGTACTCCTTCGAGTTCCAACTTCTGGTGCGGCCGTAAGAATGTTCTGACAAAGTCATTGACGTTGGCCCGCTCCCGCCGTTAGAACTCCTCAAGCCGCATCGGCGCGGCCGAAGCCGCGATTCCGCGGCCGGGAGAAGGGCGGACCCCTCATGCGTACAGCCCGCACGGCAGCAGCGCTCCTAGCGGTCATCGCACTCGCGGCAGGGTGCAGCGGCTCCGGGGGCAAGGACGACGAGAGTGACGGGAACGGCGGTGACGGCGGGAAGACGGCCGGCACGCCACGCCTGAAGATCGCGATGGTGACGCACTCCGGTGAGGGCGACACCTTCTGGGACATCGTCCAGAACGGCGCCAAGGAGGCCGCCAGGAAGGACAACGTCGAGTTCCTGTACTCCAACGACAAGGAGGGCAAGGGCCAGGCGGAGCTCGTCCAGACCGCGATCGACAAGAAGGTCGACGGGATCGTCGTGACGCTCGCCAAGCCGGAGGCCATGAAGGCCGTGCTCGGCAAGGCCCGCAAGGCCGGGATACCGGTCGTCACGATCAATTCGGGCGGGGAGTTCTCCACCCGCTTCGGCGCGCTGGGCCACATCGGGCAGGACGAGTCCGTGGCGGGCGAGGCCGTCGGCGACGAACTGGACCGGCGAGGGCGCAAGAAGGCCCTGTGCGTGATCCACGAACAGGGCAACGTCTCGCTGGAGCAGCGCTGTGCGGGTGTGAAGAAGACCTTCGACGGCACGGTGGAGAACCTGAACGTCGACGGCACCAACGCACCCGGCGCCCAGTCGTCGGTGAGCGCCAAGCTGCAGGCCGCCAAGGACATCGACGCGGTCGTCACGCTGGGCGCGCCGATCGCGGCCGTGTCCGTGAAGGCGAAGGAGGACGCGGACAGCGACGCGGAGATCGACACCTTCGACCTCAACGCCGAGGTGGTCAAGCGGCTCAAGGCCGGAGAGGTCGGCTTCGCCGTCGATCAGCAGCCCTACCTCCAGGGCTACCTCGCGATCGACGAGCTGTGGCTGTACAGGTCCAACGCGAATGTGATCGGCGGCGGCAAACCGGTCCTGACCGGTCCGGCGGTGGTGACCAAGAAGGACGTACCGAAGCTGGAGAAGTACACCGCCCGCGGTACCCGATGACCACACGGCTGATCCGTGTGACCGATACTTGGGCGGCCGGGTCCGGGCAGCGGGCCCGGCCGCACCGAAGAGCACAGCAAGCACTGCAAACCAAACCGGCGCCGCGAACGCAAACGTGGACGGCTCCGCGCGCACCGCAGGCACAGCAGACACTGGACAGCAAGAAGGGCACGACGTCGTGGCAAGGGTTCGGACTGGAGTACGTGCGGTGGGTGCCGTGCTTGTGGCGGTGCTCGGGGTGTCCCTGGCGGGATGCAGCAGCACCGGCGGCAAGCGCGCCGAGGACGCCCGCAAGGCGCAGCAGGCACAGGGCAGGGCCGCGGTGAACACGCCGCGCTGGACGTTCGCGATGATCACGCACTCGGGCGACGGCGACACGTTCTGGGACATCGTGCAGAGCGGTGCCAAGCAGGCCGCCGTGAAGGACAACATCAAGTTCCTGTACTCGCACCACGACGAGGCGCAGCAGCAGGCGCAGCTCGTGGACGCCGCCATCGACAAGAAGGTCGACGGCATCATCGTCACGCTGGCCAAGCCGGACGCGATGAAGGCCGCCGTGGCCCGCGCGACGAAGGCCGGGATCCCGGTGGTCACCGTGAACTCGGGCTCGGCGGAGTCCAAGAAGTTCGGCGCCCTGACCCACATCGGCCAGGACGAGACGATCGCGGGCGAGGCCGTCGGCGAGGAGCTGAACAAGCGCGGCAAGAAGAAGGCCCTGTGCGTCCTGCACGAGCAGGGCAACGTCGGCCACGAGCAGCGCTGCGAGGGCGCCAAGAAGACGTTCGACGGCGACATGCAGAACCTGTACGTCGAGGGCACCAACATGCCCGACGTGCAGTCCTCCATCGAGGCCAAGCTCCAGTCCGACAAGGACATCGACGCCGTGGTCACCCTCGGCGCGCCCTTCGCCGACACGGCCGTGAAGGCCAAGGACGGCGCGGGCAGCAAGGCCGAGATCGACACCTTCGACCTCAACGAGAAGGTCGCGGGCGGCCTGAAGTCCGGAACGCTGGGCTTCGCCGTGGACCAGCAGCCCTACCTCCAGGGCTACGAGGCCGTGGACCTGCTGTGGCTCTACAAGTACAACGCCGATGTGCTCGGCGGCGGCAAGCCGGTCCTCACCGGACCGCAGATCATCACCAAGGACCAGGCCGCCGAGCTGGAGGAATACGCGAAGCGGGGGACCCGATGAGCGCGACCGCACCTGCACCCGCACCGTCACCGCAGCGGCCCGAGAAGGCGGTCGACGAGCGGCTCCTGAAGACCTCGCCGCTGAAGAAGTTCCTGGGCCGGCCCGAGCTGGGCTCCGTCGTGGGCGCCGTGGCGGTGTTCCTGTTCTTCGCGATCGTCGCCGACAGCTTCCTGCGCGCGGCGAGCCTCGCCACCGTCCTGTACGCGGCCTCCACGATCGGCATCATGGCGGTGCCGGTGGCGCTGCTCATGATCGGCGGTGAGTTCGACCTGTCGGCGGGCGTCATGGTGACGACGTCCGCGCTGATCTCGTCGATGTTCAGCTACCAGATGACGGCGAACGTCTGGGTCGGCGTGGGCGTGTCCCTGCTCGCGACCCTGGCCATCGGCGTCTTCAACGGCGTGATGCTGATCCGCACGGACCCGCCGAGCTTCATCATCACGCTCGGTACGTTCCTGATGCTCACCGGCGCGAACCTGGGCTTCACCAAGCTGATCAGCGACACCGTCTCCACCAAGTCGATCTCCGACATGGAGGGCTTCTCGTCCGCCAAGGACGTCTTCGCCTCCACCATCACCATCGGCGGCGTCGACTTCAAGATCACCATCGTGTGGTGGCTCGCGATGATCGCGGTCGCCACCTGGGTCCTCCTGCGCACCCGCGCCGGAAACTGGATCTTCGCGGTCGGCGGCGGCGAGCAGGCCGCCCGCGCGGTCGGCGTTCCCGTCGGCAAGACCAAGATCGGCCTGTACATGGGCGTCGCCTTCGGAGCCTGGGTCTCCGGCCAGCACCTGCTCTTCAACTACGACGTCGTGCAGTCCGGCGAGGGCGTCGGCAACGAACTGATCTACATCATCGCGGCCGTCATCGGCGGCTGCCTGATCACCGGCGGCTACGGCTCGGCGGTCGGCGCCGCCGTCGGCGCCCTGATCTTCGGCATGACCAGCAAGGGCATCGTCTACGCCGAGTGGAACCCGGACTGGTTCAAGTTCTTCCTCGGGGCGATGCTGCTCCTCGCGACCCTGCTCAACGCCTGGGTCCGCAAGCGCGCGGAGGCGACGAAATGACCACTGAGGCCGAATCCAAGGAAGACACGGCCCCCGCGGACCGTACGCCGCTGGTCGAGCTCGACGGCGTCAGCAAGTACTACGGCAACATCCGCGCCCTCGAAGGCGTCTCCCTCGAAGTGCACGCCGGGGAGATCTCCTGCGTCCTGGGCGACAACGGCGCGGGCAAGTCGACGCTCATCAAGATCATCGCTGGGCTGCACCAGCACGACGCGGGCACCCTCAGCATCGAGGGCGAGGAGACCAAGCTCTCCAGCCCCCGCGAGGCCCTGGACCGCGGCATCGCGACCGTCTACCAGGACCTGGCCGTCGTCCCGCTGATGCCGGTCTGGCGCAACTTCTTCCTCGGCTCCGAGCCGACGAAGGGCACCGGCCCGTTCAAGCGCCTCGACGTCGACCTGATGCGCCGGACCACGCACGCCGAGCTGCTCCGCATGGGCATCGACCTGCGCGACGTGGACCAGCCCATCGGCACCCTGTCCGGCGGTGAGCGGCAGTGCGTGGCGATCGCCCGCGCCGTGTACTTCGGCGCGAAGGTCCTCGTCCTGGACGAGCCCACCGCGGCGCTCGGCGTGAAGCAGTCCGGCGTCGTCCTCAAGTACGTCGCCGCCGCCCGTGACGCCGGCCTCGGTGTGGTCCTGATCACCCACAACCCGCACCACGCCTACCTGGTCGGCAACCGCTTCGTCCTCCTCAAGCGCGGTGCGATGTCCGGCAGCCATTCCAGGGACGAGATCACCCTGGACGAGCTGACCCGCCAGATGGCGGGCGGCTCCGAGCTGGACGACCTCCGTCACGAACTGGAGCGGGCCCCGGAGCCTGACATCGGGGCCGGCGCCCCGTAGGCCCGGCCGGGCCCCGTAAGGGGCGCGGGGAACTGCGCGCTCAGCGCGAGAACAGCCGCAGACGCGTCTGCCGAGCACCCGGCAGACGCG